>JAKLKS010000139.1 GCA_023150535.1 Planctomycetota bacterium
GCCCCGTCGAGGGTGCGTTGGTGACGGTCCTGCCGGCGGGGAAGGGCGCGCCGCCGCTCTTCCTCGCCACGGGGTCGGGCCTGCAGGTCGTCCAGCGCAGGGAGGAGGGGCTCCTGGCGCGCACCGCGGAGGACGGCACCTTCACGGTCGAGGGCCTCGCGGCCGGGGGCCTCTACCGCGTGGACGCGAACCGCCTCTCCCCGGCAGGGTGGGCGCTCGAGGATCGGGCCCTCGTCCCCGAAACCGGCGAGGGGCGGGTGGATCTGCGGCTCGCGGCGGAAGGGACCCTCGTCGTCCGGTGGAACCTGCCCGAAGGAGACGACCGTGCGGAGGTGATCGCACGGATCCGGGGGGTTTCCGGGGCGGCGAGGGAATTCGACGAGTCCTTCAGGGTGCGCTCAGGAGGCAGTCCGCTGGACCGCGAGGCGGGAGTGCTCTGGAACGATGATGCTCAGTGGGTGACCGAGGAGGATGCGCTCGGGGCCGTCGTGCTTCCGCCGGGGAGGACGAGGGAGGTGGAGGAGGGGAAGCCCTGTAGCGTGGACGTTCCGCCGGGTGGGTTCCTGGTGTCCGCCCGCACCTCCGGTGCCACCGGGGAGGCGAAGGCGGTGGTGGCGCCGGGGGCGACGGTGGAGGTGACGGTCCCCCTGGCCCCGTTACGCATCGGCACGTCGACCATCGAAGGCACGGTGGTGGACGATCGGGGTGAGCCCATGCCGAACGTCCGCGTCACCGCCACCCGGTCCGCGGACGTCGAGGCCGCCCTCCGGTCCGGAAGCGGCGGGAGGGGACTGCCGTGGATGCCCGACATGAACGCCGCCTCCATGGCCACCAGCGGGGAGGGAGGCCGGTTCTCCCTGGATCGGCTCGAGCCGGGGGAGACCTACCGCGTCCGCGCGGGCGGTGGATCGGACCCGGTGGACGCCGTGGCCCCGGCCACGGGCCTCCGCCTCGTCCACCTCCGATCCGCCACCCTCCGCGGCCGGGCCGTCCTCCCGGGCGGAACGACCGCCGCGGGCCTCCTCGAGTGGAACCTGGAAGCACCTTCCGCGGACGGGGGCTGGCGGACCCTCCCCTCGGGCCGGGAGGGCTGGAAGGACGGGACCTTCGATGTCCAGTGGGCCCCGCCCGGCCCCTTCCGCCTCTGGCTCCGCCGCGACGGGGTCGTCGGCGGCCCGGTCGAGGGCACCCTCGCTCCCGGAGAGGCCAGGGACCTCGGCGACATCCCCCTCCGCGCCGGGACGCCCCTCGCCGGCCGGGTCCTCGATCCCGACCGCCGCCCGCTCGCGGGCGTGACGGTCTCCCTCGGAGGCAGCCTGGCCGGCTGGGTGAGGTTGGAGACCCACGACGGCGTCCAATCCACCGTCACCGCCGCCGACGGCTCCTTCTCCCTCGGCGTCCGGCCCCCGGTCCCCTTCACGCTCTCCGTCTCCGGCGCCGCCTGCGTCCCCACCGCCGCGACCCTCGACCCCGCCGCCCCCGCCCCGCTCCAGGTGATCGTCCCCCGCGGCGGCCTCCTCCGCGGCCGCGTCCGGGCCGCCGACGGCCTCCCCGCCGCCGGGGCGACCGTCCTCGCCGCCCCCGCGGAGGGCGGGGAGCCCCGCCCCCTCCCCGCGGACCACCGCGGCCGCTTCGAGGCGAGGGTCCCCGCCGGAGTGTATCAAGTTGTGATACGGTGCGCCGGCGCCGATTCCCCCGCCGGCACCGCCCGCGTCGAGGAGGGGGGCGCCGCCGACCTCGACCTCCGCGTCCCCTAGCCCCCGCCCGCGAGCCCCGCGGCCGCCCGCCGCAGCTCCAGCACCGCCGGGTGCCGCACCCGCCGCTCCGTCGTGAGCGCCCAGGTCCTCTCCCGCACCCCCTCGGCCACCCCGATCCGCACCGCCCCGTGGACCCGCCGCGCCTCGTCGTCCACGATGGAGGGGACCGGGAAGGCCCCGTGGCCGCGCTCCCCGAAGGACTTCATGAGCGCGCTGTCGTCGAACTCCGCCACCACGGACGGCCGGATCCCCCGCTCCTCGAACCAGGCGTCGAGCGACCGCCGGAGCGCCGTCGCCCCCGTGGGCAGCAGCACCGGCGCCCCCCGGAGGGACCCCGGGAACCCCTTCCGCAGCCGCCGCGCCAGCGGCCCGGCGGCGAAGAAGGAGATCCGGCTCTCGACCAGCAGGTGGCTGAAGGCCCGGAAGCCCGAGGAGGGCGGCACCGGGTGGTCGGAGAGGACGAAGTCGAGTTCGTGGAGGGCCAGCGCCCCGAGGAGGCGGCCCGTGTCGTCCTCCCGGCAGAGGAGCGCCACCGGGACCGGCAGGCGGAGGAGCGGCTCCAGGAGGCGCCGCACCACGAGCTTGGGGATCCCGTCGGAGATCCCCACCGCCACCGGCTGGGGGCGGCCGGAGGCGCCCCCGGCCAGCGCCTCCCGGAGGTCCCGGTCGAGGGAGAAGATCTCGTCCGCCGTCCGGAACACCGTGCGCCCGTCGGGCGTGAGGACGAGGCCGCGCCCCCTCCGCTCGAAGAGCCTCCGGCCGAGCGCCCGCTCCAGCAGGCGGACCTGCCCGCTCAGCGTCTGGGGGGAGAGGAGGACCCGCTCCGAGGCCCGGCGCAGGCTCCCCTCCCGGGCGACGGCCCAGAAGCAGTGGAGGTGGCGGTGGTTGAGGGGGTCCACGGGGGGAATGCTACGGGAATACCGAAGGGTTTCTTCGGAACTTCCTGATTGTCGAAGGGTGGACCTCCCCGCAGGATGGGCCCGTCCGGCGCGGAAAGGAGGCGGCCCGTGAGGATCGGCGTGCGCTGCAGGAGGGTGGAGGACCCCGCGGGGGTCCGCGCCCACGCGGAGAAGCGGCTCGGCTTCGCCCTGTCCCGGTTCCGGGACGCCGTCGAGGAGGTGGACGTCTCGCTCGACGACGAGAACGGCCCCCGCGGCGGGCCGGCCATCCGGTGCGTCATCCGGGTGACCGGGACGCGCGGCTGGGAGGTCGTCGTCTCCGACGAGGCCGCGGACCCCCTGGAGGCCGTGGACCGGGCGGCGGGGCGCCTCGGGCGCGCCGTGGCCCGGGAGATGGAGAAGCGCCGGGGCTTCGACGCCCGCAGGGAGGGGGTGGAGCGATGAACTGCCCGCGCTGCGAGGGGTCGGTCCTCGACGAGAGGGAGAGGGAGGGGGTCGTCGTGGACTCCTGCCCCTCCTGCCGGGGCCTCTGGCTCGACCGCGGCGAGCTCGAGAAGATCGCCGCGCGGATGTCCCGGGGGGGCCGGGACGACCGGGACGGCGACGACGGGGACGACGACGACGGGGACTCCGGGGAGGGCCGGCGCCGCCGCGGGGGCGGGCTCATGGACTTCCTCGGCGGCCTCGTGGACTAGGGAGCGCACATGGGCATGGAAGGCGTGGGAACGCCGGGGCTCTGGGCCGGGTTCATCGGCCTCGTCCTGGTGATGCTGGCGCTGGACCTCGGGGTCTTCCACCGGAAGGCCCACGTGGTCGGGTTCCGGGAGGCGCTGGGCTGGAGCGTGGTTTGGGTCGCGCTCTCGCTGGTGTTCGCCGGCTTCGTCTGGTGGCGGTTCGGGAGCGGGAAGGGGATCGAGTTCCTGACCGGCTACCTCATCGAGAAGTCGCTCTCCGTGGACAACATCTTCGTCTTCGTGATCATCTTCTCGACGCTGGGGATCCCGGCCCTCTACCAGCACCGGGTGCTCTTCTGGGGCATCATCTCGGCGCTCGTCCTGCGCGCGGCGATGATCCTCGGCGGGGCGGCGCTGCTCCAGCGCTTCCACTGGCTCATCTACGTCTTCGGCGGGTTCCTCGTCCTCACGGGGATCCGGCTCTTCCTCGAGCGCGGGAAGGAGTCCCACCCCGAGGACGGCTGGGCGATGCGCCTCGTGCGGCGGATCGTGCCCTCCACGAGCCGGTTCGACGGGGACCGGTTCTTCACGGTGGAGAACGGCCGGCGGGTGGGGACGCCGCTGCTCATGGCGCTCCTCCTGGTGGAGGTCACCGACGTCATCTTCGCCGTCGACTCCATCCCCGCCATCTTCGCGGTGACCCTCGACCCCTTCATCGTCTTCACCTCCAACATCTGCGCCATCCTCGGCCTGCGCTCGCTCTACTTCCTCCTGGCGGGGCTCGTGGACCGGTTCCCCTACCTCAAGACCGGGCTCGCGGCGGTGCTCGTCTTCGTCGGGGTGAAGATGTGCATCGTGGAAGTGTGGAAGATGCCCCCGCTCCTCTCGCTGGTGGTCATCTGCCTCATCCTCGGCGTGTCCGTGGTGGCCTCGCTCCACGCGACCCGGGGGAAGGGGCGGGCGGGGGGGTAGCGCCCGCGGCGTGGCAGGCACGGGTGTCCGGCCCCTCGGACGCGGCAACCGGGGGGCGCGCGCGGGCGCCCGCCCCCGCCTCCTCCGATCCGCCCCTCCCTCCGGCCCGATCCTTGCGTACAATGGGGTGCGGGAGGGGGCGATGTCCTCCCGGGGAGGCACCCATGAGGTTCTCCACCGTCGTCGCCGCGCTGGCCGGACTCGCCCTCGTCCTTCCCTCCTCGGCGGAGGCCCGGGGCGGCGGCGGTTCGAACTCCGGTTCCGGCTCCGGTTCAGGCACCGGCTCCTTCCTCGGCAGGGGCGGCGGGACCCAGGGGGGGGGATCCCGGGTCGGCGCCTCCTCCTTCTCCGGCTCCCGCGGCGCGCCCTCCTTCGGCTCCTCCGGCCGCTCCTCCTCCTTCGGCGGCTCCCGCAGCGCACCCTCCTTCGGCTCCTCCGGCCGCTCCTCCTCCTATGGCGGCTCCCGCGGGGCGCCCTCCTTCGGCTCCCCGGGCCGCTCCGCCTCCTCCTTCCAGGGCTCGGGCCGGTCGGGCTCCTTCGGCGCGGCCCCCCGGAGCGCCCCCGTCTACGGCAGGAGCGGGAGCGCGGGCCCGTCGGGCACCAACCGGTTCACCTCCTCCGGCTCCCCGGGCCGCTCCTCCTTCTCCTCCACCCGTGACCTTCCCGGGAGGCAGGGTGTCTCCTACGGTGGACAGCGGGGACCCTCCGGGGTCTCTCCTTCCCGGACCGCAACCAGGGTCCCCTCGGGGACCTCCCCCTCCCGGGCGGGCTCCTTCGGCTCCTCGCCGACCCGTTCCGACGGGGCGCCGGGCCGCGCGGCGGCGGGCGGGGGCGCGCCCCGCGCCGGCTCCCTGACCGACGGCTTCCGCGGGACCCGCGGCCAGCCGGCGGGCTCCCCGGGGGCGACCCGGGCCGCCTCCACCTTCGGCGCCGGGGGCGACGCGCGGGGTTCGATCCGGACCCCGACCGGCGCCGGCACCCGCGAGGGGGCCATCCCCGGCTTCGCGGGGCGCGGCGCCGCGGAGGGGACGGGGCGCGGGACCTTCGGGACCAGGCCCGGCGGCGGCGGGGGCGAGTCCTTCCGGAACGGCTACCGGGTCGGCCCCAGGGCCGGCCCCGAGGCGGGCCGGGGCGGCGGCAAGGACGGCGGCGGGAACGGTGGCGGGAACGGTGGCGGGGACGGCGGCGGGAACGGCCACCACGATGACGGCCACCACGGCGGCGACGGCCACCACGACGACGGCCACCACCACTACCACGACTGCTACGACGACGACGGCTGGTACCTCTCCTTCTCCTTCGGCTGGGGCGCCGGCCCCTACTTCGGGGTCGGCTACTACTGGCCCTACCGCTCCTGGACGGTCGGCTGCGACTTCGCCTTCTTCTACCCGGCCCCGGTCACCTGGGCCTACGTGCCCTACGGCTTCTACTCCTCCTACGAGCCGGTCTACGTGACCCGCTACGAGGTCGTGCGGGAGCCGGTCTACGTCTACGAGACGCGCACCGTCTACACCGAGGAGGAGATCGCGGAGAAGGTCGCGGCGGGGGAGGCCGGTCCCGCGGCGCCCCCGGCGGCGGAGGGGGAGCCGAAGGTCCTCGACCCGAAGCCCGCCGCGGGGAGCCCCGCCACGGAGAAGCTCCTGCGCGAGGCCTCGGACCTCTTCCGGGAGAAGAAGTACTACGAGGCGGCCGTCAAGTTCCGCCTCGCCGCCATCGGGAGCCCCGACATCCCCGGCCCGCTCTTCGCCCTCGCGCAGTCGCTGGCCGCCCTCGGCGAGGACGCCTACGCCGCGAAGGTGATGCGCCGGACCATCCAGGCCCACCCGGTCCTCCTGAAGGAGACCGGCGACCTCGTCGGGGTCTACGAGAGCCAGGCGGAGTTCGACCGGCTGCTGGCGGAGCTCGAGGCGCGGGCCGCCGCCGCCCCCGCGGACGGGGACGCCCGGTTCCTCCTCGGCTGCCAGCGGTACTTCACCGGCGACCCGCGCTGCCGGGCCGACTTCGACGGCCTGGCCGCGGCGGCCCCGGCGGACGGCGCCGTGAAGCTCCTCCGGGAGGCGGCGGGGGCGCGGTTCAAGGCCGCCGAGGAGCTGCCCCCGCTGGCCCCGCGGTGAGTACCATACCCGGCACAGAACAGCAGCGGCGCCGTCCCCGCTGCTGTTTTGTGCCGGGTTTGGTATTGCTCCTCGCCGCTCCCGCCCTCGCGGACTCCATCCTCGACCGGGAGGCCCCCGTCCCCGCGACCTCGATGTGGGTCGTCGGGGAGCCTCCCCCCGCCTGGTCCGCGCTGAAGGGGGAGTGCGTCCTCCTGGAGCTCACCGATCCCGACGAGCTCGTCTGCCAGGGGCTCGCCTCCCGCACGGTGGAGGTGGTCCGGAGGACGAGGGACCGCCACCTCCTGCCGGTCTCCGTGGCGGTGGGGGGCGGGGCGGACGACGAGAAGGCGCGGGAGTTCGCGAAGCGGTTCGGCGTCACCTGGTCCCTCGGCGTCGACCGGAAGGGGGAGACCTTCTTCGCCTTCGGCGCGCCGAGCCTCCCGCGCTGGTACCTGGTCGCCCCCGACGGGCGGGTGATGTGGGAGGGGAGCCCCGGGGCGCTGGACGACGCGACCCTCTCCGGCTTCCTCGACCGCGCCCGGCTCTGGAGGCCGGCGGAGATCGCGAAGACCGTCCGGCCCGCCGCCGACCTCTTCGTGAAGGGGAAGTTCGCCGCCGCCGCGAAGAAGGCCTCCGAGGCGGTCGCCGAGGCCGCCAAGCGGAGGAAGGCGGGGCTCCCCGTGGAGGGGGAGGTGGAGAAGGACGCGGCCCTCCTCTCCGACGGCCTCGCGAGCGTCGCGAGGATCCGCCTCGCCATCGCCGACCGGCTGGCGAAGGACCGCTGGAGCCTCGAGGCGAAGGACATGCTGGAGGGGATCGCCGCCGGCTTCGCGGGGACCGAGTGGGAGGGGAAGGCGAAGGCCGCCCTCGAGGCGCTGGCCGCGGACGAGCGGGCCGTCTGGGAGATCCTCGCCGCGACGCGCCTGCGGGAGATCCTGGCCTCCGTGAAGCCCGCGAGCCGGCGCACCGTGGAGAAGGCGGTGGACGACCTCGGGACCTTCCTCTCCCAGTTCGAGAACTCCCGGGTCGAGGAGCGCGCGCGGGCGGCGCTGGAGCGGCTCCGGGCCCTCCTGCCCGGGAAGTGACGCGGTCCCCCCCGGCTTGACGGGGGCCGGGCCGGACCCCCTCCCCCCGGGGGTAGAATCCGGAGACGGAACCGGCCGCGGAAAAGGAGGCGCCGTGTCCAGCACCCGGACCCTGGTGGACCTCATCGAGAGCCACTCCGACGCGCTCACCGACCGTCTCGTCTCGAAGATCCGGTCCCACCAGCGGACCCTCGCCTTCCACGGGGTGGACGAGATGGAGCTGGCCCGCAGGGCCAGGGCCATCTACGGCCACCTCGGCTACTGGCTGCGCTCCTCGAGCGAGCTCCAGGTGGAGGACGCCTTCTTCGAGGTGGGGAGGGAGCGGTTCGCCGAGGGGATCCCGCTGGCGGACGTCGTGGCGGCCCAGCTCCTCACGCGCCGCAACCTCTGGGAGTTCCTCGACGAGCGGCTCTCCGCGGATTCCGCCGCGGAACTGCGCGGGGAGCTCGACCTGCAGATCCTCGTGGTGCGGTTCTTCGACCACACCATCCTCCACACCGTGCGCGGGTACGAGGCGGCGCGGAAGGAGGGTGCCCAGGGCGCCCCGCCGGCGGCGAGGAAGGCGGTCGCGAAGGGGTGAGGCGGGGGAGTCGCCTCCGCGAGGGCGGGGGGTAGGATCCTCGGACCGCCCCGCCTGGGGTGCGGAGACCAAGGAGGCGCTCCCATGGCACTCCCGCGGATCCGGATTCTCGCCCTCGCCCTCGCCGCCGCGCTCCTCCAGGGCGGGTCGGCGACGGCCGCTCCCGAAGGCGGGGGCGCGCCCGCCGCGGGGGATCGACCGGCCCTCCTGAAGCGGCTCTACCGGGCCCTCGGCCTGGAGGAGCGGGTGCGGAGCCTCGCGAGGGACGTCGTCCAGGAGGTGGCGCCGGGTGATGCCGCAGGGACGGAGGCCATCCTCAAGAAGGTCGACTGGTCCCCCGTGGACGCCGTCCTCCTCGCGGAACTCGACCGCAAGGTGGACGCCGCCGCCCTCGCCGAGTGCCTCCCGCTCCTGGAGGGTCCCGAGGGCGGCAAGGTCCGCCGGCTCCTGCTCCTGGACCGCTCCCTCGCCTCCGTCCGCGAGGCCCTGGGCGAGGAGGCGCGAGGCTCCGGCGAGGATGGGGACCTCGAGTCCCGGCTGAAGTCCGTCCTCGTGGAGGCGATCGTCAAGTCCTCCCCCGGGCTCGCCGTCGCGGCCAACGAGAAGGAGGCCCACCGGCGGCTCCGGAACATCGTCTCCTGCCAGGCGCAGATGCAGGTGAGCGCCCGGATCGACGGGGACGAGGACGGGCTCGGCGAGTACGCGACCCTCATGGAGTTGACGGGGGCCGTGGGTCTGCGGGCCGGCTTCACGGCGGGCACTCCCTCCACCACGGACTTCTCCTCGAAGGCCGCCCCCCTCTCCGTCCCCATGCTCACCCCCGCCCTCGGCAAGGTGGACGCCGCGGGGATCGCGACGATGGGGGGATACTGCTTCCGCGTCTTCCTGCCCGGCCCGGGAGGGGAGGGGAAGGCGGGGTTCGTCCACGAGACCGGGCCTCCGACCGACCCCGGGCTCGACGGGGATTCCCTCCTCATCGACGTGGACCTCTCGGAGGAGATCTGGTGCGCCTACGCCTGGCCGGAGAAGAGGGGCGTCACCGGGCGCCGGGCCTTCTTCGTCACGGCGGAGGGGGATGTCTACTCCTCGCCCAACGAGGTGGCGCAGTGGGACGGAGCGCGGAAGGCCCCTCCCGGGGACAGCGCCCTCACGGGCCCCGGCTTCAAGGCGAAGCCCGCCGCGGGGAAGAGGGGGAGGGACGGGGACGTCTGGAAGGCGGAGGAGTAGCTACCGCGGCCCCGCGCCCTCCCGGAACCTGCCCGCCGCGGCGTCCCCCACGAGGCCCCGCCGGCGGGTGACGTACCACTCCTCCCAGGCCGCGACCGCCGCGCTCCGGACCTCCTGCGGGGCGGCGGGGTCGTAGCCGAGGGTCTGGCCCGTCACCCGCCGGAGCGCGTCGATGGCGACCTCCCGCTCCGCCGCCCCCTCGGCCTCCAGGTCGAGGACGAGGAGCCCGAGCGCCCGCACCCCCAGCCGCACGAAGTCGGCGGCCCGCGCCGCGCGGTCCTTCTCCGCGGCCCTCGCGAAGCGGGACCGCACGGTGTCGAAGACGGCGCGGAAGGAGGCGTCGTCGAGGTCCGCGGCCCCGGAGAGGTCGAGGGAGGAATCCGATTCCTCCGTCGCCACCGCCCCCTCCACGCGGAAGGTCGCCTTCTTCAGGAACAGGAGCGCGAAGGCGGTGTCGAGGAGGTTCCCCCGTCCCGGCCCCGCGCCGGGGGCCGCGGCGGAGAACCCGCCCCCCCCCTCCCAGCCGCCGCCGGACTCCTGCGCCCCGAGGAGGTACCGTGCCCCCTCGAGGTACCAGTCGTGCGGGCCCGTCCAGGTGACGCCCGCCAGCACCCCGGCCCGCTCCAGGCCGTAGAGCCAGTAGTAGTGCCAGCCGCTCCCGCCCCTTCCCGCCGCGGAGGGGTTGCCCGTGACGGAGAAGTTCCGCCCGATCCAGGCGATCCCGTCGCGGATGGACTTCACCGCGCGGCCGTCGAGGGCCCCGCCGTAGCCCGTCCGCCCCTGGAGCTCCCCCCGGCAGATCACGACGGAGGAGACGCCCCCCGAGGTCATGGAGCCGGTGGCCGTCGACCTCCCGCGGTAGCCCCAGCCCCGGGCGTGGTCGGTCCCCGCGGCCCGGCTCCGCGGGCCGTAGCGGTCCCCTCCCGCGTCGTCGGTCTCGCGCCGCTCGACGGCGGGACCGGACGGCTCCTGGTCGTCGAGGAGGTGCTCGAGGCAGCGCAGGAAGACCTTCGTGTCGATGTCCACGCCGCAGCGGCGGGCGGCCTTGAGCCCGAGGAGGGCGTACTGCGTGTTGGAGTGGTCCCAGCCGCCCCGGCCGCGGCGCCCCGTCCCCCCGTAGCCGTCGGTCCCCTGGTAGCCGAAGGCCCCGCAGGGATCCTGGGCGGAGCAGATGCGGTGGGCCATGGAGCGCATCCACTCCAGGTCGGCCGCGGGGATGCGCCGGGCGGCCGGCTTCGCCGGCTTCCCGTAGCGGGAGCCCCCCGCCTCCTTCTCGTCCGGCGGGGCGGCGAAGTGGGCTTCCAGCGCGAGGAGGCCGAGGGCGAGCTGGTAGGTCTCCGCGTGCTGGAACGCGGAGCCGCTCCGGTAGAGCCTCCGGAGCGCCTCGATCCCCTTCACCACCGCCGGGTCGTCGGCGGGGGCGCCGCAGGAGCGCAGGACGTGGACCCCGAGCGCGGTGTAGCCGAAGGGGTAGGCCGAAGTCCTCGACGGACCGTCCCCGAAGGTCCCGTCGGTCCCCTGCCGGGAGCGCATCCAGGCGACCCCGCGGTCGATGGCCCCGTTCACGAGCTCCAGGAAGGCGGGGTCCCGCGGCGGGCCGGGGGCGAAGCGGAGGTCGTCCTTCGCGGGAGCGGAAGGGGGGAGCGCGAGCAGGGCCGCGACGGTCATCGCGAGGAGCCCCGCAGCCCTCGGTCTCATGGGTGCATTCTAGCGGCGCCGTCCGCGGGCGCCACGGGTCAGAGGCCGTGAGCCACTCCCCCGTGCCCCCTGCGTGCCCCGTCGCGGCGCGGCTCTTCGTTGCTCGTCGTCATGTCCTCCGGACATGACTCCTCCTCGCGCCTC
>JAKLKS010000013.1:0-35187 GCA_023150535.1 Planctomycetota bacterium
CTCCTTTTCCAGGAAGGATTTGTCCACCATTCCCTCGGTCCGCTCCAGGGCCCCCTGGACCTCCTCCCGCAGCCCCTCCCCCCGGGCCCGGAGGAGGGCCTCCCCGAAGCGCACGTTCAGGTTCTGGTCCGCCGCCTTCCGGTCCCGGACCAGGGGGGGGAGGACCCCCTCCATGGCGGCCGCCAGGAGGGCCTTCCGCCTCCCCCCCCGGACCTTCTCCTCCCAGTGCACCCGGAGCCCGAAGGAGGCGAGCCGGAAGTCGGCCAGGGGGTGGCGGGCCTCGAGACCGAGGGAGGCCGCCGCCCGCCCGTACCGCTCCACCCCGGGAAGCAGCCAGGGCCCCCCCGCCCGATGGGCCGCGTGGGCGAGGGCCGCCCCGTCCCCCTGGCCGAAGGGGGGGGACAGCGCCTCCCCCATCGCCCGGAGACGCTCCCGGACCCCGGTCCGCCGGGCGAGATCGGGGTGGATCGGGGAGCGGGCCAGCGCCTCCTCCCATCCGCTCACCGGGGGCCGCAGCCGCCGCCACCCCCGCTTCAGGAACCCCGGCGCCCGGGGCCGGATCCCCCGCCGCCAGAGGAGCCCCGCCGCCCCCTCCCCGAGGAAGCCGGCGAACCCCCGCGAGAGCGACCAGGCGAGCCCCCAGCGCCCCTCCGCCGCCGCGTGCCCGATGCACTCCTCGTTGAGGGAGAGGGCGAGGTCCCCGTCCACCCCGTCGAGGAGCGCCCCGATCCCCGCCCGGCGGGCCGCCAGCATCATGAGGAGCGGCACCGGCCCCACCCCCCCGTCGAAGGGCTCCTCGAAGCCGGCGGGGGCCGCGCGGACCTCGTCCAGGTAGGCCCCGGCGTCCCCGGGGAGGAGGAGCAGGGGCTCGACCCCCCCCTGCCCGAGGACGGACCGGATCCAGGGCCCCTCCACGACCTCCTCCCCCTCCCCCTCGACGGCGGAGAAGGTGCGCAGGGGCGGCCGCCCCGCCCCCCGCAGGAGGTCCCGCCCGAGGCCGACGATGGAGGAGGAGTCGAGCCCCCCGCTCAGCATCGCCCCGACCCCGGCCCCGTCCCCGAGACGGTCCCCCACGGAGCGGCGGAGCGCCGCCCGCAGCCCCTCCCGCGCCTCCTCCCCGCGCAGGAGCGGCTCCCCCGGGGCCGGGACCGGGAGGGATCGGAACCGCCGGACCACGACCCCGCCCGGCCCCGCCTCGAGGAGGTGCCCGGGGAGGAGGCGGCGCACGCCCTCGAAGAAGGTCCCCTCCCGGTCGTCGAGTTCGAGGACTCCCACGAGGAAGGCGGCGATGCGGGCCTCGTCGATGCGGCCCGCCGCCGCTCCCGCCGCCGCCAGCGCCCGGGCCGAGGTCGAGGCGGCGAAGCGGCCGCCCTCCCGGGTCCAGTAGAGCGGGCGGGCGCCCATGGCGTCCCGTGCGGCGAGGAGCCGGCCCCGGGGACCGTCGGCGAGGAGGAGGGCGTAGTCCCCCTCGAGCGCGTCGAGGGCGCGCTCCCCGCGGGCGGCCCAGAGGCGGAGGACGACGTCGGCGTCGGAGAGGCCGGGACGCTCCGGTCCCGGGACCCCGAGGGCGTCGAGGATCTCCCCGCGGTTGTCCAGGCGGAGGTCGGCGGCCAGCGCGAGCCCCGCGCCGGGGAGGAGGGCCACCGCCGCCGCCCCCCCCGCCGCGGCCCGGGCGCCGAGGGCGGCGGGCCCCTCCCCGTGGACGCGGGCGGGTCCCGCCCCCGGCCAGGGCAGCGCGTCGAGGATCGCCGCGGGCCCGGGCGGGGCCGGAACCCCGGCCTCCGGGGAGAGGACGCCCGCGACGGCAGTCCGCGTGTTCACGGGGGGATTGTCCCGCGCGCCGCGGGCCGGGGGCAGGGGAATGCCCCGGGAGGCGGCGGGGTCAGGCGACGCGCTCTCCCGGCTCCCCGGGCTCGCGCACCAGCGTCGCCAGGGTCACCGAGGCGAAGGTGCAGCGCACCGTCTCGTCCACCTCCCCGAGGAGGGCCCGCAGGCGCCGCTCCACGAGGCCCTCCCCGGCGGCGCCGCCGCCGGGCTCCCGCGGGTGGATCGGCTCGAAGACCTCGATCACCTCGAGGACCGTGATCGCGGAGGGATCCCTGGAGAGCCGGTAGCCGCCGCCGACGCCGCGGTGGCCCACGGCGATGCCCGCGCGCACGAGCCTCTGGAACACCTTGGCCAGGGCCGTCGGGGGGATGGCGTGGCGGCGCGCGACCTCGGCGACGGTGACGGGGTCGGGCCCCGCCAGCGCCATCTCCATGGCGGCGCGCAGCGCGCAGGCGCCGCTCCGGGGGAGGCGCACCGGCTCAGACCTCCCCTTCCTCCGCCTCCCGCTCCGCGCCGCGCTCGCGGTGGGCCTCGAGGTCGAGATCGAGGCAGATCCGCGGCGCGGGCCGGAAGCCCTCGACGCGGAAGAAGCCCACGAGGTCCTGGGCGTCCCAGGAGACCTCCGTGTGGAGCATGCGGATGCCGAGGCCGAGCAGGTTCGTGCGGAGCTGCGCCAGCAGCGCCCGGCCGACCCCCTTGCCGCGGAAGGAGGGGTGGACGCCCAGCGTGTCGAGCACCGCCGCCGCCTCCATCTCCCCGAACTCCCCGTAGAAGACCCGGGAGAGCAGGAAGCCGGCGAAGCCGCCGTCCACCTCCGCGGCGAGGGAGACCTGGATGCCCGTCTCCTTCATCGCCTGGTCGAGCTTCTTCCGGAAGTACTCGTCGCGGCGGCGCCCCGTGATCCGGGCGTCCAGCGCGATGACCGCCTCCAGGTCCCGGGGCCGGAGGCCCCGCACGACCACCTGCGTCCCCGTCGTCGCCCCCATGAAGTCCTCCCGTCCGCCGGAACCGCCCCTAGGCGATGAGCTGGCCGCCGTCCACGCGCAGGACCTGCCCCGTCACGTGGCGGGAGAGGTCCGAGGCCAGGAAGAGGATCGCGTCGGCGATCTCCCCCGGCCCGGCGACCCGGCCGAGGACGGTCTCGTCCCCGGCCCTCTTCCTGACCTCCGCCGGGAGGTCCCTCGTCATGGCCGTCTCCACGAAGCCCGGCGCCACCGCGTTGACCCGGATGCCGAACCGCCCCAGCTCCCGGGCCGCGGTCCGCGCCAGGGCGTTGAGCCCCGCCTTGCTGGCGGCGTAGTTGGACTGCCCGAACTTCCCCCGCTCCCCGTTGATGGAGGAGACGAGCACCACCGAGCCCTCCCCGGCGCGGCGCAGCGCCGGCGTGCAGGCCTTGAGCAGGTGGAAGGCGGAGCCGAGGTTCACGCGGATCACGGCGTCCCAGTCCTCGTCGGGGAGCTTCCAGAGGAGGCCGTCCCGGGTGATGCCGGCGCAGTGGACGACGACCCGGAGCCTCCCGTCGAGGGCCGCCTCCGCGGCGGCGACGGCGGCCCGCACGCCCTCGCCGCTCCCGAGGTCGCAGGGGACGCCCGCGGCCCCTTCCGGAACGGGGGCGCCGGGGAGGTCGAGGCTCGCCACCCGGGCGCCGGCCTCCAGCAGGCGGGCCGCCACGGCGGAGCCGATGCCGCCCCCGCCCCCCGTGACGAGGGCGCCGCGCCCCTCCATCGAGAGGAGGATGCCCGCCAGGGGTCAGGCCCCCCCGGCCCCGGAGAGCGCGAGCCCCTTCTCCGCGAGCCGCCGCGCGCGGAAGGCACCCCAGAGGGCGGCCCCGATGGCCCCCGCCAGCACCGACCGCGGGTGGGAGCGGATCTCCACGGGCGAGCGGTTGGCGGCGGCCTCCTCCTGGAGCGCCCGGACGAGGCCCACGTCGGCCGCGGGGCCCCCGGTGACGAGGACGACGCCCCTCGCGCCGGCGCCCGCGATGAGGCGGTAGTAGCGGCCCGCCATGGACTGGTGGATCCCCTTGAGGATGTTCGGCACCGGGATCCCGCGGGAGACCATGTTGATGACGTCGGTCTCCGCGAGCACGGCGCAGATGGAGGAGCACTTCTCCGGGTCGTCGGCCGCGAGCGACAGGGGGCCGATCTCCTCCAGGGTCACCCCGAGGTAGCGGGTGATGTTCTCGAGGAACTGCCCGGAGCCCGAGGCGCACTGGCTCGTCATCCGGTAGCCGAGCACCTTCGCCCGCCCGTCCATGAGCAGCGCGCGGGTGTGCAGCGCCCCGATGTCGATGACCGCCCGCGCCTCGGGCTCCAGGAAGAGACCGCCGCGTGCGTGGGTCGTCATCCCGTAGAAGTGGCCCGTGCGGAAGTCCACGCCCTCGCCCTCGCCCGTGGTCGCCACGTAGCCGATCTCCCCGCGGCCCGCGCCGGACTCCGCGAGGGCCTCCTCGAAGACGGCGCGGGCGACCTCCAGGGCGTCGCGGCGGCGCATCCGCTCGCAGCGCCCGGAGAGCATCTCCTCCCCGCCCCTCCCGTCGGTCCGCATCACGGCGACCTTGACGGCCGAGGAGCCGACGTCGATGCCCGCGGTGATCATGTCCGCCCCGCTCATGGGTGCCCCCCCGCCGCGGAGGCCGCCGCCTCCTCCTCCGCCCCGTGCCCCGCCGCCGATCCCCGCAGCGCGAAGAGCGCCGCCCCGAGGGCGCCGGTGTAGATGGAGTCGGGGGAGATGTTGATCCTCCTCTCCCCGTAGTTGTCCCTCACGAGGCTCCGCAGCACGGAGACCGCCGTGGAGTTGCGGGCCACGCCGCCGGTGAAGGTGAACTCGTCGGCCACGCCGCCCGAGCGGGCGAGCAGCGACATCGCCCTGAGGATGATGGCCCGGTGGAGCCCCGCGAGGATGTCCTCGCGCTGCTCCCCGAGGGAGAGCCTCTCGCGCAGCTCGGCCCCCGCGAAGACGGTGCAGGTGGAGTTGATCCGCACGGGCCGGGTCGCCTGCCCGGCCAGGGGGCCGAGCTCGTGCAGGCCCAGGTTCATCTCGTCGGCGATGTAGCCGAGGTAGCGGCCGCAGCCGGCCGCGCAGCGGTCGTTCATCTGGAAGGAGGTGACGATGCCGGCCTCGTCCACCTGGATGGCCTTCGTGTCCTGCCCCCCGATGTCCAGCACCGTGCGGGTGCCGGGGAACATGGCGTGGGCCCCGAGGCCGTGGCAGAGGATCTCCGAGCGGATCTGCCTCCTCGGGAAGGGGAGGCGGGCGCGGCCGTAGCCGGTGCCGACGCTGCCCGCCCGCTCCAGGTCCACGCGGACCGCGCGCTCCACGGCGCCGCGGAGCTCCGGCGGCGCGGTGCGCATCCTCCCGACGGCGGCCATGCCGTAGCGCTCGAAGTCCCCCTCCCCCGTGGGCGTGTTCTCGGCGTCGAGGATGGCCTTGTCGAAGAGCCCGGCGAGGGCGTCGAAGCGGGCCCCCTTCTCCCGCGCCTCCTCCTCGGCGAGGCGGAGGTACCGGCTCCCGGCGATGTCGCGGAAGAAGTCGCTCTTCCTCTCCGCGCCGGCGGCGAAGAGGGCGTCGGTCTCCTCCCGCATGCGATCGAGGATCCTCGCCAGGGGGTGCCTCTCCTCCGGCGCGGAGGCGCCGGGGAGGCGGAGGAGGATCTCCCGCAGGACGGCGAGCTGGCCCAGGTACTGCTGCTCCCTGAAGCGGCGGCCCATCTCCTCGAGCCAGGAGTCCCGGCGCGCCGGCGGCACGCCCGCCCGGTCGAGCTCCGCGGACAGGAGGAAGAAGCGCGTGTTGATGACCGCCTCGGCCAGCGCCACCCGGCAGGCGACGTCGTAGTTGCTGCGGCTGTTGGTGATGCCCCGCCCGATGATCCGCGCCCCCTCGTCCAGGACGACGGCCTTCGTGGTCGTGGAGCCGAGGTCGATGCCGGTCCAGGTCCTCACCGTCCGCCCCCCCCCGAGCGCTTCTGCTCGATCATCTGGAACCAGGACTCGAGGCGGTTCTTGATGTTGGCGGCGGAGAAGTACCGCGGGTCCACGAGGTCGCTCTCGATGAAGCCCGCGGGCTTCCCGGTGCGCTTCTCCACCTCCCGCAGCATGAGGAGCTGGCCCGCGGAGAAGGAGTTGCAGGACTTGACCGAGTTGACGAGCAGCCCGTCGGCGGCGTACTCCTCCACGTACCGCGCGAGGAGGTCCACCCGCGAGGGGAGGTTGAGGTTCGTGTAGCACCCCATGCAGTACTCGGCCAGGGTCTCCAGGGGCCGCGAGGGGTCGTGGCGGAAGCCGAGGTCGTAGGTCCCCCCCACCTTCGTGTAGGTGGAGGCGACCACGACGGCGCCCTCGTCCGAGAACATCTTCCAGAACTCCCGGAAGCTGGTCCAGTTGGGGGGCCCCTCGACGACGACGCGGAACCTCTCCTCCCCCATGTCCCCGTCGGGGGTGACGGGCCCCTTCCCGAGGCGGAGGCGCTCCTCGATCTCCTCCCGCAGCTCCCGGTAGTAGAGGACCGCGTCCTCCGTGCCCCGGAAGGCGGAGAAGATGGGGCCGATGTAGTAGACCCCGCCGAAGTAGGCGTCGATGGGGGAGGGCCGGTTCCTCGCGGACTGGAGCACCCACACGAGGTCGTCCTCGGCCTTCGCCGAGCGGGCGAGGTTCTCCCGGAGGAGGTCCTCGTCGTAGGCGCGGCCCGTGGCCTTCTCCAGGGCGGGGATCACCTTCTCCCGGAGCTGGTCCACGACGTACTTCCGCATGGCGTCCGTGATCACCCCGTCGCCCTGGTAGGGGACGTGGAGCATCACCACGGGGCAGTCGTACTCCTCCCTCAGGAGCTCGAACCACTTGAGGAACGTGAAGCAGCCCGTGTAGGACAGGAGGAGGAGGTCGGGGTCGGGGAGCCTCTCCCCCGTGGGGCCGACGTTCCCGGAGCGCTTCATGCCGATGTCGCACTTCACGTAGGTGCAGACGTCCTCGCTGTGCCCGTCCCGCTCCGCGGCCGCGATGTAGTCGCGGGACTTCCCGCGCATCCCCGACTGCAGCGCGTTGATCTCCGGGAGCACCGGGAGCGCGTGGAAGGACCGCATCAGCTCCGTGAGGTTCCCCGGGACGTAGGTGTAGACGTTCTTCTCGCCGGTCTCCCCGCACCGCGCCAGCCGCCGGTAGTGCTCGGCGATCATCTGCTTCTGGCGCTCCTGGCTGCGGTCCTTCCGCACCTGCGCCTCGCTCATGCCTGCGCTCCCGTCCAGAGCTTGATGGAGTCCGCGAAGGTCCCCGCCTGCTCCCGGATCACCTGGAACTGCCCCGTGTTCTCGGAGAACTTGAAGCCCGTCCAGGGGATGCCCGCCCGCTCGACGGCCGCCACGATCATGGGCTGGTCGAGGAGCGCCGGGTCGCAGAAGGAGGCGGCGCAGAACAGCACCCCCTCGGCCCGGCTCTCCCGGACGCGCGCCACCAGCTCCTCCCCCTTGCGGTCCCTGTCGATCCACCTCGTCGGGTGGGCGATGGAGTCCTCCAGGAAGGCGCGGACGAGGTTCTCCACCGGGTCGCCGTCCTCGCGCACGTCCCCCTTGAGCCAGCGGTGCACCTGCACGAAGTCGTCGTCGACGATGTAGCAGCCCGCCCTCTCCAGGGTCTTGATGAGCCCGAGCGGCGGCTGCTCGCAGAAGGAGCCCGTGACGACCACCCGCGCCTGGTCGAGCGGGCGCCGGTCCGGGTCCGCGAGGGCCGCCTCCCGGTACTCGTCCAGGAGCGCCGTGTGCTCCTCCACGGGCAGCACGAGGCCCGCGCGCAGGACCACGTAGAGCTCGTGGGTGGGGACCTTCCAGGGCTCCCTCCGGCGCAGCTCCATGAGGTCCCGGATCCGGCGGCGGTTGGCGTTGTAGGCGCGGATGGAGTCCCGCAGGGCGCCGTCCTCCAGCGGCCGCGCCCCCCGCGCCGCCAGGTCCTCCGCGAGGGACCGGATCTCGTGGCGCCAGAAGACCCCGCCCATGGAGGGGTCGAAGTCCTGGGGCACGTCCATGTAGCGGACGAGCTTCCCGGGGAAGAGCATCTTCCACATGCCGGAGAGGTTGCGGATGACGTCGCAGATGGCGGGGAAGAGCATCCCGTCGAGGCAGTCGAGGCTGCCGTCGAGGCCGAGCTCGACGGTGCTCCGCGGGATGTGGCAGATGTAGGACTGGTAGTAGGCGTCGCCGCGGATGATCTCCATCTCGCCGCCGCCCGCGATCCCCACGGGCAGGACCCCCTGCGCGTGGAGGACCTCCCTCGGGACGTAGACGGGCATGTAGCCCACGGCCAGCCCGCCGGTGCGCTCCTTCCACGCCCGCACCGATCCGAGCCGGAGGTCCTGCATGAGCGCGGTGCACCGCGCCACGACGGCGCCGGCGGCGCCGGCCCCCGCCGCCGCCTCCCCGGCCGCCGCGGGGGCCGCGGACCCGCACCCGCCCTCCCCCGGGCCGCAGCCGCAGGAGCCGTCCCCGCCCCTTCCGTGCCCGCGTCCGCCGCCGGTCATGGGGTCGCCTCCAGTTCGCGTTCGAGCTGCACGAAGGGGCCTCCCACGAACCCCCGCGCGCGGAAGAAGGAGAGGAAGGGGACGTCGTTGCGGCGGACCATGGTGCGGACGCGCCGGACCCCCGCCTCCCGGAACCGGCGGCAGGCCTCCTCGAGGAGGGCGGTCGCCACGCCGGCACGCCCCGCGGAGGGGTCCACGGCCACGGCGAAGACCCAGCCGCAGGGATCGGAGCCGAACTCGAAGGCCCTCACCTCGCCGAGGAGGTACCCCGACAGGCGCCCGGCCTCCGGGCCCTCGGCCGCCAGCCCCACCCGGACCCGCCCCTCCTCGGGCCTCCGGAACTCGGCGACGACCCGCGCCCAGTAGGCGTGCTTGGGGCGCCCCGTCCGCAGCCCGTCGATGCGGATGAACTCGTGCACGTCCGCGTCGGCGATCTCGCGGATCCGGAGGGCGGTGTCAGGCACCCCGGGACCTCCCCTTCCGGGCGGCGGGCAGCACCGACTCCGTGAGCGCGGGCCCCCAGTCCTCCCCGGAGGCGAGGCTGCGCCGCAGGAGCAGGAAGTCCGCCTCGCGGCACTCCTTCGTCCCCTCGTTGAAGGCCCGGAAGCCGGTCCTCCCCTCGGTCATCATGTTGAGCCCCAGCCAGGCCCGGTTGGTCTCGCGGTTGCGGTCCCAGTGCTCGAGCTTGTGCTTGCGGACGCTCTCCAGGGTCTTGGCGAGGCAGCCGGGCATGGTGTTGGCGAGGGACCAGACGAGCTCCTCCACGGCGCGGTCGAGGAGGAAGAGGTCCACCACGCCGGACTTCAGCGCCGCCCTGGCCGCGTCCCTCTCCGCCCCGGTCCGGAACTCCCCGTGCACGACGTTGCCCGCGGCGTCGAGCCAGCGGTCGGTGACGACGAGCGGGTTCGGCACGAACTCCCCGTCCACGCGCAGGGCCGGGACGACCCGGGTGAGGAGCCCGAGACGCATCGCCTTGTGGGCGCTCCACTGCCCGCACAGCGTGCAGGACTCCATGGCCGCCTCGATGCCGACGAACAGGGGCAGGAAGTCGGTGCTCCCGCCGTCGGGCGCCGACCCGTGCCGGGGACCCGCCTGCCCGAAGACCGCGAGGTCGGAGGCCACGGAGAAGTCGCAGGCCATCCCGATCTCCTGGCCGCCGGCGATCCGCATCCCGTTGACGCGGCAGAGGACGGGCTTGTCGCAGTGGAGGATCGCCGTGACCATGTCGTTGAAGAGCCGCATGTACTGGCGGTACTCCTCGGGGCGGCCGGCGTAGTACTCGGCGTACTCCTTCGTGTTGCCGCCGGTGCAGAAGGCCCGATCGCCGGCGCCCGTGAAGACCACCGCCACGCAGGCGCGGTCGTTGGAGGCGCGGCGCATCCCGAGGATGACCCCCTTCACCATCTCCGTCGTGTAGGAGTTGAACTGGGAGGGGTTGTCCAGGGTGATGCGCACCGAGTGGAGCCCCTCGACGACGCCACCCCCGGGCTCGCGCAGGGGGATCTCCTCGTACCCGACGCCGGCGTACGGGGAGGCGGGCACGAGGCCGTGGTCCTTGAACTCGACGGGCATGTCTTCCTCCTCACTCTCCGTCGGGGACCAGGACCACCCGCTTCGAGACGCGGTGCTCCCTCAGGTCCGCGAAGGTCTCGTTCACGGTGGACATCGGGCGGCGCTCGATGAAGGGCTCCAGGGCCACCTTCCCCGAGAGGGCCAGGTCCACGACGGCGGGGTAGTACTTGGGGAGGCAGCCCCAGTTGCCCTGCACCGTCGCGTCGAAGGCCATGAGGTTGGACAGCCGCACCTCGACCCGCGCCGTGGTGAACCCCACCAGCGACAGGAAGGAGCCGTGGCCCACGAGGTTGAAGGCCGTCTCCTGGCCCCCCTTCGTCCCCGAGCACTCGAAGATCCGGTGGCGCCACGTCGGGATGGAACGCTCCTTCGCGAAGTCCCGGACCGCGCCCTTGAGCGCCTTCGCGTCGAGGAGGTCGGGCCGGAAGGCCGCCTTCAGCCCGTGCCTCTGCAGGGAGTCGAGCCGCTCCTGGCTCGGGTCGATGCCCACCACCACGGCCCCCCGCGAGGCCGCGATCTGCGCGCCGAACCCGCCCACGCCGCCGACCCCGACGAAGACGGCCAGGTCCCCGCGCTCGAGGCCGCTGCGGTAGATGGCCTGGAAGGGGGTCGAGACGGCGTCGGCGATGACCGAGAGGGCGGCGAGGTCGAGGCCCGCCGTGTTCTGCACGCGGTCCGCGAGGTCGGGCACCGGGCACAGGCCCGCCGAGGGGACGACGAGGTGGGAGCCGAAGCCGCCGTGGACGTCGTTGCCGGGGAAGATCTGGGCCGGGCAGACCGACCCGTGGCCGTGGAGGCAGGCGTCGCAGTGCCCGCAGGGCATCACGGCGGGGACGACGACCGCCCGGCCCACCCACTTCTCCTCCCCCTTGCCGGCCTTCACGACCCGCCCGCTCACCTCGTGGCCGAGGGTCAGGGGGAAGGGGTGGCGGGTGGGCACCCCCTCGTAGTAGTACCCGAGGTCGGTGTGGCAGACGCCGCAGCCGGCCACTTCCACGAGGACCTGCCCGGGGCCGGGGGATTCGTTGCGGACCTTCCTCGCCATCGGCCTGCCGGGTTCGGTGACGACCCAGGATGCGATGCGCACGGGGGCGACCTCCTTGAACCTTCGCCGGACTTCCGGAATTCCTTCCCCGGAATTCCTAAATCAGGCGGAGGAGGAGCGCAAGGGGGTCGGAGAGCGGATCGTGACGCCCGTCACGGAATCCGCCGGATCGGGGCGCCGTGGGCGTGACGGGAGCCCGCACCCGGGCGGCGCCGCCGTCCGGGCGCACCGTCGCGGCACCGGCTCCTCCTCCTCCGTTCGGCCCCCGGACCGCCCGGGGGAGTCGGCGCCCCTTCTCCCGCACCCGCCTCCCCCGCCACCGTGACGGCGGTCACGGTGGCCCGGGCTTCGGCCGTGGGTTCCCGGGCCGGGATCCCCTCCAATCCCCTCGGCCCGGGGGGGCGTGGAGATCCGCATGAGCCTGCGCGAGAAGATCCTCGGAACCCTGGGCCTCGCCTACGCGGGCCTCCTCCTCCTGTTCTTCCTCCTCGTGGGCGGGCTGTGGCTCCGCTCCCTGGAAGAGGAGGAGAGGATCCTCGCGCGGAGGGAGGCGGAGAGGGTGCAGGCGGCCGTCCAGGACGCCCTCCAGAGGCTCCACCGGACGACGGAGGACTGGGCGGAATGGGACGACACCTACGAGTACGCGGGCTCGGGGAACCCCGAGTACGAGAGGGACAACTTCACCTACGACGCGCTCGACAACCTGGGCCTCGACTTCGCGGCCGTCGTCCTCCCGGGGGGGAGGATCCTGCGGGCCGCCTCCGTGGACCGGGTGGCGGAGGCCCTCGCCGCCCCGCCGGCCGGCCTCGAGAAGGCCTTCCGCCCCGGGGGCCCGTTCCCGGACGTCGGGCGCGGGGTCACCGGGCTCCTCGCCCTCGAGGAGGGGCCCTGCCTCGTCTGCGCGCTCCCCATCCTGACGAGCCGCGACCAGGGCCCCCCCCGGGGGCTCCTCGTCTTCGGCACGAGGCTGGACTCGTCGAGGGTGTCGGAGCTGGGTGATCGGCTCCTCCTCCGCACCGAGGTCCTCCCCCCGGGGGGCGCGGCGGCCGGAGGGCCGGGAGGGGAGCCCGTCGATCCCGTCTCCGTGGAGGTCGTCGACACGGGGAACCTCCACGGACTCCTGCGCCTCGCCGACGTGGAGGGGCGCCCCTGCGCCGTCCTGCGGGTGGTCCTCCCGCGGACGCACGCGGAGCGGGGGCGGAGGGCCCTCCTCGTCCTCCTCACCGCGCTCCTCGCGGCCGCCCTCCTGCTCGGGGTCCTGGTCCGCGGGATCCTGGATCGCTGGATCCTCGCCCGGCTGCGGGTCCTGGCCGCCGAGGCGAGGGAGATCCGGGGGGGGCGGAAGGCGGGCGGAGCGCCCCCGCCGGAGGGCGAGGACGAGGTGGGGACGGCGACCCGGGTGATCCGCGAGGCGATGGAGAGCCTCGAGGAATCGGAGCGCGCCCTCGCCGCCTCCGAGAGCCGCTACCGGGCCCTGTTCGACGCCAGCCCCGTCCCGCAGTGGGTCTACGACCCCGTGTCCCTGCGCTTCCTCGCCGTGAACGACGCGGCCGTCGCGCACTACGGCTACCCGCGGGAGGAGTTCCTCGCCATGAGGGCCCCCGACCTGTGGCCCGACGAGGACGCGGGGGTGCGGGAGGCCCGCATCGGGTCCCTCCTCCGTGTGGGCAGCCCCGCACCCCGGCTCGTGCGGCACCGCAGGAAGGACGGCGGGATCCTCGAGGTCGAGGTGTCCGCGGCCCTCCTCACCCTGGGCGGCGCCCCCGCGAGGCTCGTCGTCGCCAAGGACGTCACCGAGAGGTCCCTCCTGCAGGCCCAGCTCCTCCAGTCGCAGAAGATGGAGGCCGTCGGGCGGCTGGCCGGAGGCGTCGCCCACGACTTCAACAACATGCTGGTGGCGATCCTGGGCTTCAGCGACCTGGCGCTGGCCCGGATCGCGCGCTCCGATCCCCTCCGCGAGTACCTCCTCTCCATCCGCCAGGCCGGGGAGAGGGCGGCGGGGCTCACGCGGCAGCTCCTCGCCTTCAGCCGCAGGCAGGCCTCGGCGAAGAGGGTCCTCGATCTCGACGCCCACCTCAGGGGGATGACGGGCATGCTGCGCCGGATCCTGGGGGAGGACGTGGAGCTGTCCCTGGTCCCCTCCGCCGGATCCGCCTTCATCCTCGCCGATCCCGTCCAGGTGGAGCAGGTGGTCCTCAACCTCGCGGTCAACGCCCGCGACGCCATGCCGCTGGGGGGAAGGCTGACCCTGGAGGTGTCGAGGATCGAGATGGGGCCCGACGACGTCGGCCGGCTGCAGGTCCGCTCCCCCGGCCCCCACATCTCCCTGGCCGTGACGGACACCGGGACCGGGATGGACGCGGCCACCATGGAGCGGATCTTCGAGCCCTTCTTCACGACGAAGCCGGCGGGGAAGGGGACGGGGCTCGGCCTGGCGACGGTCTACGGGATCCTCAAGGAGGCCGGGGGAGGCATCTGGTGCCGCAGCACTCCCGGGAAGGGAACGACCTTCACGGTCTGCTTCCCGCTGGCCGAGGCGGAGGCCGGGTCCGAGGGCCCGGGGCCCGGCGACCCCCCCCCGGGGGGCGGCGAGAGGATCCTGCTCGTGGAGGACGAGCCCCTGGTCCGCAACCTCGCGCGCCAGGCGCTGGAGTCCCGCGGGTACTCCGTCACCGAGGCCTCCTCGGGCGAGGAGGCCCTCCCGATCCTGGGAGGGGGCGGGGCGCCCTTCGCCCTGGTCGTGAGCGACGTGGTCATGCCGGGCATGCGGGGACCGGCGCTGGCGGAACGGGCGAGGGAGAGGATCCCCGGCCTGCCCTTCCTCTTCATGTCCGGCTACAACGAGGACGCGGACCTGGACCGCGCCGTGGCCGCGGGGGAGTCCGCCTTCCTCCAGAAGCCCTTCGCGCCCGGGGACCTGGCCCGCCGGGTGCGGGAGATCCTGGACGGCCGGGGCCCCTCGGGGCCGTTCCGGGCGGCTGCCGTGCGTCCCGAGGGGGATCGGAAGGGGGGGATGTAACAGGCGACCGCCATTCCCCGCCGCCGCGGGGGCCCGTCGACTACAATGAGCCCCGTCGATGAGGCCGCGGAGCACCGTGCGTCACCCGGAAGGGGGGCGCCGATGGCAGCCCGCGGGAACCCGGGCAACCGGGGGGGGCATCGGGGAGTCCGTCCATGGGTGACCCGGGCTCGGGAGGAGGCGCGACCGCCCACGGAGACTCCCCGCTCGCGGCCGCCCCCCTGGCGGGCGCGGCCGCGGTCGCCGCCATCGGGGTCCTGGTCCTCGCCGGATGGACCTTCGGGATCGAACCCCTCAAGAGCGTCCTGCCGGGCATCATCACGATGAAACCGAACACCGCCCTCGGGCTCCTGGCCTCGGGGCTCGCGCTCGGGCTCGGCTCCCTGCCGGGGGGATCTCCACGGAGGCGGCTCGCCTGGCGGGCCCTCGCGCTCCTCCCCTTCCTCCTGGGGGTCGCGACCCTCGTCGAGTACCTGGCGGAGGTGGACCTCGGGATCGACGAGATCCTCTTCAGGGACGACCCGGGCGCCGTCCGCACCCCCTTCCCGGGCCGCATGGCCACCGTGACGGCCCTCAGCTTCGTCCTCTCGAGCGCGGCCCTCCTCGGGCTCGAGACGGGCAACCGCCCCGTCCGGCTCCTCACCGACGCCCTCGCCCTGATCATCGTGCTCCTGGCCCTCCTCGGCCTCCTCGGGTACCTCTACGAGGTCGAGTACCTCTCCGGGGTCCTCGGGTACTCCGGGTTCGCCCTGCACACGGCGGTCGCGCTGTCGATCCTCGGCCTGTCCATCCTCGTCACCCGGCCCGGGGAGGGGCTCCTGGCCCCCTTCGCCTCCCCGACACCGGCCGGCGCCTGGGGGCGCCGCCTCCTCGCCGCCGTCGCGGTGGTGCCCGTCGCCCTGGGGTGGCTGCGCCTGGAAGGGCAGCGGGCCGGGCTCTACGGCACGGACTTCGGGACCTCCCTCTACGCCGCGACGATGGTCCTCCTCCTCGCCGGCGTCGTCTACGCCGGCACCGCCTCGCTCGTGCGCGAGGAGGCGATCCGCCGCGGGGTCCAGGAGGACCTCCGGCGCGCCAAGGAGGCCGCGGAGGCGGCGGGAAGGGAGCTGGAGTCCTTCTCCTACTCCGTGTCCCACGACCTCCGGGCGCCGCTGCGGGGCATCGACGGGTTCAGCCAGGCCCTGCTGGAGGACCACGCGGACCGGCTGGACGACCGCGGCAGGGACCACCTCCAGCGGGTGCGGGCGGCGGCCCAGCGGATGGGACAGCTCATCGACGACCTCCTCGACCTCTCCCGCGTGGGCAGGGCGGAGCTCGCCCGGGAGCGCGTGGACATCACGGCGCTGGCCCGCGCCGTCGCGGCGGACCTCGCCAGGGGAGCGCCGGGGCGGTCCATCGAGTGGATCATCGAGGACGGCCTGGAGGCGGAGGGGGACCCGCGGCTCCTGCGGCTCGTCCTGGAGAACCTCCTGGGGAACGCCGTGAAGTACTCGGGCCTCAAGCCCTCCGCGCGCATCGGGTTCGGGGCGGAGGGCGCCGGCCCGGGCCGCGTCTTCACTGTCCGCGACGAGGGCGCGGGCTTCGACATGGCCCACGCCGGACGGCTCTTCGAGCCCTTCCAGCGGCTCCACCACGGGAGGGAGTTCCCGGGGACGGGGGTCGGGCTGGCCACGGTGCGGCGCGTGGTGACGCGGCACGGGGGCCGGGTCTGGGCGGAGGGCCGGCCGGGGGAGGGGGCGGCGTTCCACTTCACCCTGGGCGGCGGGGAGAGGGGCGCGGGCCCGCGGGAAGGGGGACGGAACGTGAAGGAGGAGGCATGAACCCGAGGGGCGGGCTGCTGCTCGTCGAGGACAACCCCGACGACGAGGAACTGACGATCCGGGCCTTCCGGAAGGCCGGCGTCGTCAACGGGATCGACGTGGCCAGGGACGGGCAGGAGGCGCTCGACAGGCTCCTCGGCGGAGGCCCCCTGCCGTCCGTGGTCCTCCTCGACCTGAAGCTGCCGAAGGTGGACGGTCTCGAGGTCCTGCGGAGGATCCGGGCCGACCCCCGCACCCGGCTCCTCCCCGTGGTCATCCTGACGTCCTCCCGGGAGGACCAGGACCTCCTCCGGGGATACTCCCTGGGGTGCAACTCCTACGTCCGCAAGCCCGTGGACTTCGTCACCTTCGCCGAGTCGGCGCGGCAGCTCGGGATGTACTGGCTCCTCGTCAACGAGACGCCCCCGGAAGGCAGGTGAGGTTCCCATGGCGACACCCCTGAGCGTGCTCCTCGTCGAGGACTCCGAGGACGACGCGGAACTGGAGCTCATCGAACTGCGGAGGGCGGGGTTCCTGACGTCCCACGTGCGGGTGGACACCCGCGAGGAGATGGCGGCCGCCCTCGCGGAGGGGGCCTTCGACATCGTGCTCTGCGACCACGCCATGCCCTCCTTCAACTCCTCCGGGGCGCTGGGGCTCCTCCGGGAGAGGGGGCTCGACACCCCGGTCATCATCGTGTCCGGGATGATGGGCGAGGACGTCGCCGTGGAGGCCCTCAAGACCGGCGCGGCGGACTACGTCCTCAAGGGGAACCTCCGCCGGCTCGGGCCCGCCGTCGCCCGGGCGCTCCGGGAGGCGGAGGAGCGCCGCAGGCTCCGCGAGACGGAGCGGGGCCTGCGGGACAACCTGGCGCGCCAGAAGGCCATCCTCGACGCCCTTCCCCTGGCCCTCTACGCCGCCCGGCCCGACGCCGGCTTCCGGACGACGTGGATCACCGAGAACGTCGAGAGGATCTCCGGGTTCTCCGCCTCCCGCTTCCTCGAGGGCGGCGACCTGCTGCTCGGCCGCGTCCACGGGGAGGACGCCCCGGGCGTGCGGCGGGCGCTGGAGGGGCTGGCGCCGGGGGGGACCGCCGTCCTCGAGTACCGCTGGCGGACCGCCGACGGCCGCTGGCGGTGGTTCATCGACCACGTGACGCTGGCCCCCGGCGCCGGGTGTGAGGGGGCGGGCGTCCTCGGCGTCTGGGTGGACATCACCGACCGCAAGCAGCTCGAGCTGCAGCTCCGCCAGTCGCAGAAGACCGAGGCCATCGGCAGGCTCGCCGGGGGCGTCGCCCACGACTTCAACAACATCCTCACCGTGATCCTCGGGTACGCGGACCTCATCCGGGAATCGGCCGCCCCGGGGAGCCCGGTGATCCCCCAGGTGGAGGAGATCCGGAAGGCGGGGCTCCAGGCGTCGTCCCTCACGCGCCAGCTCCTCGCCTTCTCCCGCCGGCAGGTCCTGGAGTTCCGGATCCTGGACCTCAACCAGACCGTGGCGGGCATGGAAAGGATGATCAGGCGCCTCCTCGGGGAGGACCTCCGGCTGGAGGTCGCGACCACGCCCGGCATCGGGATGGTCCGCGCGGACGCCGGCCAGCTCGAGCTGGTGCTCCTCAACCTCGTCGTGAACGCGAAGGACGCCGTCCCCCCCGGGGGGAGGATCCGGATCGGGACCGCGAACGCGCGCGTGGGCGAGGGGGAGGGGGACGGACGGGGCGGGATCCTCCGGCCGGGGGAGTTCGTCGCCCTCTCGGTCTCCGACGACGGCCACGGGATGGACGAGGAGACCCGCGGCCGCGTCTTCGAGCCGTTCTTCACGACCAAGCCCGAGGGGAAGGGGACGGGCCTGGGGCTCGCGACGGTCCATGGCATCGTGCAGCAGTCGGGGGGGCAGATCCACCTCGAGACGGCGCCCGGCCGGGGCACGACCTTCCGCGTGCTCCTCCCCGCGGCCGCCGGCGAGCCGTCCCCCGCGGCGGATCCCCCGCGGCCCCCGGCGGGCGCGGCGGTGCTGCCGGTCCTCGTGGTGGAGGACGAGCCCTCCATCCGGCGGATCCTGCTGGAGACGCTCTCCCAGGCGGGGTACCGGGTCGAGGCGGTCTCCTCCGCGGAGGCCGCCCTGGAGCGGCTCCGGGGGGCGGGGCCGGCCCCCTTCTCCCTCGTCCTCACCGACCTCATCATGCAGGGGATGACGGGGATCGAGCTGGCCCGCCGCGTCCGGGCCCTCCACCCGGGGCTTCCCATCCTCGGCATGACGGGCTACATCGACAGGGACTCCTTCGGTCCCGCGCTGGAGGCCTGCTTCTCCGGGTTCCTCCGGAAGCCCTTCCCCTCCGAGGAACTGCTGCGGCGCGTCGCGGAGGCGACCGGGGCGGCCTAGGAGCCCGCCGCCCCCGAGGGGAGCGGCACGGCCGGCGCACCGGGGCTCCCCGCGGGCGCGTCCAGCGCCTCCCGCACCGCGCGGCAGAGGGACAGGGGATGGAAGGGCTTGCTGAGGAGGCGGACCCCCGGCTCCAGCACGCCGTGGTGGGCGACCACGTCCTCCGCGTACCCGGACATGAAGAGGACCCGCGTGCGGGGCTGCAGGGCGCGGACGGCCGCCGCCACCTTCTTCCCGTCGGCCCCGGGGAGGATCACGTCCGTGAGGAGGAGGCGGAGGGGGATCCGGAGGCCGCGGCAGGCCCTCTCCGCGGAGGGGAGGTCCGTCGCCGTGAGCACCCTGAACCCCGCCTCCTCCAGGATCCCCCCGGCGAGGGAGGCGACGGCGGGCTCGTCGTCCACGACGAGGACGGTCTCCCCCCCTCCCACCTCCCGCCCCTCCTCCGCGGGGGGGGCCGGCGCCCCCTGGTCCTCCGCGGCCAGGGGGAAGTGGAGGCGGACGACGGTCCCTCCCCCCGGGGAGGAGTCCGCCTCCACGAAGCCCCCGCTCTGCCGGACGAAGGCATGGACGAAGGCCAGTCCCATCCCCGTCCTCCGCCCGCGGGGACCCGACGGCGCGTAGGGTTCGAACAGGCGGGACCGCGCCTCCTCCGACATCCCCGGCCCGTCGTCCCGGAAGGAGAGGACGGCGAAGGGGACCGGGGGGGGATCCTCCGGACCCCCGTCGGGATCGGGGCGCGCGACGGCCGCGCCGACGGACACCTCCACGGTCCCCTTCCCCTCCATGGCGTCCCTGGAGTTCGCGGCGAGGGCCAGGAGCGAATCCCCGAGGAGGACGGCGTCCACGGAGGCGCGCACCGGGGCGGGGGGCGCCTTGAGGAGGAGGCGCACGCCCGGCCCGAGGGTCGCCTGGAGGGACTCCCGCATCGCCGCCGCCGCCGCAGCCAGGTCCCTCGTCTCGGGCCGGAGCACCTGCCTGCTGCCGAAGGCGAGGAGCTTCCGGGAGAGCTCGGCGGCGCGCCCCGTGGCCTCGAGGATCTCCCCGAGGTAGGTCCGCACGGGTTCCTCCTCCCGCACCCGCGAGCGGGTCATCTCCGCGAACCCGGAGATGACGGTGAGGAGGTTGTTGAGGTCGTGCGCGACGCCCCCGGCGAGCCGCCCCACCGCCTCGATCCGGCGCGACCGCTCCAGGCGCTCCTCGAGGCGGCGGCGGGCGGTGACGTCCTCCTTGATCCCGACGAAGTGGGTGATCCTGCCGGAGCCGTCCTTGACGGGGGAGATGTGGACCTCCTCCTCGACGACCCGGCCGTCCTTCGTGCGGTTGCGGATCCTCCCCCGCCACTCCCCTCCCGCCGTGATGGTCCGCCAGAGCTCCCCGTAGAAGGAGGCGTCGTGCTCCCCGGACTTGAGGATGCGGGGGTTGCGTCCCAGGACCTCCTCCGCCGCGTAGCCCGTGGTGCGCGTGAAGCGGGGATTGACGTACTGGATGGCGCCCGAGGGGTCCGTGATGACCACGGACACGGGGCTCTGCTCCACCGCGCGGGAGAGGACCTCCAGGCGCTGCAGGGTCTTCCGCCGCACGGTGACGTCGCGGAGGATCGCGACCTCCCGGCTCCGCCCGGCCCGCTCGAAGGGGGCGACCGTGATCTCCACGGGGAACTCCGTCCCGTCCGCCCGCCGCGCGGCGGCCGACCGGGGCTCCCCGGCCCTCCCGCCGCCGAGCAGGGACGCCCGCGCCCCGGGGCCCTCCCCCCCGACGAGGAGGGCGGAGACGGGGCCTCCGACGATCGCGGCGGCGGGCCGGCCGAGGATCCGTTCGGCGGCGGGGTTGCAGTACTCGACCGTCCCCTCCCCGTCCGCGACGAGGATGCCCTCGGGGGCGGTGTCCGCGACGGACCGCAGGCGCGCCTCCCCCTCCTTCCCCCACCGCCGCAGGACGGGGAGCAGGACGACCAGGGCGGCCGCGAAGGCGGCGGCGGAGAGGAGCGGGACCCCCGGCGCCGCGCCCGGAACCGCCGCCGCGGCCGCGAGGCCGGCGAGCCCCGCGAGGGAGAGGACGGCCGCCCCCGCCGCGAGGCGGCGCTCCCCGGACTCCGCCCACCGGAGCCGCCCGCCCTCCATCACGGGATGGGCACCGCCGACGGGAGCCGGGCTCCCTCGGGGCGCCTGCCGAGCTGCAGCCAGACGAGACCCAGGAACTCCTCCCCCCGGAAGGGCTTCTGCAGGGTGCTGCAGGCGCCCGCGGACCGCGCGAGCTCCAGGGGATCCACGTCCACACCGGCCCCGCCCCCCGAGAGGGCGATGACGGGGACGCCCCTGGAGGCCGGCTCCATCTCCAGGAGCGCGTCGTACCCCGACATCCTGGGCATGTAGATGTCCATGACGACCAGGTCGAAGGTCCCCGACCGGAAGCGCGCCACGGCCTCGACCCCGTCGCGCGCCTCGACGACGCGGTGGCCCGAGGAGGCGAGGAGCACCCTCAGGTACCCCCGCGCCAGGTCGTCGTCGTCCGCCAGGAGGATGTCGGCCATGGCCCTACCTCCCCGTGGAGGCGACGTCGGCGGGGGCCGACGGGGCGGACGGGGCCGCCGCGAGGGTCGGGGTGCGGACCGCCTCCTTCACGCCGCCGGGGAGGAAGATCTGCACGTGGGTGAAGTCGGCGGAGCGGCGGCCGGTGACGACGCCGATCACCCGCCCGTCGCCGGTCCACGCGCCCGCCCCCTCCGACCGGGCGTAGAGGGGCTGCTCGAGGCGGAGGATGCAGTGGCCGTTCTCGAGCCGGACCACCTCGCCCTCCACCGCCTCCCAGACCGTCCGCACCGTGACGCGGTCGCCGACGGCCGTGGGGGCGACGCCCTTCGCCTTGCGGCCCTCCCAGGCGTCGGCGCCGTCGGCCCAGGAGGCCGTGCGCCCGAACCCGATGCCCAGCATCCGCCCGTCCTCGAAGGGGACCTCGTGCGCGACGTCCGTCCCCCAGGTGCGCGGCCCGAACCGCAGCACCGCGCCGTCCTGCATCGAGGTGCAGCCCGCCGCCGCCGCCGCCGCCGCCGCCACCACCGCCAGCACCGCCATCCTCCTGCCCGCGTCGTTCATGTCCGGCTCCTTTCGGGGCTCCTGCGCCCGGCGGGGGAAGCGCAAGGACCGTGCCGCGGCGGCGCGGGGGGAACGGACCGGGTCCGGTCTCGTTTCGCGACCGGGCGGGGCGGGACCGGACTCGTCCCGGGACCGGCTGTCCCGTCCCGGGGCTCGCCGGGGGAGGAACGCGCCCCGGGAATCCCGTGGGACCCGCCGGCCCCCTCCTGCTGTATGCTGGCCGCGGGAAGCGGGGCGCCGGCACCGGGCACGGCCGGGATTCCTCCATGGAGGGGGTCGCATGCAGAGGGACAGGGTCCTCCTCGTGGACGACGAGGGGGCGATCCTCCGCCTCCTCGCCGTCCAGCTCGAGGAGGCGGGGTTCGCCACGGTCCCCGCGTCCAGCGGCGAGGAGGCCCGCAGGAGGCTGAGGGAGGCGGGCCCCTCCGCCGTGGTGCTGGACCTCAACCTCCCCGACGTCCCGGGGCGCGTCCTCCTCGATGAGTTCCGCAGGGGCGCCCCCGATCTCCCCGTGATCGTCCTCACCGGCGAGGACGGGATCCCCGTCGCGGTGGAGTGCATGCGGCTGGGGGCCTTCGACTACCTCCTCAAGCCCCACGATTCCGCCCGCCTCGTCGGCACGGTCCGCAACGCCCTGGAGCAGTCCCGCCTGCGGCACCGCCTCGCGGACGTGGGGCGGCGGGCCGCCGCGGAGCGGGGGTTCGGGACCCTGGTGGGCGCGTCGGATTCCATGGCGCGTGCGCTCGCCCTCCTCCGCAAGGCCGCCGACAGCGAGGTCCCGGTCCTCCTGGAGGGGGAGAGCGGCACGGGGAAGGAGGTGGCCGCCCGGGCCATCCACGCCGAGGGAGCCCGCCGGGTCGGGCCCTTCGTCGCGGTGAACTGCGGCGCCATCCCCGAGGGGCTCGTGGAGAGCGTCCTCTTCGGCCACGAGAAGGGGGCCTTCACGGGCGCCACGTCGACGCACCACGGCGTCTTCGCCCAGGCCGACGCGGGGACCCTCTTCCTCGACGAGATCGGGGACCTGCGCCTCGATCTCCAGGTGCGGCTCCTCCGCGCCCTCCAGGAGGGGGAGATCGTCCCGCTCGGGGGGCGGGCGCCCCGGACCGTCGACGTGCGCGTGCTGGCGGCGACCCACCGCAACCTGCGGGAGGAGGTGGCCCGGGGGCGCTTCCGGGAGGACCTCTACTACCGCCTCGCGGTCTTCCCGGTCCGGCTGCCGCCGCTGCGGGACCGGGGCGGGGACGTCCTCCTCCTCTCGGACCTGTTCCTGCGGGAGTTCTCCGCCCGCCACCGCAGGCCCCCCCGGCCCCTCTCGCCGGACGCCCGCGCGGCCGTGGAGAGGTACGGCTGGCCGGGCAACGTCCGCGAGCTCCAGAACGTCCTCGAGAGGGCCTGCCTGCTCGAGGAGGGCGCCTCCATCTCCCTCGCCAGCCTCCCGGACGAGCTGATGGAGGTGGTGCTCGACGCGCGGGGCACCTCCGGCGGCGGTGCCGGCGCCGGCGGCGGGCCCCCGCCCGCGGAGGCCCCCGGCCCGCTCCCCGCGGCGGCGGCCGCCGCCGCGCCGGTCGGACCGGTGGAGCCGCTGGAGGACGTCGAGCGCCGCCACCTGCTGCGGGCCCTGGAGTCCTCGGGCTGGCGCGTGAGGGAGGCGGCCCGGGTCCTGGGGATCTCCAGGGCCACCCTCTACCGGAAGATCGAGCGCTTCGGGTTCGCGCCCCCCGCCGGCCCCTGAGGCTTCAGGCGGGGACGGAGCGGGGGACGGCGGTCCCCGCCGCCGGAGTCCCCCGCGCCCTCCGGAGGCAGGAGTGCAGGCGCGCCCGGAGGATGGCGGGGCTGAAGGGCTTCACGAGGAAGTCCTCGGCCCCCGCCTCGATGCAGGCGGCGGCCACCTCGGGGTCGGCGATGCCGCTCACGACGACCACGGGCACCCGGACGAGGGCCTCGTCGGCCGCCATCCGCCCGAGGACCTCCAGGCCCCCCGTGCCCGGCATGTCGAGGTCGAGGAGGACGGCGTCGATGCCCCCCGAGCGGAGGAGCCCGAGGGCCGCGTCCCCCTCCGCGGCCTCGACGGGGCGGCACCCGATGAGCGCGAGCTGGCGGGAGAGGAGCCCGCGCACGCCCTCCTCGTCGTCCACCACGAGGACCGTGGCGACGGGCCTGCCGTCCCCGGAGGGGGGCGCCGGGACCCTCCCGAGGACGGCGGTCGGCGCCCTCCCCGCGGAGGGGCGGGCCGCCGGGGGGGCGGCGGTCGCGGCGGGGGCGGTCCCGCCGTGGAGGACGATCGGTGCGCAGCGCCCCGTCCCCTCCAGCGCCCCGGCGACGGCCGCCGCCGTGGGGAGGCGGTCCGCCGGGTCCTTCGCGAGGAGGCGGGCCACCAGGGCCTCGAACTCCGCTCCCACGGAGGGGTTGAGGGTCCGCAGCGGGGGCGGGACCTCGTGGAGCTGGGCGTGGACCGTGGCTCCCGGGGAGCGGTGGCGCGCCAGGGGATGGACCCCCGACGCCATCAGGAAGAGGATCCACCCGAGCGCGTAGAGGTCGCACCTTCCGTCGCCGGGATTCGCGTCCCCCCGGATCTGCTCGGGCGAGGAGTAGAGGAGGGAGCCCACGAACTCCCCCGTCTTCGACAGGAGGAGGGCGTCGTCCCGGAGCCGGGAGACGCCGAAGTCGGCGATCAGTGCCTCGAAGCTCCCGGTGCAGAGGATGTTCTCCGGCTTGAGGTCCCGGTGGACGACGCCCGCCCCGTGGATGGCCGAGAGCCCCCGGGCGATGTCGGCCCCGATGCGCCGGCAAACGTGCTCCGGGACCCGCCCGGTCTCCTCCATCAGGGTGGCGAGGTCCGACCCGTCCACGTAGTCCATGGCGAAGTAGGGGATCCGATCCTCCCCGTCGAGCAGCGTGCCCACGTCCCTCGTCCGGACGACGTTGGGGTGCACGATGCGGCTCCCCGCCCTCGCCTCCCGGAGGAAGCGCAGCAGCGCGTTCGTCGAGTCGAGCAGGTGGGGATGGATGAGCTTGAGGGCCGCCCTCTCCCCCGGCTTCAGCGTGCCCGCGGGCTCCCGGACGGAGACCAGGTGCACGGAGCCCATGGCCCCGGACCCGATCGCGGAAAGGAACCGGAACGGTCCCAATGTGCGACCCGTGTAGGACACCTCGACTCCTCCCTGCGGGGTTGCCGGGCTTCCGGGCGCCCACCGCGATGGCGACGCCCTCCCAGAGACAAACGCCGTGCCGGTGGAGCGGCGGGCTTCGGTCCCGCTCCCGCGGTCCCCCCGGTGCCCCTCCGGAATCGGTTGGTCGGGGATTTGCTTGGCGACCAAGCGACGGTCGCCCCGCCCGCCGTCGTCGGCGGGGATCGGGGTGGCCGGAAGAGGCGGACTCCCGCGGGAGGGCCTGCATGTCCATCGTCGTCGTGGCCGTTGCGAACGGGGCGCGCCGGTCCGCGCTCTCCCTCGTCCTCCACGGGGCGGGGCACGCCGTCGAGGCGGTCGGGGACGCCGAGGCGCTCCTCGAGGTCGTGGAGAGGCGCGGGCCCGACGTCCTCCTCCTCGACCCGGGGCTCCCCCGCCTCGACGCGGTCGAGCCCCTCAGGCGCCTGCGGGACTCCGGCCGGCTCCGGGGCGTCCGGCTGGTCCTCGTGGACGACCCCTGCGCCCCGGCCCGGGGCTGGGCGAGCCTGGCGAAGCAGTTCGCCGCGGGCGTGCTCGCGGACATCGCGAGGGAGTCGATCCTCCGTTCCGTGGACGGGACCTGTGCTCCGCGGCCCGCGGCAGGGCACGAGGAGCGGGAGCCCGCGGAGGGCCCGGCGGGGAGGACCCCGGCGGATCCCGCGGGGCGCCGCCGGGCCTTCGATCCGCTCCCGGGGCGCCCGTCGGGGAACGGGGCGCTCCGCGCGGGGGCGGGACGCACCGGGGGGCCCGCAGCGCCCCCTCCCGCCGCGGCGCCGCCCTTCCTCCCCGCCCCCGCCGCCCCGGCCGGCGTCCCCGACCGTCCGCGCATCCTCGTGGTGGAGGACTCGCCCACGGTGAGGGCGCTCACGGGCATCCACCTGGAGGAGGCCGGCTGGGAGGTCGCCTGGGCCGGCTCCTCGGAGGAGGCGCAGGCGGCCCTCTCGGCGGAGATCTTCCAGGCGGTCCTCGCGGACATCAACCTCCCCGGCATGAGCGGGGATCAGTTCGTCCTCGTGGCGCGGAAGGGCCGGCCGGGGCTGCGGTGCATGCTCATGACCGCCCGGCCCCGGAGCCGGTGGCCGCGGATGCCCGACGACATCCCCGTCTTCGCCAAGCCGCTGGACATGGACCTCCTCCTCCGGGAGCTCGGGAGCGTCCGCCTGCTGATCGAGGGGTGAGCGGCCCGCGGGGGCTCCCCCCGTCCGCCCCCACTCCGGGAGCCCCCGGCGGCCCCGTGGTATAGAGGAGGGATGCCCGCTGTCGCCGCCCCCGTCCTCGTCGCGGCCCCCCTCCCGGGCCGTCGCCCGGCCTCCTTCTGGAGGTTCGAGGGATCCCCCGCGCCGGGAGCGGGGCGCACCCCGGTGGCGTGCCTGGCCGGGATCGGGCTCGACGGCCGGGTCTTCCGCCGCCTGGCCCCGCTGGCCGCGGAGAGGGACCTCCTCCTCGTCAACCTCCCCAACGACCTCCCGCCCGCCCCGCGCATGGAGGACCTCGCGGAGGAGGCCTTCGCCGCGCTGGACGCCGCGGGCCACGGCGGACGGAAGGCGATCCTCCTCGGGTCCTCCTTCGGGGGGATGGCGGCGCTGGCGGGGGCGCTGGCCCGCCCCGACCGGACGGCGGGGCTCGCGATCCTCGGCGGGGCCGCCGCCTGGGCGGAGGTGCCGCTCCACCTCCGCCTCCTCTCCCGGCTCCATCCCCTCGTCCCCCGCCGCTCCTACCCGGGGTTCTTCACGGCGGTCATGCTCCCGCCGCTCCGGTGGATCGACCCCGATCTCCGGGCGGAGCTGCGCACCCAGATGCTCCACCGGACCAAGGGCTTCGTCGGCTCCTGCATCGCGGCCATGCGCGGCTTCGACGCGCGCCCCCGCCTCGGCGGGATCCGCGCCCCGACCCTCTTCCTCCACGGGGACCGGGACCCGGTGCTCCCCCGCCGCGCGGCCGCCGCGGCCGCGGCCTCCATCCCCGGCGCGCGCTTCGAGACGGTGCAGGACTGCGGCCACCTCCCCACGGTGACCCACGGGGGGCCGACGGCCGCCGCCCTCGCCCGCTTCCTCGGGGAGGCCGGCCTGTGAGCCGCCCGCTCATCGTGGCCCACCGGGGGGCGCCGCGGGGCGGCGCCGCGGAGAACACCATCCGCGCCTTCCGAGAGGCGGCCGCCGCGGGGGCGGACGGCGTCGAGATGGACGTCCGCGGGACGGCGGACGGGCGGGTCGTCGTCTTCCACGACGCGGAGGCGCCGGCGGCGGGCGGGAAGCGGGTCCCCGTGCGCGCGCTGGCGCTGGAGGACCTCCGGGACCCCGGCGTGGAGGCCGTCGACCGGGTGCCCCCGCTGGAGGAGGCGATCCGGGCGCTGCTGGGGCGCACCGGGGTGATCGTCGAGGTGAAGGAGCCGGGGATCGAGGAGAGGGTGGCCTCCATCCTGACCTCGATGAAGGCCGACACCCGCCTCCCCTGGCTCCTCGTGGCGTCCTTCCACCCCGAGGTGCTGCGGGGGTTCTCGCGGCGGGCGCCGGGGATCCGCACCGCCCTCGTGGTGGCGCCCGACGGCCCGGGGTTCGGCGGCTGGCTCCGGGGGAAGCGGCCGCTGGCCGCCTGGCGGTCGAGCGGGGCGGCGGACCTGATGCCCGAGCAGGGGCTCGTCACCAAGGCCCTCGCCGCCGCCGTCGCCTCCGGCGGGGGCCGCGTCCTCCCCTGGACGGTGAACGATCCCGGGGAGGCGGGCCGCCTGCTCGCGGCCGGCTGCGCGGGAATCGTCACCGATCGGCCGGGGGACCTGGCAGCCGAGGTCCGCTCCGGTTAGGCTGTCCACTCGCCGATATCGAATCGTCCAAGGGGACTGTTCCTCGACCACCCGCCGGCTCCCGGTCCGGCTCCCCCGTGGGCGCTCCGGCACGAAGCGATGTCCGGATGACGGAAGGATGAAGGAAGAATGACAGACTCGTCATCGAGAGTCGCCGCGGATGGTCCCGCCCGGGAGTCCGGAGTCCTCGGCCGCTTCCTGTTCCTCTCCTGGCTCCTCCTCCTCGCCAACGGCTCCCGGCTCCTCCTCGAGGATCGGGTCCAGGGGCCGTCCGCCTTCGCCTTCTCCTGCGACGTCCTCCTCACCTACTCCTGCCTCTACATGCTCCCGGCCGTCCTCCCCGTCGCGGCCCTCCACTTCCTCCTCGGCCGCGGACCCGGCGCCGCCCTCCTCCGCCACCTCCGGATTCCCCCCGCCTGGCCCGCCCGTGGTGCGGGCGTCCTGCTCGCCGCTGCCCTCCAGATGCTCCTGCTCGCGGACGCCGCGATCTACAGGCTGTACGGGTTCCACTTCAACGGGTTCGTCTGGAACCTGGTCAACACTCCCGGCGGCATCGAGTCCATGGGTGCGGACGCCGCGACGATGTGGACGGCCGCCGGCCTCTTCGCCTCCTTCCTCGCCGCGGAGGCGCTCCTCCTCCTCCTCTCCCTGCGCTGGACGCGGCTGGCGAGGACCTGGGAGTGGTGGGCCCGGCCGCGCCCCGTCCTCGCGACGATCCTCGCCTGGATCCTGCTGTCGGGGGGCGAGCGGGTCGCCTACGGGATGAGCGACGTGAAGGACTACCGCCCCGTCCTCCGCTCCGCCGGCGTGTTCCCCGCCTACGCGCCCATCCGCTTCCGGAAGTTCGCGAGGAGCATCGGCATCGAGTCCGCGGACCGGGAGAAGATCCCCGCCCTGAAGCCCGGGACCGGAGCCCTCCAGTACCCTCTCGCCCCCCTGCGCGCCGCGCCGGGCGCCCCCCGGTGGAACGTCGTCGTCCTCGTGGCCGAGTCCTGGCGGTTCGACATGCTGGACCCGGTGATCATGCCGGAGACGACGGCCTTCGCCGCCCGGTCCCTGGACTTCCGGAACCACTGCAGCGGAGGGAACGGGACCCGCATGGGCATCTTCTCCCTGTTCTACGGCCTGTACGGGCCCTACTGGTTCCCCTTCCTCCAGGAGCGGCGGAGCCCCGTCCTCATGGACTTCCTCCTGGACGGGGGGTGGCAGCTCAAGGCCCGCACCAGCGCGAAGTTCACCTTCCCCGAGTTCGACCGGACCGTGTTCGCGCGCGTCCCCTCCGCGGACCTCACCGAGGGGGACCCCTCGAAGCTGGGCTGGGAGAACGACCGGGCGAACGTCGGCTCCCTGCTCGCGGACATCGACCGCCGGGACCCGGCCCGCCCCTTCTTCTCCTTCATGTTCTTCGAGTCCCCGCACGCCCGGTACTACTTCCCCGAGGAGTGCGCCCTGCGCAGGCCCTACCTCGAGAAGGTCAACTACGCCACCATGGATCCCGCGCGGGACCGGGACCTGCTCCACGCCCGCTACGTGAACTCCTGCCGCCACCTCGACACCCAGTTCGGGAGGATCCTCCGGGGGCTGGAGGAGCGGGGGCTCCTGGACTCGACCGTCGTGATCCTCACGGGGGACCACGGGGAGGAGTTCATGGAGAGGGGGCGCTGGGGCCACCACTCCGCCTTCAACCGGTACCAGTGCGGAGTTCCCATGATCCTGCACCACCCCGGGTGCGTCCCCGCGAGGGTGGAGGCGATGACCTCCCACCTCGACATCCCCGCCACGCTGCTCGGGCTCCTGGGGGTGGAGAACCCCGCCTCCGACTACGGCCTGGGGGTCGACCTCCTCCGGGGAGGGTCGCGGTCCTCCTGCGTCGTGTCGGGCTGGGACGACCTCGCCTGGAGGGGTGCCTCCGGGACCCTCGTCGTCCCCATGGGAAGGACGGGACTCGCCGAGACCGTCGCCCTGGGACCGGACGACCGGGAGCTTCCCGAGGAGGGGGAGCGGGCCGCCCTTTCCCTCGCGGGGGACTCCATCCGGGAGGTGCTGTCCGGGCTTTCCCGCTTCCGCAGGAAGCGGTGACGGCGGCGGGGAGTGCAGGGCGCCGCGAGGTCCCCCTACTTCTTCCTCGTGGAACGCAGCGTGGGGAGGACGTCCCCGGGGCCCGGGGGAGCCGACTCGTTGCCGTAGTCGAACTCGGTCTGGCCGACGCGCAGCCGGTCCTTCGGCTGGAGCAGGCGCTTCTTGATTCTCTGGGTGTTGACGTAGGTCCCGTTGCGGCTCCCGAGGTCCTCCACCACCCAGCCCGTGGACTGCCGGAAGAGGCGGCAGTGCTCCCGGCTGACCTTGGCGTCCACGAGGGTGATCCAGAGCCCCGGCAGGCGCCCTATCTTCACCTCGGCGCCCTCCGCGGGAAGGAGGAACTCGCGTCCCGGCTCGGCTCCGGTCTTCATGACGAGGCTCGGCAAGGCGGAACCCTCCTGGTGGACCCGCGCCGGGGGAATTCTACAGGAAAGGGGACCGGCCGCCACTCCACGGGTTGCCGGACCGGGGGCCGGGCGGAGGAGGGGATACAATGACGGCGGTCCCCATGAAGCTCCTCATCGTCGAGGACGATCCGAAGACCTCGGCCTACCTGAGAAAGGGCCTGGGAGAGAGCGGATTCGTCGTGGACGCCTCGGCGGACGGCGAGGACGGGCTCCACATGGCGCGCACGGGGGGGTACGACCTCGTCGTCCTGGACCTCCTGCTCCCCGGCCGCGACGGCTGGTCGGTCCTCCAGGCCCTCCGGGCGGACGGCAGCGAGGTCCCGATCCTCGTGCTGACGGCCCGGGACGAGGTGGAGGATCGGGTCCGCGGGCTCGGCCTCGGGGCGGACGACTACCTCGTGAAGCCCTTCGCGTTCTCGGAGCTCCTGGCCCGGATCCGCTCCGTGCTCCGCCGGGGACCGCAGCGCTCGCACGAGGAGATCAGGGTGGGCGACCTGGAGATCGATCTCGCCCGCCAGGTCGCCCGCAGGGCCGGGCAGCGGCTCCTCCTGACGCAGAAGGAGTTCACCCTCCTCTCGGTCCTCGCGCGGCGCCGGGGGGAGGTCCTCTCCCGGTCCCTGATCGCGGAGCAGGTCTGGGACATGAACTTCCTGTGCGACTCCAACGTCGTGGACGTCCACATCCGGCGGCTCCGCGCCAAGGTGGACGACCCCTTCGATCACCCCCTCGTCCACACGGTGAGAGGCTCCGGGTACGTCCTCGATGAGAGACCCTGAGGCCGCCCCCGGGAGGGGACGGTGGTCGCTCGCCCTCCGCCTGACGATCCTCCACGGGATCTCCTCCTTCCTCCTCGTCCTCGCCGCCTCCCTCGTCCTCTTCGCCGGCCTCAAGGCGGGGCTCGAGCAGGAGGACGACCGCCTCCTGGAGGACATGGCCGGGGTCGTGGCGCAGTTCCTCGACGACACTCCCCCGGATTTCGCCGCCATCAGGACGGAGATCGAGAGGGAGGTCCTCGCCCGCCCCAACGAGCGCCTCTACGCGAGGGTCATGGACGGCGACCTCCGGACCGTCATCGAGACGCCGGGGCTCTCGGAGCTCCTGGACCCGGGGGTCTTCCCCGTCCCGGCGGGCGAGGGGTGCTCCTTCGTCAACGTGAGGGCGCGGGACGGGACGCCCTACCGCCTCGGTTCCTCCTTCGCCGCATCCGGGGACGGCGTGCGCAGGATCCTCCACATCGCCCACGACCTCACGGACGACGAGAGGCTCATCGCGGCCTACCGCCGCGGCCTGCAGGCCCTCCTGATCCCCGCACTCCTCGTCTGCATGGCCGTGGGATACCTGGTGGCCCGGAGGGGGCTGCGGCCTCTCGCCGCCATCTCCGAGGCGGCGGGCCGGGTGGGGCCGGAGCACCTCGACCGGCGGATCCGGTCGGCCGGGCTGCCCGCCGAGATCTCCGACCTCGCCCGGACCCTCGACGCGATGCTCGATCGGCTGGAAGGCTCCTTCGGCAGGCTCACGCGCCTCTCGGGGGACGTGGCCCACGAGCTTCGCACGCCGGTGAACCGGATGAGGGGCGAGGCGGAGGTCGCCCTGTCGAGGGAGCGCACCCCCGAGGAGTACCGTGCGGTCCTCGCCTCCAGCCTCGAGGAGTGCGTCCGGCTCTCCGACCTGATCGATCGCCTTCTCTTCCTGGCCCGCGCCGAGGATCCGCGCACGCGGGTCGAGGCCCGGACCGTGGAGATCCCGGGAGAGCTTGCGGCACTCCGGGAGTACTACGCGGCCGTGGCGGACGAGGCGGGGATCCGCCTCGAGGTGGAGGCGCCCTCCGGCTGGACCGCCGTCTTCGATCCCGCGCTGGTCAAGATGGCCCTCGCCAATCTCGCGTCCAACGCACTGGCCGCCACTCCCCCGGGAGGGGTCGTCACCGTGTCCGCCCGGCCGGAGGGCGGAGGGGTGCGGTTCGACGTCGTCGACACGGGGCGCGGGATCCCCGCCGCCGACCTGCCCCTGGTCTTCGACCGGTTCCACCGGGTCGACGGCTCACGCTCCCACTCGAAGGGGGGCGCGGGCCTCGGCCTCGCCATCGTGAAGGGGATCGCGGGGCTCCACGGCGGCCGGGTGGAGATCGAGAGCGCGGAGGGGAGGGGGACCCGGGTCTCCCTGATCCTGCCGGCGCCGATGACGACGCCGTAATCCCCCGTTCACCGGGCGTTCAGCATCGTCCCCTAGCATCGCCCCCGGGGCTCGAGCGGGCCGGCCCCCGTTCCCCGACCCGCGCCTTCCCCCCGAGGAGGCCTCCCCCATGCCCGCATCGCCGCCGTTGGCCGCCACCCGCGGTGCTCCCGCGGCTCCCCCGCGCCCCGCCGCGACCCGGCCCGGTCCGTCCGCCCCGGACGGGGCGGGCCTCCCCCGCGGGAGGCGGTGGATCGCCGCGGCCCTCTGCGCGGCGGCCCTCCTGGCGGCGGCCGCGGCGATCCGGTACGGACGCTGGCACGTCGTTCCCAAGCGCTTCGCCGAAATCGAGCCGGGCCTCTTCCGGAGCGGCCAGCTCCTCGGTGGCACGCTGGAGGACGTCGTGAGGGACCACGGGATCCGGACCGTCCTCCGCCTCAACGCCATGCGCAGGGACGACCCCCGGCTCCTGGACGAGGAGGAGACGATCCGCCGCCTCGGGCTCGAAGGCCGGTTCATGGGACTGGTCAGCCGGGGGACCGCCCCCTTCGACGACCTCGAGGCGGCGGCCGACTTCATCGCCGATCCCGCGCGGCGGCCGCTCCTCTTCCACTGCTCCGCAGGGGTCCGCCGATCGAGCGCGGTCATGGCCGTCTACAGGCTCCGCCGCTGCGGATGGGGCTGGGACCGGACGCGCGAGGAGCTGGCCCGGTTCGGCATCACCCCCGGGGAGAGCCCCGTCCTCTACGCGCACCTCGACCGGTACTGCAGGGAGCGCTTCCCGGAGAGGCGCCCGGAGGGTGGGCCGGCGCCGCAGGGGGGGTGATCAGACCTCGACGCCCCCGGCCCCCCGGGCCCCCGGGGGCGCGCCGGCGTCGCGCTCCCTCTCGCCGGCGATGCGGTCGAGGACCGACGCGTCCACGTCCCCCGTCGGGTAGTCGCCGTCCATGCAGGCCATGCAGAACCGCTTGATGGAGGCGTTCCCCTCCTTCACGGCCCGGACCATCCCCTCCATCGTCTGGTAGGTGAGGGTGTCGGCGCCGATCTCCCGCCGCGTCCCCTCCTCGTCGCTGCGGGCGGCGATGAAGTCCTTCTTCGTCTGCATGTCGATGCCGTAGACGCAGGGATGGCGCAGCGGCGGGCAGGAGGAGGCGAGGTGGACCTCCTTCGCGCCGTTGTCGCGCACCATCTGGACGATCTGGCGGCTCGTCGTCCCGCGGATTTTTGGACGGGCGAGAGCTTGCGCCGCACCGACTTCGACCGCGCCTCCTGCCCCGGCATGATGAAGGTCCGGCCCACGTACCGGTTCTTGAGGAGCCCCTCGCGGAACTTCCGCTTCATGCGGAAGGCCATCTCCTGCGCCGCGGGCCGCGAGGAATCGGGCACCGGCACGACGACGTCCACCTCCGCGGCGGGGTGGCGGGCCTTGAACTCCCTCGCCAGCTCCTCCCCCAGGCGCAGGCGCGCCTTGTACACGGAGATGTCGTCGATCCGGGAGTCGGGGCGCGCGAAGTAGATGAACTCGAAGATGCAGGGGTGGTGGTTCGCGGGGGCGACCTGCCGCGCCTCCAGGCGCCCGTCGGGGTGGACGAGGATCGCCTCGCCGGCCCCCACGTCCCGCACGACCTTGAACTCCGAGGCCGTCAGCGCGCAGGACTCCGAGACGAACATGCGCGTGGGGAACGCGTCCCCCGGCGCCGTCCTCTCCCCGTAGACGAGGGGCTTGATCCCGAAGGGATCCCGGAAGGCGACGAGCCCGCGCCCCGCCACCCCCGCCACCACCGAGTAGGAGCCCCGGCAGCGGCGGAAGACGGCCGCCACCGATTCGAAGACCGCGTCGGGGAAGGGCTCCGCGGGGCGCCGGGACATCTCCTCGGCGAAGACGTGCAGGATCACCTCGGCGTCGCAGGAGGACCCCACGTAGCGCCGGTCCGCTTCGCGGAGCTCCCTCTTCAGCGGCTCGAAGTTGGTGAGGTTGCCGTTGTGGGCCAGGGCGATGCCGTAGGGGGAGTGGAGGTTGAAGGGCTGCGCGTCCTCGGCCCCGCCGCAGCCCACCGTGGGGTAGCGGACCTGGCCGATGCCCCAGCGGCCCCCGAAGAGCCGCCCCCTGCGGGCGACGGCCTCCAGCACGTCGTCCACCATGCCCTCGTCCTTGTGCATGTGGAAGGTGCCGCCGTCGAAGGTGGCGATCCCCGCGGCGTCCTGCCCGCGGTGCTGGAGGTTGAACAGCCCCGTGCAGAGCTCGGGGAGGATGTCGCGGGGGCCGATGACGCCGATGACGCCGCACATGGGGAGCGGGATCGTACCGCCCCCGGCGCGGGCCGCCGGAGGAAAGGGGACCCGCTACCCGGCCGCTTCCGACGCCTCCGCCGCCCAGGCGAGCAGCATGGCGTGCTGCATCCCGAAGTCCTGCTCCTCCACGTCGAGGGGGGCCTTGAAGAAGGGGGCGAGCCAGGGGAGGGTCCCGGAGACCCCCCGCCGCCGCGCGTGGTCGGCCAGGCGGACGAGGTCGAGGACCAGGGGCGCCGCCAGGGCGGAATCGCATCCCTGCCACTGGAAGGTGAGCGCCATCTTCGCCCCCAGGAAACCCCGGAAATGGACGAAGTCCACCGCCGTCTTCCAGTCGTCCAGGGAGGGCACGTAGTCGATGTGGACCCGGGTGTGGGTCTCCGGGTCCCCCAGGATGCGGCGGAGCGCGCCGTCCTTGTCCGCGACCTTCGTGCTCCGCGCCGCCGGGTCCTCGAGGACCCGCCCGTCCCGGTTCCCGAGCATGTTCCAGCCCTCCCAGGAGAGGACCTTGAACCGGCGGGCGACGAACAGGGGGGCCAGCGCGGTCTTGAGGAGCGTCTCCCCGGTCTTCCCGTCCTTCCCCATGTGGGGCACCCCGCGCAGGAGCGCCCGCTCCCGCACCGCGGGCACGCAGGAGGCGGGGGAGGGGGTGAAGTTCACGAAGGGCATCCCCTCCTCGACGGCCGCCCAGGCGTAGAGGACGCTCGCCGGCACGCGCCCGGCCCTGCGGGCGCGCAGGGCGCCCTCCAGGGAGGCGGCGGAGGAGAGGCAGCGCGGCAGGGGCCCGCGGTCGGGTTCCGTGGAGGCGAGGTTCACCACCACGACCCCGTCGAGCCGGTGGCGGTCCCGGAAGGAGCGGAGGTCGCGGCGCAGGCGCGCGACGGCCCGGCCCGGGTCCCGCGACGCCCGCCGCACCGCCGCCGTCGCCTCCCCCGCCACGGCCGCCGCGTCCCCCGCGAGGACGCCGGGGCGCACCTCGGCGTCGTAGCGGGCGAGGTCGGATCGCAGGGCGCGGCGCAGCTCCGAGGGG
>JAKLKS010000013.1:35197-35433 GCA_023150535.1 Planctomycetota bacterium
AACAGCCCGTTGCGGCGGTCGAAGGCCGCCAGCTCCCCCTCCGCCGTGGCGCGGTGCACCTCGTGCCCGCCGAAGACGAGGTCCCCCGGCGCGGGGAGGCCGAGGCGCGCGAACTCCGGCCCCGCGGTGACGAGCCCCGCGTCGTCGGGCAGGAGTCCGCGGGCGAGGGCCCGCGCCCCCGCCACGGTGCAGAGGGCGACGTTGCCGTGGGCGCCGACGAGCCAGGCGCCGATCTT
>JAKLKS010000140.1 GCA_023150535.1 Planctomycetota bacterium
TGCCCGTCGCGGGCCCCCTCGTGCTCCTCTACCTCTCCCTCCGCGCCGCCGGCGCCGCCATCCTCGCGGTCGGCCGTTGATGACCGGTACGTAGCCAGGCGGCGTCGAACTCGAACTCGGGAGACATCTCCGGGGTGTGGCAGCGGATGCAGGAGGCCTTCGGGTCCGCGAGGGGGACCCGCCCGTCCTTCGCCGCGTGCTCCGCCCCGCTCCCGTGGCAGGCCTCGCAGGTCACCGCCCCCTGCCCGTCCCCCGGTTCGAGGTGCCCCCCGGGCATGCCGGCGGCCGTGGCGTGGCACTGCAGGCAGAGCGGGATCGCCTCCTGGTCCATCCTCCGCAGGTTCCGCATGGAGGAGGCGTGGGGGTCCTCCCCCCCGCTCCACTTCGCGTGGGCCGCGGGATGGCAGGAGGCGCAGGCCGCCGGCCCGGTGAAGGAGGGCCCGCCGGCCCGGCGCGCGGCCCTCTCCTTGAGGGACCGGGCGAGGAACCCCGGCTCGCCGGTCCTCCGCTGGAGCTCGGCGAGCCGCATCATCACGAGGGGCGAGGGGGTCGCCTTGGGGCTCACGGCCCGGTTGTGCGTGTCCACCGTGTCGATGCCTCCGGCGGGACGGCCCACGAAGCGGACCGCGGAGATGTTCTGCCACCCCGTGCCGGGGGCCATGAGCAGCCGCCCGTCCACGACCTCCGGCTCCAGCAGCGGCTCGTCCCCGGCGTGGGCGGTGATGGCCAGCCGCACCTCGGGCAGGGAGCGGAGGAGCTCCCGCGATTCCCCCGCCGGGGCGTGGGAGAGGAGCACCACCATGTCCGCCTTCCCCGCCACCCCCAGCGCCTGGCGGAGGCTCTCCGCGGGGTCCAGGAGGCGGACCGGGACCCCGGCCGCGCGCAGGACCGGCTCGAAGGAGGGGGAGAGGGTGGCCGCCACGTGCACCCTGCGGGTGCCGAGGACGAAGGTCGCCACCGCCGGCACCAGCGGCACCCCCGCGTCGTCGCGCAGGTTGGCGCAGAGGACCGACACCCCCTCGGCCGCGCGGTTCTTCGCCTCCCTCCAGCGGTCCAGGCCGACGAGGAGGTCCCGCTCCCCCACGGCCGCCACGGCGAGGCCCGCCTCCCGCAGGATGCCGAGCCCCGTCTCGTACTCCAGTTCGCCGAGCTCCCCCTCGGAGCAGGGGACGTCCCCCGTGTCCATGAGGATGTTGTTGGGGCTGCGGGTCGTCATCTTCTCCACCACGCTGGCGACGCGGGCGAGCCCCCCCTGCTTGAGCTGGGAGCAGGGGGGGGACCCGAGGCGCCCCGCCAGCTCCCCTCCGAAGATGAACGAGAAGGGCCGCTCCGGCTCGGGGGGGGGAGGGGGGGGCGGGAGCCCGCCCCCGCCCGCGCGGGGGGCGTCGCCGAGGGGATCCCCGTGGCGCCAGGCGATGGCCAGGAGACCTCCCGCCCCGGCGAGGAGGATGAGCCCCATGGGCAGGACCCAGCGGCGGAGGAGCCCGTCGGCCACGCTACTTCCGGAGGAGATCGCGCAGCGCGTGGAGGGTGGACTCCCGCGCCAGCCTGACCAGGGACTCGGTGAGGGGGATCTCCTTGGGGCAGGCCCTCACGCAGTTCTGGGCCTTGCCGCAGTCCTGGATCCCCCCGGGCCCCATGACGGCGTCGAGGCGCTCGTGGCGGTTCAGCCGCCCCGTGGGGTGGGAGTTGAAGAGCACCACCTGGCTCATGACCGCGGGCCCCATGAAGTCGGAGCGGTCGTTCACCTGCGGGCAGACCTCGACGCAGCAGCCGCAGGACATGCAGCGCGAGAGGATGTACCCCTCCTGCGCCTCGTCGTCCCCCATGCGCGGCCCTGGGCCGATGTCGTAGGTGCCGTCGATGGGGATCCAGGCCTTGACCTTCTTCAGGTTCTCGAACATGGAGGAGCGGTCCACGCAGAGGTCCCGCACCACCGGGAACTTCGTCATGGGCTCCAGCGTGACGGGCTGCGGGAGGTGCTCCACGAGGGCGGAGCAGGCCTGCCGCACCTTCCCGTTCACGATCATCGTGCAGGCGCCGCAGACCTCCTCGAGGCAGTTCGATTCCCAGGTCACCGGGTCCACGGTCTTCCCGTCCCGGGTCCTCGCCAGCTTCCGCGCCGCCTGGAGGGCCGCGATCACGTTCATGGCGGGCTGGAGGGGGACCTCGAACTCCTGCCAGTAGGGGGCGGAGCCCGGGCGTTCCTGCCTCTTGATCCGGAGGACGACGGTCCTGTCGCTCATGTCGTTCGCGGGTCCTCTCAGTCGTACTTCCGGGGGCGGGGCTTGACCCAGGTGCACTCCACCGGATCGTAGTCGATGCGCGGCCCGTCGGGGGAGTGGCGCGCCATGGTGGTCTTCAGGAAGTTCACGTCGTCGCGCTCCGGGAAGTCCGGCTTGTAGTGGGCGCCGCGGGACTCGTCGCGCAGCCGCGCCCCGCGGCAGATGGCCCGGGCGATCACCAGCATGTTCTCCATCTGGCGGGCGAACACCAGGGACTGGTTGCCGACGTCGCTCCGGTCCGGGACCCGCGCCCTCGGCAGCCGCGCCTGGAGGTCGGCGACCTTCGCCTCGGCCTCCTCGAGGCCCCGGTTGTAGCGGACCACCGTGCAGTGCTTCCGCATGGACTCCCCGAGCTCCTCGTGCAGGCCGTAGAGGTTCTCGGGGCCGTCCCGGGCGAGGACCTTCCGGTTCTCCTCCTCCTCCCGGGCGCGGGCCGCGTCGAAGACGGAGGAGTCCAGCGCCGCGGCCCCCTTCGCGAGCCCCCGCGCGTACTTCACCGCGGCCGGCCCGCAGACCATGCCGCCGAAGATGCAGGAGAGGAGCGAGTTGGCCCCGAGCCGGTTCGCTCCGTGGTACTGGAAGTTCGCCTCCCCCGAGGCGTAGAGGCCGGGGATGTTCGTCGCCTCGTCCGCGTCGTCCACCCAGAGGCCGCCCATGGAGTAGTGGACCGAGGGGAAGACCTTCATGGGGACCTTCGTGGGGTCCGCCCCCATGAACTTCTCGTAGATCTCCAGCACGCCGCCGAGCTTGCGGCGGGTCGTGGAGGCGTCGAGGTGGGAGACGTCGAGGTAGACCTGGGCCTTCCCGTCCACGCCGAGCCCGAGCTCGTGGACGACGCGGAAGATCTCCCGCGTCGCGATGTCGCGGGGGACGAGGTTCCCGTACTTGGGGAACTTCTCCTCGAGGAAGTACCAGGGCTTCCCGTCCTTCGGGACCCAGACGCGCCCCCCCTCCCCGCGCACGGATTCGGAGATGAGCCGGTCCTTGTCCTCGCCGGGGACCGCCGTGGGGTGCACCTGGATGAACTCGGGGTTGGCGTAGATCGCCCCCTGGCGGTGGACCGAGCCGGCGGCGGAGCCGGTGCAGTTCATGGAGTTGGTGGAGCGGCCGAAGATGAGGCCGGGGCCGCCCGTCGCGAGGATCACGGCGTCGGCGCGGAAGGCCTCGGGCCTGAGGGTGGAGAGCGGCATGGCCACGATGCCCCGGCAGGCCCCGCTCCCGTCGAGGACGGCGGAGAGGAACTCCCAGTTCTCGTAGCGGACGACGTGGCCCCCCGCCTCCCAGCGGCGCACCTGCTCGTCGAGCGCGTAGATGAGCTGCTGGCCCGTGGTGGCCCCCGCGAAGGCGGTCCTGTGGTGCTTCGTCCCCCCGAAGCGGCGGAAGTCCAGCAGCCCCTCGGGGGTCCGGCTGAAGCGGACCCCCATGCGGTCGAGGAGGTAGACGATGCCCGGCCCCGCGTGGGCCATGCGGCGGGGGAGCTCCTGCCTCGCGAGGAAGTCCCCGCCGTAGATCGTGTCGTCGAAGTGGATCTCGGGGGAGTCCCCCTCCCCCTTCGTGTTGACCGCGGCGTTGATGCCGCCCTGGGCGCAGACGGAGTGGCTCCGCTTGCAGGGGACCGAGGAGAAGAGCTTCACCTCGGCTCCCGCCTCCGACGCCTTGATGGCGGCCATGAGGCCCGCCAGCCCCCCTCCCACGATGACGATCTGCGGCGCGCTTGCCACGGCCATGACCCTCCCGGTGAGGCTCCCGACCCTAGACGAAGGCGAAGAGGGCCCTCATGGAGAGGGCGAAGACCCCCGCGCCGACGCCGGCGCAGGCGAGGCCCGCGAGCCTCTTCGCCCTCGGCCCGACGGTGAGGCCCCAGGAGAAGAGGAACCCCGCGAGCCCGTTGGCGAAGTGGAAGACGCAGGCGGCGATCCCCGCGAGGTAGACCCAGAACACCCAGGGGGTGGAGAGGACGGCGGCGACGTCCTCGAAGGGGGCCAGCTCGAACTCGCCCTTGCGCATGCGGAAGTTGGCGAAGTGGAAGGCGATGAAGAGGAAGGCGAGGACCCCGGTCACCCTCTGGAGGAGGTAGAGCCAGTTGCGCCCGTGGCCGTAGGCGGCGACGTTCGGCCTCCCCTCGAAGATGATGGCGAAGCCGAGCAGCGTGTGGAAGAGGATCGGGATCCAGATGACGCCGATCTCCATGGCGAGCACGAAGGGCATGGAGTTGATCTTCCGCACCGTCTCGTCGAAGGCCTCGGGTCCGTTGGCCGCCGACGCGTTCTCGAAGAGGTGGAAGCACATGAAGGCCCCCACCGGGACGACCCCGGAGAGGGAGTGGAGCTTCCGGAGCCAGAAGGCCCTCCTGTCGACGACGGTCGCGGCGGCCGTGCTCATGGCGGCGGGTCCTCCGTGAGGTCGGGGGAAGTCTAAGGGTGCCCTCCCGCCGCCGGGCGAAAACCCCCGCGGGAGGTCACGGATCCGCGGCGGCCCCGGGCCGTTCCGGCGCCCCTACTCCAGGTCGGCGAGGCTCGCGCGCAGCCGGTCCCGCAGGGCGGCGGCCTCCGCGAGCCGCGCCCGCTCGGCCTCCACGACCTCGGGCTTCGCGCGGGCGAGGAAGTCGGCGTTCCCGATCTTCCGCTCGACGGAGGCCGCGACCCCCTCCGCCTTCGCGATCTCCTTCGCGAGGCGCTCCCGCTCCGCCCCGATGTCGATGCGGCCCTCCAGCGGGAGGTAGACCTCGACGCCGCCGGGGAGGTGGGCGACCGCCGACCGCGGGCGCCGCCGGACGCCGGCGCCGACGGCCAGGGCCTCGATCTTCCCGAGCCTCCGCACCGCCGCCTCCTGCCGCCGGAGGGCCGCCGCCTCCGCCTCCCCCGCGCGGACGTCGGCGTCCACGAGGTCCGCCTCCCCCACCCGCTTCTCCGACCGCAGGGTGCGCACGGCCGTCACGACCGCCTGGAGGAGCGCGACCTCCGCGGCCGCCTCCGCCCCGCCCGGGACCTCGACCGGCGACGGCCAGGAGGCCTTCCCGAGGGACGAGACCCCCGGCGGGAGGAGGGACAGCCGCGCCGCCAGCTCCTCCGTGACGAAGGGGGCGGCGGGATGGAGCAGGCGCAGCAGCGTGCCGAGGCACTCCCGCAGGGTCCAGAGCACCGCCGGTCCGGGGGCGCCCTCCAGCCGCGGCTTGACGATCTCGAGGTACCAGTCGCAGAGCTCGTTCCAGGCGAAGGCGTGCAGCGTCCGGGCGAGGTCGTGGAACCGGTACCCGGCGAGGTGGCCCGTCGCCTCCTCCACGGTGCGGGCGAGGCGGTGGAGGATCCAGCGGTCCTCGGCGGCGAAGGCCTCCTCCGGGGGCCGCGGGAGCGGCCGGTCCCCGCCCGCCCCGGCGACGAACCGGCCGGCGTTCCACAGCTTGTTCATGAAGTTGCGGCCGACCTCGAACCGGTTCTCGGCGAGCCGCACGTCCTGCCCCTCGGTGGTGAGGTCCACGAGGGAGAAGCGGACCGCGTCCGCCCCGTACTTCGCGATCATGTCCACGGGGTCGATGCCGTTCCCCGCGGACTTCGACATGCGCCGCCCCTTCCCGTCGAGGATGGTCGCGTGGATGTAGACGGTGTCGAAGGGGCACCGGCCGTCGAAGTGGTACCCCGCCATCACCATGCGGGCGACCCAGAGGTAGATGATCTCCCGCGCCGTGGAGAGGAAGGAGGTCGGGTAGAAGGCGCGGAAGTCCTCCGTCCCGCGGTCCGGCCACCCGAGCGTGGAGAGCGGCCAGAGCCAGGAGGAGGCCCAGGTGTCGAGCACGTCCTCGTCCTGGCGGACGAGGGGCTTCCCCGTCCGCGGGTGGAGCGCCCCGGGGGCGGGGTCCTCGAGGAGCGCGGCGGGGGCGCCGTCCGCGTCGTACCAGACGGGGATGCGGTGGCCCCACCAGAGCTGGCGGCTGATGCACCAGTCGCGGACGTTCTCCAGCCAGTCGAGGTAGACCTTCGTCCACCGCTCCGGGCGGAAGGAGAGCGTGCCGTCCTTCACCGCGGCGATGGCGGGCCCGGCCAGCCGCTCCATGGACACGAACCACTGCTCGGAGACCAGCGGCTCGATGACCGACTTCGAACGGTCGGAGACCGCCACCCGCAGCGGGTGGTCCTCCACCTTCTCGAGGAGGCCCCGCTCCTCGAGGTCCTTCACGATCCGGTCCCGGGCCTGCTCGCGGGAGAGGCCCGCGTAGGCCCCCCCCTCCGCGTTGATGCGGCCCTTCCCGTCGAGCACGACGAGGACCGGCAGCCCGTGGCGCCTCCCCCGCTCGTAGTCGGCGGGGTCGTGGCCCGGGGTGACCTTCACCGCGCCGGTGCCGAAGCCCCTCTCCACGGAGTCGTCCGCGACGACGGGGATCTCCCGGTCGAGGAGGGGGAGGCGGACCTTCGTCCCGACGAGGTCCCTCCACCGGTCGTCCTCCGGGTGGACGGCGACCCCGGTGTCCCCGAGCATGGTCTCGGGGCGCGTGGTGGCGACGACGACGAAGCCCTTCCCGTCCGCGCGCGGGTAGCGGACGTGCCAGAGCTTCCCGCGGCGGTCCTCGTACTCGATCTCGTCGTCGCTGACGGCGGTCTCCAGCGCGCAGTCCCAGTTGACGATGCGGGCCCCGCGGTAGACGAGCCCCTCGTCGAAGAGGGAGACGAAGGCCTTCCGCACGGCGAGGGACAGGTCCGGGTCCATGGTGAACTTCGACCGGCTCCAGTCGCAGGAGCAGCCGAGGCGGCGGAGCTGGCCGAGGATGGTGTCGCCGTACTGGCGCTTCCAGGCCCAGACCTCCCCGAGGAACGCCTCCCGGCCCATGTCCACGCGGCGGGTCTTCCGCTCCTCGAGGAGCTTCTTCTCGACGACGGCCTGGGTGGCGATGCCGGCGTGGTCGATGCCCGGGAGCCAGAGGACCTCGTCGCCGCACATGCGCCGCCACCGGCAGAGGACGTCCTGCAGGGTGTTGTTCAGGGCGTGGCCCATGTGGAGCGCCCCCGTCACGTTGGGCGGGGGGATCATCACGACGAAGGGCCTCCTCCTCCCCTCCCGGACGGCGGCCGCGTCGGCGGTCCAGTCCCCCCGCCGCTCCCAGAGCGGGTAGAGCCGCGCCTCCACCTCGTGGGGGTCGTACCGGGTCGGGAAGTCGTCGGGCATCGGGGAGACGATACCGGCTCCCCCCGGTCCGGCGGAGATCGGTCCGCGGGGCGGGGAGGGGGGGGGAGCGGGGGCGCGAGGGGGCCGTCCCCCGCGCTCACCTTCCCGTGACGTAGGCGGCGAAGTCGGCGGCCTCCTCGACGGTGAGGTCGGAGGTGCGCGCCGCCTCCTCGTGGAAGCCGGTGGCGCGGCGCGAGGGGGGGACGCCGGCCCCGGCCAGCACGAAGGGCACGGGGTCGGGCAGCGCGCGGCGGTGCTCGGAGGAGACCGCGGCGTCGGCGCAGACCGCCATCCGCCACTCCCCGCCCCGCGCCGCCAGCCCCGCCCGCAGCGGCCCCACCACTCCCCCGTCGGCCCGCTCGATCTCCTGCACCTTCCGCGAGGGGTCCCCGGCCAGGGAGGCCTCCAGCGGACCGGAGAGCACCACCACCGCGAGGTCGGCGCCGCCCTCCAGCGCGCGGAGCGCCGCCTCCGCCGCGCCCCCCTCCTCGGGCCCCGCGTCGGCGTGCTCGCAGCCCGCCGCCTCGGCGAGCCCCCGGGCGTAGCCGGGGCCGCTCACGACGACGATGCGGGCCCCCACCCGCTCCGAGGCCGGCTCCAGCGCCGGCACCCGTCCGCCCCCCCAGGGCCAGATCCCCGTCACGGGGTTCTCCCGCAGGTCGAGGCGCACGGAGTTCACCTCGTGGGGGCCGAGGACCGACCCCGCCCGCCGCACCGCCTCGGCGAGGCGCGCCGCCGCGGGCCCCTCGGGCTCCCGCCCCGCCACGGGGAGCCCCCCCAGCGCGTGGGGCGCCTCGGAGCGCGTGCGGTCCGCCCCCTCGGCCGCCAGGAGGAGGAGGCTCCGCCAGGGCCGGCTCCCCGCCTCCAGGCGCGCCTCGCCGGCCAGCGCCGCGTTCACCGCGTCGCGCAGCAGCGAGGCCTCGGCCTCCCTCGGGCGGCCCCCCGTCGGGTCGGCCATCACCCCCTCGAGCACCGTCACGAAGTCCGCGACGAAGGCGGTCTCGTCGGCGCGCAGCGCCCGGCCGACGCCGAGGGACTCGAGCGGCCCCGCGGGGAGGACGAGGTCCGCGGGGTAGCCGAGGAGCCGGGGGAGGGCCGCCTCGAAACCGGGGGAGCGCCCCGCCACCGCCGTCCGCAGGGAGCCGAGGCGCCCCGCCCTGCGCAGCGCCTCCACGTTCGGGACCCGGGCCCGCTGGAGCGGCGTCTCCCCGCGGAGCGCGGGGTGGGGCCGGTCGGCGGCGCCGAGGAGGACGACGAGGCAGGCCTTCACGCGCCTCCCTCCCTCTTCGCCCGCGGGGCCCGCGGCGGCTTCCCCGGCGCGCCGAGGAGGAGCTTGACGCCCGCGGAGGGCGTCTCGGACCGGTCGAGGCGCACGCCGAGGTCCTGGAGGAGGAACTCCGCCGACACCGAGACCCTCGCCTCGACGAAGTGGCCGGAGAAGGTGATGAGCTCCGGCCCGCTGACGGAGGCGTGGGCGTGGAGCACCCTCTCCGCGCCCGACAGGGCCAGGTCGCCGAGGAAGCCGGAGAGCTCCATGTCCTCCTCGAACTTCCGGCGGCGGTAGACCCGGCCGGCGGGGTCGAACCAGGCGAGCTCGACGTCCCTCACCGACCCGAAGCCCTGGATCCAGCCGCCCTCGACGCCGTGGGAGGCGGCCGCCTTCAGCAGGCTGGCCGCCACCTTCTCGTCCTTCTCGAGGACCACGAAGTACGCGTCCTCGCCGACCCTGCGACAGTGCATGGCGTCCCTCCGGCCCGACCGGGCAAGGATAGCGGGCCGCGGCGACGGTTCCCATGGCGATCCGGCGGATTCGGGCGGCCTCCCGGGGGGCCGCCCTAGGATCCCGGCATGGGCCGCCGCGTCCTCGTGGTCGTCAACCCCGTCTCCGGGCGCCGCCGCGCGCTCCGATCCCTGCCCCGGTTCCTCGACGCCCTCCGCGCCGCGGGGGGGAGGGCGGAGGAGTTCCGCACCGCCGCCGCGGGGGACGCGACCCGGGCCGCCTCCGGGGCGCGCGGGGGCGGATTCGACGCCGTCGTGGCCGTGGGCGGGGACGGCACCGTGAACGAGGTGCTCAACGGCCTCGACGGCTCGGGCATCCCCGTGGGCATCCTCCCCGCGGGCACCGCCAACGTGCTGGCCCGGGACCTCGGCATCCCCTTCGACGCGGAGGGGGCGGCGCGGACCGTGGCCCTGGGGACGGTGCGGCACCTCGACACGGCGGAGGCGACCGCCGCGGGCGCGGGGCGCCGGCGCCTCCTCTGCAACGCCGGGGCCGGCCTCGACGGGGCGGTGGTGGCGGCGGTGGCGAGGGCCCGCGGGGCGAGCCTCGGCTTCCGCGGCTGGGTGGCGCCGCTCTGGCGCACCCTCGGGGAGTACCGGTTCCCGCCGCTGCGCGTGACCGTGGACGGCGTCCCCGCGGCCCCCTGCACCCAGGCGGTGATCCTCAACGCCGGCCACTACGGGGGGCTCTTCGACCTCCTCCCCGGCGTCTCCCCCGACGACGGGGCGCTCGACCTCTGCCTCCTCGACGCGCGGCGGCGGCGTTCCTTCTTCCGCTACCTGTGGGCCGCGCGCCGGGGTACCCTCGCCCTCCACGGGGACGCCTCCTCGGCCCGGGGACGCTCGGTGCGGGTCGAGTCCGACGGCCCCGTGCCGGTGCAGGTGGACGGCGACCCCTTCGGCACGACGCCGCTGGAGGTCGTCCTGAACCCCGCCTCGGCGCAGGTGCTGGTCCCCTCTCCCGGCGCGACCCCGGAGGTCCCGTGAAGAAGCCCGCCCCCACGCCCCGCGCCGCCGCCGTCCCCCTCGCGAAGGGGGTCTCCATCGGCGGCGGGAGGCCGCTCGTCTTCCTCATGGGCCCCTGCGCCATCGAGGGGATGCGCGTGTCGCTGCGGGCGGCGAAGTTCCTCCGCCGCGCGGCGGAGAGGGCCGGGGTGCCGCTGGTCTTCAAGTCCTCCTACGACAAGGCGAACCGCTCCTCCATCCGCGGCTACCGCGGGCCGGGGCTGGAGGAGGGGCTGCGGGTCCTGGCGGCCGTGAAGGAGGAGACGGGGCTCCCCGTCATCAGCGACGTGCACGAGGTGCGGCAGGTGGAGGCGGCGGCGGGGGTGCTCGACGTCCTCCAGGTGCCGGCCTTCCTCTGCCGGCAGACCGACCTCGTGGTCGCCTGCGGGCGGTCGGGGCGGCCGGTGAACGTGAAGAAGGGGCAGTGGATGGCCCCGGAGGACATGGCCAACGTCCGGGACAAGATCCTCACGACGGGCAACCGGAAGGTGCTCCTCTGCGAGCGGGGGACCTCCTTCGGCTACCGCAACCTCGTGGTGGACATGCGGGGGCTCGTGGTGATGCGCGGCCTCGGCTGCCCCGTGGTGTACGACGCCGGCCACTCGGTGCAGAAGCCCGGCGGCCTCGGCGCGGCGAGCGGCGGGGACCGGGGGATGATCCTCCACCTCGCGAAGGCGGCGGTCGCGGTGGGGGTGGACGGGGTCTTCCTCGAGTGCCACGAGGACCCCGACCGGGCCCTCTCCGACGGACCGAACTCCTTCCCGCTGAGGGAGGTCCCGCGGCTCATCGACACCCTCCTCGCGGTGCACGCGGCGGCGACGACGATACGGAACCCGGCACAAAGCAGTAGGAGGTGAGCGGAGGGTCACGC
>JAKLKS010000141.1 GCA_023150535.1 Planctomycetota bacterium
TTCATCACGGACTGGCAGAGCCTCGTCCAGCATTTCCGCTCGCTGGCGAACCGGCTGGCACGATGAGCGGGGACCGGCCGGACCGCATCGTGCGCGTCGCGCCCGAGAGCGCCGGGCCTCGGAGAGGGGAAACGCGAAGCGCGACACGGGAGCGGTGGCACACGTGCCGGAAGAAGGCGTGCCCGTACGGGACGCCGGGGAAGCCCCTGCGGTACCGCGGGACTCCACCGTGCGGAGGGAAGGGCGACAACGTGGGGCTCTGGATCGCGGGGGTCCTGCTGTTCCCGGTGGTGCTCCTGTTCGTCCTGCTCGACCTGGCGTGGCAGGGATGCGGGTGGGTGCGGCGGCGCTGGAGGATGCGGACGGCGCTGGCGGAGGACTCCGGGCGCGTGCACGAGTGCCGCAGTCCGTCATGCCCGTATGGGAGGCCGGGCGAGCATTTCCGGTACCGCGGGCGGGCGCCGTGCCGCGAGGGCCGACCCCGTCTCACCTGTGAACAGAGGAGCCGGAAGCGGCTGCGCCTGAAGGCGCTTCGCTGGCTGGCGCTCCTGGCCTTCCTGAGCGGCCTCGTCGTGCCGGTTGTCCTGGAGTGGGCGAAGCTCCGGAACCGGTTCGGCCGATGAACCGCCGCGACTTCGAGCGCCTCCTGCGCGCGGCCGGGACGGTGCTGGCCACGCGGACGGAGGATGTCGCGAGCCTGGATGGGAAGGCGAGCGCCGACGGCGTCCTGGGCGGCCGGGAGGAGGCGACGCTCTCCGACGCCGACGGGACGACGCGGGTGGTGCGCGTGACCACGGTACGCGTCGACGACGCCGGGCGCGTGGTCTCGCCGGAGACGTTCGCCGGGACGTGCCTCTGTGGGGCGATCCTCGGACAAGCCTCGGCTCGGGCCTGTGGGTGCTGTGGCCAAGTTTTGTGTGGCCCGTGTTCGCGACGGCTGGGCGTAGCGACGTACTGCGCGCCGTGCTGGCTGCCCGCGGTGGCGAAGCGGCTCCTCCTCGGTGGGCGGTTCGAGCCGCCGGGCAGTCCGCCGCCAGGCAGGAAGTAGCCATGTGCTTCTCGGGGCTTCTCCTTCTGGGCGCAGGCTTTCTGTTGTGGCGGTTCCGCGAGCAGAAGTGCGGCGCGCACGAGGACACCTACGCCGCCGCCGTGCTGTGGGTCTGCATCCTCGCGGCGTTCTGGCTGTGGCGGTGGTGGAGCGCGCTGCTCGGCATCGCGGTCCTGGCGACGGCCCTCGGGCTCCTGTGGCTCGTGGCTTCGCGCGCAGGGCTGCTCCCGAAGAAACGGAGAAGGAGGAAGCCGTGAACGTCCACAAGCTGTACGCCTTGGTCGAGGCCGGGCTCACCGACGCGGAGCGTCGGCGGGTGCTGATGCAGATGGCGACTCCGGCCTGTCACCCGGCGGTGGAACGGCAGTTCCGGGAGCGCATACTCGCGGAGCGGGGTTACGACCCGGTGCTGCACGACGTGCCGCTCCCGCCGCCGAGGCGGGACGAGCTCCCGGCGGGAGACCTGGACGGGCCCCTCCTGGTGCGGCCCGCCGGGGACGTGCCGCTCCGCATCCCCGCGGCCGCGCTGTCCCCCGTCTCCGGCATCGTGGGGGTGCAGGGGATGGGGAAGTCGGTGTTCCTCGGCTGGCTGGTCCGGCAATTGGTCGAGGCGGATTGCACAGTTGTCGCCGCCGAACCTCTGGGAGACGGGCTCACGCGATTGGCCGCGAGGCTCGGGCCCGCGCGGGCCACGGTCCTCCGACTGCAGGACATTCCCGTGAGCTTTCTCGAGCCCGAGTTCGGGGAGCTGCCGGAGATGGCGCTCGCGCGCGTGGTCGAAGCGTACCGCGCCCTGTACGCGGGCTCGGGGACGGAGAGCGTGTTCCGGCAGGCCTTCGAGTCGACGACGCGGGCCCGGCAGATGAGCGGCGAGGACGCTGGCGTGGCCCTGGAGGACCTGCGGCACCTCATCCGGAACGCGCCCCGGAAGCGGTTCGGCCAAGCCGCCTCCTATCTGGATTCCGCGCAGCGGGTCATCGAGACCCCCGCGACCGAGCTGAGGACGGCGTACCGCACGCGGCGCGGCATCCCCGTCTGCGAGCTGCTCCGGCCCGGGCTCCTGGTCATCGACGGCACGGGCGTGAGCGACGGCGCGCTCGCGTTCTTCGCGCGGGCCTGGGACGGGAAGGTCGCGGCGCACCTGGTCGGGTGCCCCCTGCACCAGCCGCCCCGGCCCGGATTCGGGCGCGTGTACACGGTGCTCGACGAAGCCCACATCCACCTCAAGAGCACGCCCGCGACCAAGGCCGGACCCGCGGTCGAGGACTGGTGGAGCAAGCAGCTCCGCGAGAGCCGGCACCGGGGGCAGGTCCTGCTCCTCGCCGACCAGGCGATGGAGGGCTGGGGCCCCGGGCTCATCGCCGGGCTCGGCCTGTTCCTGGCCCTGCGGACCCAGGACGCGCGCACCCGGTCGGTCGTGGGGGGACTCCTCTCCCTGCCCCTGGACGCGCGGGACCGGCTGGTCGGGATGGCTCCGCCGCGCGAAGGAGTCTTGAATCTCCGCGGGCTCCTGCCGCCGTGCCACGTCAGGGTGCCGCTGCTCTCGCCGCTGGGCGGGGACGGGCTGGCCGTTGCCATGGCGTCGGCAACGAGGCTGGCGGCGTGGCGGGAGGGCTGCGTCTTCTGGGAGCCGCCGGAGGAGGCGTGGAAGAAGGCGGCCGCGCAGTTCCGGAAGGCGCGGCCCGCGACGGCGCGGGTCGCGGAGCCGGGTGCGACGGCGGCGCCGGAGGAGGTCCGGAGCGACGACGGGGCCGTCGCGGCGGTCGACGCTCCGCCGCAGCAGCCGGTGCCGTCGGGAGAGGCGCTTGAGGCCATGGCCCCCGAGCTCCGCGTGAAGGTGCTCGGCCTCCTGCGGCGGTGCGCCGAGCGGCTCGAGCTCTACCCCGAGCGCGCGGCGGGGATGCGCATCCCCCTGGACGAGGAGTCCGCGCTGCGCGACGCCGCGTGGCGGCTCGGGCTCGTGCGGGTCGCCGGAACCGTGGGCAACAAGCGCGAGGTCGCCGTCCCGACGGAGGAGGGCTACCGCGTCCTCGCGGCGGCCGGCGTTACGAAGGTCGCGACCTGGGGCAAGGAGGGCCCGTGCCACGCCCTGCTCCGCGAGCGCTGCGAATCGCTGCTGCGCGCGGGAGGCTGGCGGGTCCGGGCGGGCGGCGCGCTCCCGTGCGCGGGCGGCCGCGTCGAGCCGGACCTCATCGCCGAATCGGTCGATGGGGACGGGGTGGTGACCACGTTCTGCCTCCAAGTCGAGCTGGGCAACGTCGAGCGCGAAGCGAACGCGATTGCGCGCCTCGCAGCCCTGCAGGAGGTCGCAGGAGTGGTCGTGGTCAGCGGGACCGCGCGGCTGGCCAAGGCCATCGAGCCCAGCATCCGCCGGGCCCTCGAGCCGTCGCTGCGCGCGCGGGTCCGGGTCATCGATGCCAATGCGGTGCTCGACGGCGAGTCGCCGCTCCCCCCGGCGAAGGGGCAGTCGTGACCCAGGGGTGGGAGAGGGATGGTGCAAGGGGATGTGCGGGTGGCGCGGGCCCTGGCTTCGCAGGCGGGCCCGAATCCGCGCCGCTTGGCTCCCGGGGAACGCGGGTCCCGGGGGGCGGCGCGGGGAACGATGGGTTGGTGGAAGCGTACGGAAGTACGCAGAAGGACGGTGAAGGGATGTTGGTGAAGTTGGCTAGAAGGCGGCCCGGGGCATCGTGCGGCGGGCCAACGTGCTGAGCCCCAAGGACGACGGCACGGACGATGTGCTCTACGTCCTGGAGGAGTACGAGCGTCGGATGGAGGAGCACGGCAGCGACGACCTGGTCGAGAAGAAGCACATGGGGATCGCGGAGGGGGCGGTCATCGCGGCCGGGTTCGTCGGCAAGATGGCCTTCAGGAGCACCAAGCTCGTGCTGGGGTCCCTGGCGAAGCTCATCGCCGAGCTCCGGCTCATCGAGAAGGTCGACAGGGCCATGGCGCGGCGGCTGCGCCGCCAGCTGCACCGCGAGCTGCATCAAGGGGAGCGGTTCGCCGAGTTGCGGGAGCGGTTCCCGGACGTCGCAATCCCCCCGTACCGGCCCGAGCCCGGCGACAACGAGGACGAGGCAGGTGCCGAGGCCCGGCCGGACATCGCGACGGTGATGGACGAACAGCCGGACGGGAACGACCCCACGCGCGGGTGGTACTACCCGGCCCACTACTACCGGCCCTGCGGCGCGGAGGACGAGACGGCAACGGAACCGGAAACGGAGAAGGAGGACGACTGATGAACGGGACGGACCTGTCGGACCTGATCTCGGTCTCGGAGGCAGGCAGGCTCCTTGGCGTGACGCCGAGGACGATCTTCAACTGGCGAAAGCGCGGGTTGGTGGAGTGCTACCGGTTGGGAGGCAGGACGAGGCGGGTGTACCTGTCCCGCGCGCAGCTCGCCGGGCTGGTGCGGAGCGAGTCGGACGCGGCACACGCGGCACGGTCCAAGGCGCGGGAAGCTCTCTCCCGCTGACGTAGAACCGACATGCCGCGGCCGACGGTGTATCGAAGGAACGGGCTCTACTACGTGAACTTCGTCCGCGCGGGAAAGAGGTACCGGAAGTCGCTGGACACCGACGACCAGACGGAGGCCGATCGGCGAGCGCTGGCGTTCGCGGTCGAACTGGAGCAGGAGAAGGACCCGTTCCGGAGGCGGACGTATCCGGTGGAGGACTTCCTCGGGGAGTACCTGACCTGGTATGAGGCGAACCACACGCCGAAGAGCCTGTCCTCGATGGAGGGTCCGGTGCGGAGCTTCTTCAGGTACGTCGGAAAGGAGAAGCTCGGGGACGTGACAAGGCGCGACATCGACGGCTTCAAGGCGTCGCGCATCGGGGAAGTCGCGCCCGCGACCGTGAACGGGGAGCTGCGCGACATCCGGGCGTGCCTCAACTGGGCGGAGCGGAAGGAGTACATCGACGAGTCGCCGGCCCGGGGCATCGAGTTCCTGAAGGAGGCGAGGAACCCGCCCCGGGCGCTCTCGCGGGACGAGATGGGTCGGTTGGTGGCGGCGGCGCGCGGGACGGACCTCGACGTCGGCATCCGCCTCGGGCTCTACCTCGGCCTGCGCAGGAACGAGCTGACCTACGCGGAGTTCTCGGACTTCCGGAGAGAGGACAACCTCTACGTCGTGCGGAATAAGGTGGAGCACGGCTTCACCGCGAAATCGTTCGAGGCGCGCTCGATCCCGACGACGTACTTCACGGGGATGCAGGAGCTCCTCTACGAGCACCAGGAGACGACCGGATGGTGCATCCGGCCGCAGGAGGCCGACCGGCGCAAGGTCTACAACACGGTCTTCAACAAGGTCTTCCCCGCCGTGGCGAGGGAGGCGAAGGTGGAAGACGTGACGCCGCACGACCTGCGCAAGACCTTCGCGAGCCAGCTCGCCTCGGCCGGGGTCAGCCCCTGGGAGATCCGGGACGCGCTCGGCCACTCGACCTTGGCCACGACGATGCGCTACGTCGCCTTCCTGCCGCGAGGGACGACCAGGACGGTCTTCTGAGGTGAGACGGATTTGGGACGGAGAACGGGTCTAGAAGCTTCCGGCACCGGCCGGAAGTGATCGGAAGCGCGGGGACCACCATGGTCGCAACGTCTTGCACCCCAACGACTCCGGCGGGCATACTGCCTCGGTCGCACCTCCGAGGCGGCATAGCCAAGTGGTAAGGCAACGGATTGCAAATCCGTTATCCCCCGGTTCGAATCCGGGTGCCGCCTCCAGGCGACCCCGCGTATCCGCCCGGTTGCGGGCGCAGATCGCCTCCCGCCCTACCGCAGCGCCTCCACCAGCCGCGGGATCTCCTCCACGAGGTAGGGCGGCACCGAGAGCAGCCGGAACCTCCGCTCCTGCCCCGGGCCCGCGGTCCGCACCTCCCGGATCTCCGGCGGCGCGTCCTGGACGCGCACCGCGAGGTCGAGCCCCCGCTCCGCCACGAAGGCGTGGAGGCTCCGGAGCGACCCCGCCGCCCCCGCCTTCACCTCGACCGGCAGCACACGGGAGCCCCGGGCGATCACGAAGTCCACCTCCGCCTCCGCCCCCCGCCGGTCCCGCCGCCAGAAGAAGGACTCCGGCGCCGCGTTGGGGGGGAAGTGGAGCCGCAGCAGCTGCCCGACCGCCTGCTCCGCCGTCCCTCCCCGGTGGAGGTCCCCGATGCCGCCCGCATCCGCGGCATCCAGGAGGTCGAGGCCGAGGCTCGTGGAGGAGAGACCCACGTCGAGGAAGAGGCACTTGAAGACCCGGGACCGGACCTCGGCGCCGAGGGGCACCCCCCGGGCCGCCGTGCAGGGGACGCGGTGGCAGACCCGCGCACCGCAGAGGAGATCGAGGGCCGCCCGGAGCGCCGCGGCGCGCTCCCCGCGATCCGCATCCGCGTACCGGAAGGGCCGCCCCAGCTGCCGCGGGACGGCGTCGAGGAGCGTGGAGAGGCGCGCGAGGGGCGTCCTCCCGGCGTACTTCCCGAAGTCGTCCCGGAGCGAGGCCAGGAGGTCCCGGTGCAGAGAGACCACCTCGGGGAGATCCCGACGCTGCCGCCATGCCTCCACCGCCGCCGGCATCCCCCCCACGAGGAGCCAGTCCCGCAGCAGCGCTCCCGCCCTCCGGTGGAGGGGCTCCGGGACGGCGGAACCCGCGGCCAGGGAGCGGGCGTGCACCTCCTCCCGCAGCCACGCGACGAGGTCCCCGGCGCCGACCGCCTCGGCGAACTCGTGGTAGCCCATGGGCTCGAGGTGGAGGTACGTGACCCGCCCGACGGGCATCGAGCCCGGGGGGGCGTCGAGCAGCACGTCGAGCAGCGAACCGGCCGCCACCACCGGAAGTGCGGGCATCTCCTCGGCGAACCAGCGGAGCGCCGCCACTGCCCGGGGAGCGGCCTGGACCTCGTCGAGGAAGAGCAGGGTGCTCCCGTCGGGGGGAAGCGGTCGCCCGAGGGCCGCCGCGAGGACGCGCAGGGTCCTCGCCGGATCGGGATCCTCGAAGGCGCTCCCTAGATCCGGACGGCGTTCGAAGTTGACCTCGACCACGGCCCCGAACCGGCGGCGCCCCCAGTCCCGCACCAGCCAGGACTTCCCGACCTGGCGGGCACCCCGGAGGACCAGGGGGAGGCGCGGTGTGCCCGAGGCCCAGTGGTCGAGGGCCTGTTCTCTGGTTCTTTTCACGGGAAGAGTGTCGTATGAGCCGTATCTTTTGTCAAGGACGATGATGTTTTATGGAGACGATGGGCCGGTTCCGCCCCGATCCCCCGGGGAGTCCCCGGCGCCCCGAGGAACAGACTAGACAGGTCATTTCCCTTGGACTAGATTGGTCCCATGACCACCGTGACCCTCACCGAGGCGAAGGCCCACCTGAGCCGGCTCCTCCGCCGCCTCGCCTCCGGCGAGGCGATCCTCATCACCCACCGCGGCCGTCCCGTCGGGCGGCTCGAGCCGGTCCTCCCCGAGGACGACCCCGGCGGCGAACGGTTCCGCCGCCTCGAGGAGGCGGGGCTCCTGCGCCGCGGGAAGGGGGGGCTCGGCGCGCTCGACCTCCCGCTCCCCCGGCCCGGGAAGGGCGGCGCCCTCCTCGGCGCGCTCCTCGAGGAGCGGGCGGAGGGCCGCTGAGGTGCGGTGCTGGGACGCCTCCGCCCTGGCGCCGCTCCTCGTCGCGGAGCCCCTCACCCGGAGGATGGAGGCCCTCCTCCGGGAGGATCCCGCGGTGGCGGCCTGGTGGGGGAGCCCCGTGGAGTGCGCCTCCGCCCTGGCCCGCCGGGCGCGGGAGGGGGCCGTGAACGCGACGCAGGAGGGGCAGGCGCTCGACCGCCTCGCCGCCCTCGAGGGGGACTGGACCGAGGTCCTCCCCTCCGCCGCGGTCAGGGACGGGGCCCGCCGCCTCCTCCGCGTCCACGACCTCCGTGCGGCGGACGCGCTGCAGCTCGCGGCCGCCCTCGTCGCGGCGGGGGGGAGCCCGGGGACCCTGCCCTTCGTCTGCGCGGACGCGCGCCTGCGCGCCGCGGCGGCGCGGGAGGGGTTCCGGCTCCTGCCGCGGTAGCGGACCGCGACCTCAACCGCGGTGGCGCGGGGGGCGCCCCTTCCCCCCCCCGGGACTGCCGGCCGCCTCCTCCGCCGCGCGGAGCATGGCCTCGGCGTGGTCGGCCTCGCGCTTCGCGCCCCGGTGCGCGGCGGCGATCTTCACGGGGCCCCGCACCTCGTCCCCCGCGTACTCCCGGGCGGTGGCGGCCCAGGTGACGGCGGCCACGGCGTGCTCCTGGCAGCGGTGGGCGAAGGAGGCGGCCCTCTGCATCGCGGGCACGGTCGCCGCCCCGGCCACGACCCGCCACGCCTGCGAGGCGGAGGTCGCGGCGGCGGCGGCCAGCGCACGGACCTCGTCCGGATCCCGGATCGTCCCGTCCATGGGCGACCTCCGAAGTGGCAGGTGTCCCCGGCGCCCCCCTGCGGGGCGGAGACATCCTACGGCACGGGACCCCCGGGGGGCGCCTGCCATCGGAGTCGGCCGGTGCACCGGGGGGGGCCGGGGGGAACCGGGGGCGTCCGTGCGGCTCCGCCCCGGAGGACGCGGCCCGCGAAGGGCCGGGGACCCGCCTTGCCTCCCCCCTCCCGCGGTGGCAGGATCCCGCCGGAGGTGGACATGGACGTGAACGCCCTGCGCCGCACCGCCCGCATCCTCGCCGCCCCCGCCGTCCTCCTCGTCCTCGCCGCCCCCCTGCCCGCCCGGCCGGGGGAGAAGGACCTCCCCCCCGTCCAGCAGGTCGTCGTCGAGGACTTCGACGGCGACGGGTTCCCCGACGTCGCCGTAGGGCTCCCGGACCTCAAGGCGGGGAAGGTCAAGGAGGCCGGCGAGGTCCGCGTCTACTCCGGGAAGACCGGCGTCCTCCTCTGGAACCTCGCGGGCACCGAGGAGGGGCAGGCCTGCGGGGAGGCCCTCGCCCTCGCCGGCGACGTGGACGAGGACGGCGCCCCCGACCTGGCCGTCGGCAATCCCTGGGCGGAGGCCGGTCCCCACATCCTCTTCCTCTCGGGGAAGACCGGCAGGGTGCACCACAGGTTCGGGAGCAACTTCCCCCTCTCCTTCTCCGAGCACCTCTGCGGCTTCCACCTCGTGGACTGGACCGTGGGGGGGCGCCCCTCCCCGCAGTGGATCGTCCTCGCCCGCGCCGGACTCTCCGGCAGGTGGTGGGGCGTGGACAACCGGAAGGAGTCCTACTCCGCCTTCTTCGAGGACTCCCACGGCATGCAGTGCGACGCGCGGGCCGCGGGGGACCTCAACGGGGACGGCTACCGGGACGCCGTCCTCTGCGCCTGGTCCGCGGAAGTGGGGGGGAAGAAGGGGGCGGGGCTCCTCCGCCTCCTCTCCGGGGAGACCCTCTCGGGCGTCACGCAGCCGAAGTCGGACCGGTGGCTGGGGGAGATCGCCGGGACCCGGGAGAACGAGAACCTCGGCCTCCTCGTCGAGCCCGCGGGGGACTGGAACGGGGACCGCAGGGCCGACCTCCTCCTCGGGACCCGGGGGGACGGTAAGAAGAAGGGGGAGACCTGGACCCTGCGCGTCCTCTCGCCCCTCGACAGGGTGGAGATCGCCCTCCTCCGCGGGCCCGAGGGGGAGACCGTCATCGGGGGGGCGGCGGTCCTGGGGGACGCCGACGGGGACGGGACCCCGGAAGTCCTGGCCGGCACCCCCCAGCGCGGCCGCGGCATCGGGGCGGCGGCGCTCCTCTCGGGGAAGGACGGGAAGGTCCTCTGGACCGTGGACGGCACGGGGAGCGAGCGGTTCGGGGAGGAGGTGCACCGGGCGGCGGACGCGGACGGGGACGGGATCGCGGAGGCCTGGGTGCTCGCGCCGGGCACCGCGACCAACGGGAAGAAGGGGAAGGGGTACCTCCGGCTCCTCTCGGGGAAGACCGGGGCGGTGCTCTCGACCGTCAACCCGCTGGCGCTGAAGTAGGCCTCCCCGACCCGGGCTCCCCCCGATCCGGTCCCCCCTCCCCCGGTGGTAGCCTCCCGGGCCGGGCCCCGCCGACGGGGCCCCCCGACCCCCCCGGAGCCCCCCATGATCAACCTCCGACGCTCCGCCGACCGCGGCCGCGAGGACCACGGCTGGCTCGACGCCCGCCACACCTTCTCCTTCGCCGGCTACCGCGACCCGCGGCACATGGGGTTCCGGTCGCTGCGCGTGATCAACGAGGACCGCGTCGCCCCCGGCGGCGGCTTCGCCCCCCACGGGCACGAGGACATGGAGATCGTCACCTTCATCCTCGACGGGGCGCTGCGCCACGGGGACAGCATGGGCAACGGCTCGGTGCTCCGCCGCGGCGACGTCCAGCGCATGACCGCGGGGACCGGCGTCCGCCACAGCGAGGTGAACGCGTCGGACCGGGAGCCGGTCCACCTCCTCCAGATCTGGATCCTCCCCGCGCGCCGCGGCCTCGAGCCCTCCTGGGAGGAGCGCCGCTTCCCCGAGGAGGAGCGGGAGGGCCGCCTCCGGGTCCTCGTCTCCCCCGACGGGCGGGACGGGTCGCTCCGCATCCATCAGGACGCCGCGCTCCTCGCCGCCGTCCTCCCCGCGGGGGGGGAGGTCCTCCACCCGCTCCGGGCGGGGCGGCACGCCTGGGTCCAGGTGGCCCGGGGGAGCGTCCTCCTCAGCGGCGCCCCCCTCGGGACCGGGGACGGCGCGGCGATCTCGGGGGAGGAGGAGGTCCGCCTCCGCGGGGAGGAGCGGGCCGAGGTCCTCCTCTTCGACCTCGCCTGATTCCCGATGCACCGTCCGGTCCCCGGAGGCGCGCCGGCGGAGGGGCGGATACCGTCCTCGCCATGACCGGCGCCGCCCTCCCGCCCCCCGCCCGCATGGTGCGGGCCGTCCTCGAGAAGGACCCCTCCTTCGACGGGATCTTCCTCCAGGCCGTCCGCACCACCGGGATCTTCTGCCGCCCCTCCTGCCCCTCGCGCCGGCCCGACCCGGGGAACCTCTCCTTCTTCGCCGACGCGGCCGCCGCCGCCCGGGCCGGCTTCCG
>JAKLKS010000142.1 GCA_023150535.1 Planctomycetota bacterium
GCCCCCTCGCCGCCCCCCGCCGCCGCAGGAGCCTGAGGAAGGCCCCCGCCTCCCGCCGGGCGAGCACCGTGGAGAGGAGGTAGGGGGTCCCGCCCGGCCACTCGTCCCCCCCGTTGCCGGTGAGGAGGACCCTCCGCCCCGCGCCGCCCGCCGCCGCCAGCAGGAGGTAGTGGGTCCTCCCCAGGGGCGAGAGCGGGAGCGCCCCCGTGGCCGCCGCCTCCCGGGCCGGCTCCCCCGGAGGGACCTCCACGGGAAGGCCGCGGAGGAGCCCGATGCCCGCCGCCGCCGCCGTCTCCCGGATGAGGGGTTCCTCGTCGAAGGGCTCCCCGGGGAAGACCCCGCTGACCGCGAGGAGATCCCCCCGTCCGCCCCCCTCCGCCGCCCGGATCCCCGCGGCGGCGAGCGCGACGGCCCCGGAATCCACGCCCCCGCTCAGCAGGATGCCCGGCGCCTTCCCGCCCGGGGGGACGCGCAGCCGGCACCGGACCGCCTCGTCGAACACCGCGCGGAAGGCCTCCGCGTCCGTGGCGAGGGATGCCCCGGGGGGGCGGGGCAGGGGGGTCGGGTCGAAGGCGAGGCGGAGGCGCGCCCCCCCCTCCCCCGCCTCCAGCAGGTGGCCGGGCGGGACCCGGAGGACCCCCCGGTGGAGCGTCTCCTCCCAGGAGCGGGCCTCCTCGGCCAGGATCTCCGCCAGGTACCCCTCCGCGGGCTCCGCGGGGAGCGCCGGGTGGGCCAGGAGGGACAGGGGGTCGGAGGCGAGGAGGAGGGCCCCCCCGTCCGAGGCCCGGAAGAGGGGCCGGATCCCGAGGGGGTCGCGGGCCGCCACCAGCCGGCGGCGGCGGCCGTCCCAGAGGAGGAGGGCGTAGTCCCCCGCCAGGCGGAGGAGGCACGCCTCCCCCATCGCCTTCCAGGCGGCCAGCAGGATCCCCGCGTCCGAGGGCTCCCGGGGGGCGGCGCCCCGCTGGCGGAGGGAGGCGAGCACCTCCTCCCGGTTGTCGATGCGGCCGTCCAGGACGAGGACGAGGCCGGACTCCGGGTCGAGGAGGGGCTGGGTCTCCGCCGCCGCCTCGGGCGTCGTCGCGAACCGGGTGAAGCCGAGGGCGGCGCCGGGTCCCACCCACCGCCCGCGCCCCTCCGGGCCGCGCCAGGCGATGCGGTCGATCATCCGCTCGAGCAGAGCCCCGTCCACCGGCCCGCCGTCGAAGCGGAAGACGCCGCAGATCCCGCTCACGCGCCGGCCTCCGCGAGGACGGCGTCGATCACGCTCCCGAGGTGCTCCCCGCCGAGGGGGTAGGAGAGTCCCCGGACGAGGCCGAGGAGGGGCGAGGAGGCCATGCGCAGGAACTCCCCCTCCATGCGGGCCGGGTCCGCGGGGTCGAGGAAGAAGGAGCGCTCCACCAGGGCGACCAGCGCCTCCCGCCGGGGGAGGGGATCGACGCGCACCGCGGGGGCCCTCCGCGCGCCGGGGAGGGGGAGGAGGAGGAGGCGGCGGAGGGGGAGAGGTCCCTCCGCCGGGGAGAAGCCCGCGTCCGCGAGCCCCAGGCGCAGCTTGTCCGAGTAGTGGGCGACGGGGACGGGGCCCGGGGACCCGGCCGCCCCCGGAGGGCCGGGGAGGGCGGGGGAATCCGGCCACAGGCGCAGCCCCGGGTAGGCGGGAACGACCCGCACCGCGCCCCCCGCCTCCTCCACGAGCAGCGCGTCGTCCCCGACGCAGGGATGGCCCCTGGCCGCGAAGGCGGCCGCGAGGGTCGACTTCCCCGCGCCGGAATCCCCCACGAAGGCGACGGCCCCGGCGGCCGCCCCCACGGCCGCGCCGTGGAGCACCAGCCGCCCCCGGTGCGCGAGCACGCAGGGGAGGACGGTGTCGAGGAAGAGGTGGCGGAGGGTCTCCGGGGGGATCCCCTCCGCGGGGAGGCAGCGCACCGACCGCCCGCCCCCCTCCACGAGGAAGTCGGCGAGGCCCGGGAACCGGAGCGTCCGGACCTCCCCCTCCCGCCGCCAGAGGATCCAGGGGGCGCCCTCCCCGTCCCGCGAGAGGGTCGTCCACTCCCCGGCCCCGGCGGCGGCGGCCCCCGGCGCCTCCACGCGGAGGAGGAGGTCCGGCTCCCCGCCGCCCGCGGCGGGCCGCAGCTCCGGGAGGGGGACCGCGCTCCCGATGGTCCAGTCGAAGGCGCGGTAGCGCTCCACCCCCTCAGCGCTCCGTGAACCGCTCGAGGATCTCCTGCACCGCCTCCTGGGCCTCCCGGGGGGTGCGGAAGACGCCGGGGAACTCCGCCGCCAGGGACTCCCGGAGCGACGCCGTCGTGGCGCCCTCCGCGCAGAGGGCGAGCGCCCGCAGGGTCGCGCGCCCCCGGGGGGAGAGGAGGGGCCGGTGATCGGGGGCGAGCCGCCGCAGGTCCGCGGGCTCCACCAGGGCCGCCTCGAAGTCGGAGAGGGCGGCGCGGTGGCGGGGCTCCGACGCGCCCGGGGCGAGGACGTCGACGGTCCAGGCGAGCTGCTCGTCCACGGCGTCGATGCGCAGCGACGCCCGCACCCGGTCCCCGGGGGCGACCGCCACGGGCCCCCCGGCGGGCAGGAGGACCTGCAGGCGGTGGTCCACCCGCGTCCCCTCCAGCGGCGAGGTCGTCACCTCCACGGAGTCCGACAGCTCCGCCCGGAACCAGCCCGCGAGGAAGTGGAGGGTGCCCGGCCGGTCGACCTCCAGGACCGCGGTGCCCGCGGCCTTCCCCGTCCCGCCGTCCCCGAGGGGGGATTCCGCGGCGACCGCGGGCCTCCCGAGGAGCGACCCGGGCTTCACCTCCCGGCAGAAGCGGGCCCCGCGGGCGTTGCGGGAGATCGCCCCCAGCGCGTACCCGCGCGCCGCCCCGCCCCAGAGGGCGACCCGCTCCCAGGTCTCCGCGTCCTCCACGGGCGCCACCTCCCACCGTACGCGCCGCGGCAGGAGGGCGCCCCCGGGCCGGAGGAAGCGCTCCTTCGCGTCGCGGAGGGATTCGAAGAGGCCGGCCCCGAGGGCGAAGGGGTTGAGCTGGTCGCAGACGACGGCGTCGAACTCGCGGGGGAGGTCGATCTCGCGGGACCACCCCTCGACGACCCGGACCCGGTCCGCCGCCCCGTTGGCGGCGAAGAGGCGGCGCGCGACCCCGGCCATGGCGCTCCCGTCCACGGCCACCACCCGGCCCGCGCCCGCCCGCAGGGCGAGCCACCCGAGGATCCCGGTGCCGCTGCCGAGGTCGAGGACGACCCCCCCGGGCGGGACGACCTCCCGCAGCGCCCGCTCGTAGGCGTCGAGGCGGGCCCCCGCCGAGAGGTACCCCCAGTGCTCCTCCAGCACGGAGGCGGGAGTGAAGGGGAAGGCCACGGCGCTACCGGCTCCCCGGGCCCCCGGCGGGAGCGCCGCCGGCGTCCCGCACGAGGAGGCCGCGCCCGAGGAGCTCCCCCGCGAGGCGGAGGAGATCGGGGCCCGCCACCTCCTCCGCCACCTCGAACTCCGCGAGGACGGTGTCGAGGGCGCGGCGCAGCGGGGCGGGCCTCTCCAGCGCGATCCAGATGCGGGTCCCCACGGGGTCGAGGCCGAAGTAGTGGCCGGACCTGAGGTCCACGAGCACCGCCTCCCCGTCGAGGTCGCGGTAGAGGATCTCCTCCCCGTGGCGCACCACGGTGTCGAGGGTCAGCGGGGGAGGGGGCGCCTCGGCCATCCCCCCATCCTACCGGCTCACAGGGGGAGGGCGGCGTAGTCCGGCCGCCCCCGCTCCCCCACCACGGTCCCGTCGGCGCACTCGACCCAGGCGTGGGCGTCGAGGCCCCCGGCCCCGTCCCTCGCGACGCCGAGCCGGATCCCCGCGGGGATGCCGGCGCGCCCGAGGAGGACGCGGGCCGCCAGCGCCTTCACGAGGCAGGTGGATCCGGGGACGAGGGAGGCCGCGGAACGGACGGCGCGGTCGACGTCCGACGGCGAAGGGGCCGGGCTCCCGGGCGCCGCGGGCGCCGCCGCCCTCTCCGCCCAGGCCCGCACCGCGGGGAAGGGCCGGAGCCAGAGCCGGACCCGCGCCGCCGCGATCACCCTGAGGGCGGCGAGGCGGAGCCGCCGGTCGGCCGGGCTGAGGGCGCGCCACCGATTCCACCGGGACATGATCGGTACGGTACCCGACCCGGATTCGCCGCGCCACCTCCCCGGGGCGGGGGAGTTCCCGGTCCCCCGGGACGCCCCCCTATCATCCCGGGGATGGCCCCCGACCTCCTCCTGTGGGACTGCGACGGCGTGCTCGTGGACAGCGAGCGCACCGGCCCCCGCGTGCTCGCGGAGTCGCTCGCCGCCGCGGGCCTCCCCATGACGCCGGAGGAGGTCTCCCTCCGCTTCAAGGGCGGCTCCCTCCAGGCCGCCCTCGCCCACGCCGAGGAGCGCCTCGGCCGCTCCCTCCCGCCGGACTTCCTCGAGCGCCACCGGGAGCGCTCCCACGCCGCCTTCCGCGCGGAGGTGCGCGCGATCCCCGGCGTGGTCGAGGCCCTCGACCGCATCGGCCTCCCCGACTGCGTCGCCTCCGGCGGCTCCCTGGAGAAGATGCGCCTGACGCTCGGCGTGGCCGGGCTCCTCCCCCGCTTCGAGGGGAGGCTCTTCTCCTCCTACGAGATCGGCTCCTGGAAGCCCGACCCCGGCCTGTTCCTCCACGCCGCCCGGACCCTGGGGGTCCCGCCCGCGCGCTGCCTCGTCGTCGAGGACAGCGTCCCCGGGGTGCGGGCCGCGGTGGCCGCGGGGATGGCGGTCCTCGGCTTCGCCGACCTCACGCCCGAGGAGGACCTCGCCGCCGCCGGCGCCCGCACCTTCCGGCGCATGGAGGACCTGCCGGCCCTCGTCCGCGGCGGCGCCGCGCGCCCGTGAGGTTCCTCCTCCTCCAGCTCCCCCCCATCGCCCCCGACGGGCTCCCCGCCCGCGAGAACCACCCCCTCGGCGCCGCCCACCTCGTGCTGGAGGGCCGCCGGGCGGCGGGGGCCGCCCACGAACTCTCCCTCCTCGACCGGGGGACCGCCGACGCCGGCTCCGACGAGGCGATCCTCGACGCCGTCGCGGCCGCCCGCCCCGACGTGCTCGGGCTCACGCTCTACGTCTGGAACGTCGTGCGCTCGCTCCACCTCGCCCGGGAGGCGCGCCGCCGGCTGCCGGGGCTCCGCGTCCTCGGCGGGGGGCCGGAGGTCGTCGCCGGCCGCGCCGACCTCTTCGCCGCCGGCCTCGACGCCGGGGTGCCGGGGGAGGGGGAGGTCCCCTTCGCGGCGCTCCTGCGCGCGCTCGCGGCCGGCGCCGACCTCGGGCGGCCGGATTCCCTCCGCTCCGTGCCCGGGCTCCTCCTCCCCCCCGCCGCTCCCGGCGGCCTCCCGGTCTCCACGGGGCCCTCCGCCGGCGTCCCCTCCCTCGACCTCCTCGAGGACCCCTACGCGGCGGGCCTCGTGGACGCGCGCCGGGACCGCTTCCTCTACCTCGAGACGACCCGCGGCTGCCGCTTCCGCTGCTCCTTCTGCCGCTACGACGCCGACGCCGGCGGGCCGCTGAAGTCCCTCTCGCTCCCGCGGGTGGCCGACGCGCTCCGCCACGGCGCCGCCTGCGGCGTCGAGGAGGTGTTCCTCCTCGACCCGACGCTCAACCAGCGGAAGGACCTCCCGGACCTCCTCCGCCTCATGGCCGCCGCGCGGCCCGCGGGGGACCGTCCCTTCCGCTACGGGGGGGAGCTGGTGGCGGAGCTGGTCGAGGAGGAGATCGCCGATCTCCTCGCGGCGGCCGGGTTCCACACGGTGGAGGTGGGGCTGCAGTCGACGAACCCCGACACGCTGCGGACGATCCAGCGCTTCCACCACCGGGAGAGGTTCCTCCGCGGGGTCCGCCTGCTGAAGGCGCGGGGGATCCGCGTCCGGGTGGACCTCATCCTGGGGCTCCCGAAGGAGACCCTCGCCTCGGCGAAGGCCGGCATCGACTTCGTGGCCGACGAGGGGCTGGGCGAGGACATCCAGGTCTTCGAGCTGATGGTGCTGCCGGGGACGGCGCTCGCGGGGCAGGCGGCGGCGCTGGGGATCGAGCACCTGCCGCGGCCGCCCTACACGGTGCTGCGGACGCCGACGATGGGCGGGGAGGAGATCGCGGCGGCGGTGGCGTACTCCGAGGAGCGGTTCGGGGTGGAGTGGACGCCGCCGCCGCGGCTGCGGCGGTTCCGGCGGGAGGAGCGGATCGTCTTCGGGGAGGGCGAGGGTGCGGCGGAGGCGGCGGCGGCCCTCTCCCGGCACCGGCGGAACTTCCTCGCCCTCGACGCGCGGGCGGCGGGGTTCGGCGAGGCGGCGCGGGGGCTGGCGGGGCCGCTGCGGGACTGGCTCGGGAGGAACCCCTTCGCCTCCGTGGACGTGCTGCTGCGGGCGCGGGGCGCCGAGGACCTCGGGGCGCTGGAGGACCTCGTGGAGTCGATCCAGGCGCCGGAGTCCACCCTCGGGGCGGCGCTCCACCGGCGCGCGTGGACCTTCCTCGACCGGGAGGCGCGGGCGCGGGCGGGGCGGGGGTGGATCGGGGAGGCGGGGGCGCTCTCCTTCGTCCGGGCGTGAGGGGCGGGGGCTAGGTCCCTGTCTGGGCGCGCAGCCGGGCGGCGAGGTCGGCGCGCTCGGCCTCGTAGCGCGCGAGGGCGTGGTCGTAGGCCCGGGCCCGTGCGATCTGGTACCACGCGACGCCGATGCCGATGGCCGCGGGGAGGATGCCGAGGTACGGGAAGAAGGCGAACCCGTCCCGTGGGACGTCGGCTCCGGGGAAGCGGCGGGACTCGAACCCCGCCGCAATGGAGTACCAGGCCACGGTCTGGACGACGCCGATGACGGCCGCGAGGACCCCCCAGGCCCTCCGGGGCCGGAAGGACCCCCCGTTCTCGCCCCGCACCATGAGGGTCTCCCGCTCCGCGTGCCAGTCGCGGTCGAGGTCGGAGAGGGCGAGGCGGAGGCGCGTGGCCTCGAGCTCCCGGGCGAGGCCGGCGTTGGTGCGCTCCAGGTCCTCGAGGACCTTCGTTCGGAGGGAATCGGGGCTCCGGAGGATCTCGAGCCGCGAACGGCAGAAGCCGCAGGTGAGGAACCTCTCGGCGCCCTCCGCACGGAGCGCGGCGCCGCACTTCTGGCAGGAGAGGGCGATGGCGTCCACGGGGGGTGCCTGCTATCCCGGGGATCCCGCGGCCCCGCCGCGCAGCGGGCGGCGTGGCCCGGAGGACGGGAACGGGAGGAAGGCGGGGACGGCCGGCCTCCGGAGCCGGGCGGCATCTTCCACCCCGCCGGAGAGGCCGGCGGGGAGTCCGCACCCGGGGAGGACCGACGGGAGCCGCTCCCCACCTCTCATGGCAGTCGGAGCCGGGGGGACCGGCGGGTCCTCGGCGCCGCCGGTGCGGGGTCCTCGGGGAAGTGGCCGTGCTCCAGGAACTCCTCGAGGGAGGGGAGCCGGAGGCGCAGGGCCTCGGATCGGTAGTGGAAGGCCATGGTGCACCCGAAGAGGAGGCCCCCGGCGAGGGCGAGGAGGAGACCCGGGAGCAGCGGGAGCCCGACGAGGAGGTGCAGGCCCACGACGGGGAGGGCCATGCAGCCCCCGAAGAGCCCGCCGACGAGAAGGACCATGGACCGGAAGGAGAGGTAGTGCGGCGGCGGGACCTCGGAGCCGCACCTCCAGAGGAGCCGGAACAGGGGCGGGGCGGCGGACAGGGGGTCGGCTCCCCTGTCGCGCATCTCGTGGACGTACACCCCCAGGAACTCCCTGCGGAAAGGCATGGCTCCCTCCCCGTGGCGGACCGCCCGGATCCTAGCCCGTGCCCGGGGCTTCGTCCACGGGCCTTCCGCCGTCCGCGGCGGGGCCCGATGGGCCAGGCTGCATGGGCATGCGACCTACCGGCTCCGGGGCAGCGGGAAGTCCTGGAGGAGGAACCGGTAGGTGCGGCGGGACCACCGGATCGGGTAGCGGAACCTCGCTTCCACGGGGTACCGGATGGGGGCCTCGAAGGCGTCGGCCACCCGGAAGGTGTCGATGCACAGTCCCCCTCCCATCGAGGTCCCGAAGGGCCGGATCGGGGAACCCGCGGCATCCCTCGCCCGCAGGAGGTCCCCCGGGACATCGAAGGGGAGGGGGCCGGGGGTCGCCACCGGCTCCGCCGCCGCTCCCGCGAGGGGAGCGCGTTTCCCGGCGAAGTGCATCGTCTCCCCCCCGGAGGAGATGCTCAGGGTGCTCGGGGGGACCCCCTCCCACTTCCCGCCCCTGTGCAGGCTCCGCACGATCACGAGTTCGGTCTTCCCCGCCCCCAGCTGCCCCCCTCCGGGAAGGGGGAGCTCCCCCGGGAGCCCCTCCCTTCCGATGGTGAACCAGCGGTCCCTTCCCTCCACCATCCGGACGAAGGGGATGTCGATGGACATCCGGGAGATGCTCGTCTCGGTCCCCGGGGAGAGCCAGAGCGGGAGCCTCGGGGACCAGCCTCCGTGGGGCGAGAGGAGGCGGGAGAGGGCCCCGCTGCCGAAGGACACCTCGACGACGCCCTCGCGGGGCGTCCCTTCCCGGTAGAGGCGGAACGGGAGGGCCGGGGAGCCGTCGAACTCGGTCAGGCGCAGGCCCCCGGGGCGGATCTCGAAGAGGAGCTCGAGGGCGCCGATCGGCGGCTTGCCGCTCCCGACGTAGTGCAGCTCGAAGGGGACGCCGCGCAGGTCCTCCCATCCCTCGGGTTCCTCGCCCAGGGGAAGGCCGATGGACACGACCCGATCCACCGGAGGCCCGGCGCCTCGCCGGGCCCCGAGGGGACCGCCCGTTCCGGGAGGAGGGGCGGGATCCCCCGGGCCCCCGAGGGTCCCGTGGGCGGCGGCCAGGGCGGCCAGCAGGAGGACGATCCCCCCGGGGCCCGCGCGCCGGGGGAGGCCGGCATCCGGCCTGCGCCCGGGGTCGAGGCCGGGGTCGGGCTCGGACATGCTCCTCCAACCTGGACCGGGGAGGTTCCCGCCCCGGACTCCGCGATGGCGCGGCGTCTCCTGCCCGGATGGCGGAGGGGCAGGGATTTGAACCCTGGGTGATCTTGCGACCACACCGGTTTTCGAAACCGGCCCATTCGGCCGCTCTGGCACCCCTCCGCGGGGTCGGGCAACGCATCCTAGGAGGCGCGGGAGGGGCGAGGAAGGAATGGGCGGCGGGCGGCGCCGCGCCCGAGTGTATCATAATACGATACACTCGCCTACTCCTCCTCCCTCCTCCCCCGCCGCGCGCGGAAGAACTCCCGGAGCACCGCCCCGCACTCCGCCGCGAGCACCCCCCGCGTCACCGGCATCCGGTGGTTGAGCCTCCGGTCCGACACGAGGTCCATGAGCGTCCCGCAGGCCCCCGCCTTGGGGTCGTCCGCGCCGTAGACCAACCGCCCCATGCGCGCGTTCACGAGCGCCCCGGCGCACATCGGGCAGGGCTCCAGCGTCACGAACATCGCCGCCCCGTCGAGCCTCCAGGAGCCCACCGCCGCCGCCGCCTGCGTCAGGGCGATCATCTCCGCGTGGGCCGTCGGGTCGCGGAGCTTCTCCCGCTGGTTCCGCCCCCGCCCGATGATCCGCCCGTCCTTCACCACCACCGCCCCCACCGGCACCTCGGCCTCGGCGGCGGCGCGGCGCGCCTCCTTCAGGGCGTCCTTCATGTACGACGCGTCGTCCCTCGGTGGCAGCAGGACCGGCCCTCCCCTGGAGGAGGGCAAGGGTAGGGGCCGGCCCGGACCGCGGGGGAGGAAATGCGTTCCCGGCCCCGCCGCCGTAGGATCCCCGGGCAAAGGAGGTCCCGATGCCCCGGACGGCGCCCCGCAACGTGAAGGCCATCGACGCCCTGCAGGCGGTCCTCGACGCCGAGATGTCCGGCGTCGCCCTCTACACCCACCTCTCCTTCCGCGTCTTCGGCCCGCAGATGCAGGGGATCATCACCCACCTGCGGACCCAGGCGGCGGAGTCGCTGACCCACGCGCTGGCCGCGGGGGACCGCATGACCCGGCTGGGGGCCGTGCCCGCGGTGCGGGTGCCCCCGGAGATCGGCCACGAGCCGAGGAGCCTCGAGGAGGTCCTCCGCATCAGCCTCGTCCACGAGCGCAACGCCGTGGACCTGTACCGCGCGCTCATGGCCGTCGCCGGGGAGGACGTCCCCCTCGAGGAGTACGCGCGGTCCATGGTCGCCACGGAGTCCGACCACGCCTCCGAGCTGGAGCTGATGCTCCGTCCCATGGCCTGAGGCGCTGGCCGGCCGCCGCCGCGGCGCGGGGATCCGGATCCGGAGGACGGGATTCACGGGGCGGCGAGGACGGATTCGAGCCGGCTCCGGAATCGGCGGGGGTCGGCCTTGACGGACATGGTCCCGTAGGCGGGGAGGATGGCCTCGAAGTGGCGCCGGAGTTCGGCGGGGTCCAGGACGTCGGCGGCGATCAGGGCGCGGACGTCGGCGAAGTCGCGTGCGTGGCCCCGCTCGATCCTGGCGAGGGCGATGGACCAGGGGTCGAAGAGGTAGACGTCCACGGACCCGAACTTCCCCGCGTGGCGCGCCCTCCCCTCCCAGCCGGGAGGCAGGGGGATGAAGTCGCCGGGCCCCGCCTCCTCGAGGGAGACGGAGAGGCGCTCCTTCAGGCCCCGGAGGCACTGGAGCCAGGCGTCGTGGTGGGCGGGCTCCACCTCGAAGGCGAAGTGGACGTCCATCGTGGAGGCGCGGAGCCCCCTCCAGACCATGGTCTCTCCGCCGGTCAGGAACAGGCGCGCGGGCTTGCGGAAGGTGCGCCCGATTTCCTCCAGGAGGCCCCGGAGCCGATCGGCGTCGACGATCTCACGGGGAGCCATGGGAGTTCCTCCGGTCCAGGAGCAGGCGGATCCAGGTGTCGAAGGCCCTCTCCGCGTCGGCGGCGACCAGGGGCTCCTCCCTCTCCTCCTCCCGCGCGGGGGCCTCGCGGATGCGGTCCTGGCCCCCCCCGGACTCGGGGTCGGGGAAGCCGGCTGGCGCGACGGGGGCGGGGGGGAGGCGGAAGGTGCGGCCCTCCAGGTCCTCGAG
>JAKLKS010000143.1 GCA_023150535.1 Planctomycetota bacterium
CCGCCCCGGCCCCGGCCGCCCCGGCCCCGGCCGCCCCGGCCGGGATTCCCGCCCCCCCGGCGGTCGGCCCGACGACCGCCGTCCGTCCAAGGATGGACCCCGCCGGCCCCCCCGCCGGGGGGGCGGCCGGTGAGCGGCGCGGGGCGCGACGGAAGAGGCATCCCTCCGGAGGACTCCATGCGACTGAAGCCCCTCGCCGCCGCGGGCATCGCGGCGGCCGCCCTCTCCCCCGCCGCGGCCCCCTCCGCCCCCGCGCGGGACGGGGCGGCCCCCCCTCCCCCGGCCATCGCGCGGGACCCGCGCACCGGCATCTGCGAGGCCCTCCTCCCCAACGGGCTCAGGATCCTCGTGGTGGAGAAGCCCGGCGTCCCCGTGGTGGCCCACCAGATCTGGTACCGCGTGGGGGCGGTGGACGAGAGGCCCGGGGAGACCGGCCTCGCCCACTACCTCGAGCACGTCCTCTTCAAGGGCACGAAGTCGATCCCCAAGGGCGGCATCGACCTCCTCACCTTCCGCGCCGGGGGGGCCAACAACGCCTCCACCTGGAGCGACTTCACGAACTACTGGTTCAACTTCGAGGCCTCCCGCTGGCGCCTGGCGCTCGAGGTCGAGGCGGACCGGATGCGCAACTGCACCTTCGTCCCCTCTGAGTTCGAGGCGGAGCGCGGCGCGGTCCTCAACGAGATGCACGCGGCCCACGATTCCCCCGGCGGACGCCTCGACGAGGAGGTGGACGCGGCGGGCTACGTCTTCCACCCCTACCACCACCCGGTCATCGGCTGGCAGCAGGAGGTGGAGAGCGTCCCGCGGTCCACGGTCATCTCCTTCTACGACCGCCACTACATGCCGAACAACGCGGTCCTCGTGGTCGCCGGCGCCGTGAAGGCGGAGGAGGTCGTGGCCGCCGCGGCGGAGGCCTTCCGCGACGTGGCCCCGGGCCCCCTTCCGCCCCCGGTGTCGGAGATCGAGCCCCCGCAGCGGGGCGAGAAGCGGGTGATCGTCGAGGAGGAGACCGACACCCCCCGCGTGATGGCGGCCTGGCACACCTGCCGCGTCGGCGAACCCGACGACCCCGTCCTCGACGTCCTCTCCTCCATCCTCGGCGGCGGCAAGTCCTCGCGCCTCCACGTCCGCCTCGTGGAGAGGGACCGCACCTGCACCGGCGTCTCCTCCTGGAACGAGACCCGCAAGTACCCCGGCCGCTTCAAGGTGTGGGCCGAGGGCCAGCAGGGGGCCGACCCGCGCGCCGTCGAGGCGGCCCTCCTCGAGGAGGTCGCCCGGCTCGCCGCCGAGGGGCCCTCGGAGCGGGAGGTCGAGAAGGCGCGGAACAACCTCCTCGCCCGGGACCTCTTCTCCCGGGAGACCGCCTCCGGGACGGCGGAGCGCGTCGGGATGATGGAGTGCTCGACCGGCTGGCGGGCCCTCGCGGAGTGGCCCGCCCAGGTCGCGGCGGTGACCCCCGCGGACGTGAAGCGCGTCGCGGCGAAGTACCTCGTGGCGAGGAACCGGACCATCGGCTGGTCGGTCTCGCCGGAGCAGGCGCGCCTGGCCTCGCCGCTCCCGCCGGCGCCGGCGGGAGGCGCGGCGGACACCGGGGGGCCGGGCCGCGACGCCGCCGGGGACGGGGACGACGGGGAAGGCCCCGGCGCCTCCGCCCCCCCCGCCGTGGCCCGCAAGGCCGATCCCCCCGCGGAGCCCGACGCGAAGCCGACCTTCCGGGGCGGCCGCGAGCGCGCCCCCGATCTCGCCATCCCGAAGGGGCCCGGCGGCGCCGTGAAGGTCGCCCCCCGCGTCGAGAGGCTCGCCAACGGCCTCACCGTCCTCCTGCAGAAGCACGGCTCCCTCCCCGTGCTGGGCATGAACCTGTACGTCCCCGCCGGGCAGGCCGTCGAGGCGAAGCCCGGCCTCGCCCACCTCGCCGGGGATCTCCTCGACGAGGGGGCCGGCGAGCGCTCGGCCCAGCAGATCGCCGAGACGCTGGACTTCCTCGGCGCCACCCTCGGCACGGGGGCCACCGGGGCGCACGCCCACTGCCTCTCGAAGGACGCCGCCGCGGTGCTGGATCTCCTGGCGGACGTGGTGCAGCGCCCGCGGTTCGAGGAATCGGAGTTCTCCAAGGTCCGGGAGCAGCACCTGAGCGAGATCGCCGCCGAGGACGAGGAGCCCGCCTCCGTCGCCCGCCGCGCCTTCGCGAAGGCGGTCTACGGGGACCATCCCTGGGGCCGCCCCGCCACCGGCGACGCGGCCTCGGTGGCCTCCATCACCCGGGAGGACGTCGTCGCCCACCACGCGAAGTGGTTCGGGCCGGACCGCGCGATCCTCGCCGTCACCGGGGATCTCGACCCCGAGGCCATGCTGTCCGAGGTGAAGCGGCGCTTCGAGGGGTGGAAGCCGACGGGCGCGAAGCCCCCCGCCCTCCCCGCGGTGGAGCCGCTGGCGGCGGCCGTCCGCGTGGACCGCCCCATGGAGGGGAAGAACCAGAGCAACGTCTTCATGGGCAACGTCGGCATCCGCCGCGACGACCCCGACTACGCCGCGGTCCTCGTCATGGACCACGTGCTCGGGACCGGTCCCGGCTTCTCCGACCGCCTGTCCAAGGACCTCCGGGACGGGCAGGGCCTCGCCTACACCGTCTACGGGAACGCCTCCCGCTCCGCGGGGGAGGAGCCGGGGACCTTCACCGCCTACATCGCCTGCCTCGGGAGCGACCTCGACCGGGCGATCTCCGGCATCGAGGGCCACCTGCGCCGCATGCGCGAGGAGCCCGTCAGCGGGCAGGAGCTGGCCGACGCGAAGAGCTACCTCACGGGGTCGCTGGTCTTCCGCTACGAGACCACCGACGGGCTCGCCGCCGCCCTCGTGGAGATGCAGCGCTTCGGGCTCGGCTTCGACTGGGCGGAGCGCTTCCCCTCCATGGTGGACGCCGTCACCCGCGAGGACGTCCTGCGGGCGGCGAGGCGGGTCCTCCAGCCGGACCGGATGGCGGTGGTCGTCGCGGGCTGGACGGGGAAGTAGCCGCCGCCCGATCCTCAGGCGAGGTCGAGGATCCTGTGGACCTCCCGCTCCGTCGGCAGGAGGTGGGGCCGCAGGAGGGGGTGGAACACCCCGTTGAAGGCGACGCCGGCGCCGACCCCGTACTTCTCCACGCCCTCCCGGGTCGAGCAGTCGTGCTCGATGATCTGGACCGGCTTGCCGTGGGAGGCGCAGGCCCTCCGGACGATGTCGAAGACGTACCCGTTCCAGGGGCACCGGTGGGAGACGAAGAGGTCGACCCTGAGGCGCCCCGGCTCGGGGGCCAGCTCCCGCACGGGGTCGAGGAAGCGGACCTCGGCGTCCGGCCGGTACCTGCGCAGGAAGAGCACCTGCGACCCGCCGTCCTTCTCGGGGGCCCGCCGCCGGTCCACCGATTCGAAGCCGAACTCCTCCCAGGATCGGTGGCGGCCGATCACGGCCACGCCCGCCCGCTTCGACCAGGCCTCCTCCGCCGCCTTCACCATCCCGCCGAGGATCTCGGAGCGGGCGGCGGGGTCGGCGACGCGGGAGCAGTTGACGACGAAGAGGTCCTTGCCGGCCACGGGGGTCGGGGAGATCTCCACGGGGTACCACTCGAGGCTCCCCACGAGCTTCCCGTCGCGGTAGGCCGCCCGGGCCCCGGCCCCGGAGCCGCGGTGCTGCCGGAAGAGGGTGAGCTTGTCCCGCTGCATGTCCACGGCGGCCATGGCGTCGAGGCCCGGGGGCAGGTTGGTGCCGACGCAGAGCTTCGTGCAGTCGGCGAGGTTGGCGAGCTTGACTTCCCTGACCTCGATCATGGGGCCCTCCGGCGGGGGACCCTTCCCCCGGCCCCGGAATCTACCCCATGCGGGGGCCCGGCGGACCGGCCCACCCGACCGACCCCGTGACTCCCCGCCGGGCGGCTACGGGAAGATCCCGCGCTCCCGGTAGACCTCCTGGAGGCGGGTGAGGGAGACGACGTAGGCGGCGGTCCGGTTGTCGATGCGGCGCTCGCGGGCCACGTCCTTCACGCGGCCGTAGGCGGTGTCCATGTAGGTGCGGAGCTTGGCCCGCACCTCGTCGAGCGTCCAGGACTCGCCGCGGCGGTTCTGGGTCCACTCGAAGAAGGAGACGGCGACGCCGCCCGCGTTGGCCAGGATGTCGGGGATGACCTCGATCCCCTTGGCGGCGAGGACGGCGTCCGCCTCGGGGGCCGTGGGGCCGTTGGCCCCCTCGGCGACGAGCCGGCAGCGCAGCGTCGGTGCCACCTGCTCGGTGATCTGGTACTCCAGGGCCGCCGGGATCAGGATGTCGCACTTCGTCGCCCAGAAGGCCTCCGTGGTGGTCTCCTTCGCCCCCGGGAACCCCTTCACGCCTCCCGCCGCCCGGACGTGGGCCGCCAGCGCGTGGGGGTCGATGCCCGAGGGGTTCGCGATGGCCCCGGTGTGATCCTGGACCGCCAGCATCGTCGCGCCGAGGTCGCCCAGGATCCTCCCCGCGAAGGAGCCGACGTTCCCGAAGCCCTGCACGGCGAAGGTGCACTTCGACAGGTCGGTCCCGTTCCCCGCCGCCCAGGACTGGACGGTGCAGACGACCCCGCGGCCCGTGGCCTCGTCGCGCCCGAGGGAGCCGCCGTTGGCGATGGTCTTCCCGGTGACGACGCCGCGGCCCGCGAAGCGCACCGCGCTGCCGAAGGTGTTCACGTAGGTGTCGGCGATCCAGACCATGGTCTGGGCGTTGGTGCCCATGTCCGGGGCCGGGATGTCCCAGTCGGGGCCGATGTTGGTGCCGAGGGCGTGGGTGTATCTCCTCGTGATACGCTGGATCTCGCTCTCGGAGTAGTGGGCCGGGTCGAGCTTGACGCCGCCCTTGGCCCCCCCGAAGGGGACGCCCACGAGGGAGTTCTTCATGGTCATCCAGAAGGCCATGGCCTTCAGCTCGCCGAGGGTGACGAAGCGGGCGTAGCGGATGCCGCCCTTGTAGGGGCCGAGCACGTTGTTGTGCTGGACGCGGTAGCCCTTGAAGACCTTGTAGCGGCCGTCGTCCAGGCGGACGGGGAAGTTGACGATGATCTCGTTCTTCGGGTGCTGGAGGATGGTCCGGACGTAGGGCTCGAGGCCCATGACGTCGGCGGCCCGGTCGAAGAGGGTGAGGGCCTGGGCGAAGAGGTCCACGGTCTCGAAGGTGAGGGGGGCGTCGGGGGAGACCTTCTTCTCCTTCTTCGACCTGCCCTTCCCGCCGCCGTCCCTGGTGACCATGGATGCTCCTCCTTGCCCGGGTGGATTCCCGGCATCGTACTCGCGCCCCGGCGGCGCGACGCAAGGTCCCGGCGGGGCCGGGAGGACGTGTCACGGGAGGGGAACCTTGCCCGGGCCGGGGGGGCCCGGCTAGGATCCCCGGGTCGTGCCTCCGCCCCCGTAGCTCAATGGATAGAGTCCCGGCCTCCGGAGCCGGTGGTTCAGGTTCGAGTCCTGACGGGGGTACCAGACCTCAGCATCCCGGCCCGCCCGGAAACGGGCGGGCCGGGGCATCCGGGCACCACACCCCGCCCCCCCCACCCCCGGCGCACCTCCCGCTAGTCCCCTGGTGCGGGTCGGGCTTCCGGAGGGAGGACGGCCTTCCGTTCGCCCGCAAGGCGACCCCGTTCCCGGAGGAACTCCCTCCGCACCTGCCGCCATTCCGACGCCACCGGCATCGTGGCGAGAAGGGCGAGCGCCCACCGGAGCGGGGTGAGTTTCCGCAGCCTGCCGGCCCGGTTCAGGACGACCGCCTTCAGGAGCCACCTGGGATTCGATCTCGGCTCCTCCTTATCCGCTGTCAGTCGCCAGTACCAGAGAGACGGCGCCAGGTCGTACCGGAGCATCCGGTGGAGCACGGGCCACTCGAAGGTGGAGGCGGCCAGGCACCTTCCCAGTTCCTCGGGACTGGCGCCGTGGAACACCTTCGCGACCTCCAGCAGTACCTCCCGTTCCGCGGCCGGGATGCTCCCGACCCCACCGAGCCTGCGGACCCTCGCAACCCACCGGACGTTCCCGCGGCGCCTCATACGCCCTTCCCATGCGCGCAGGGTCGTCGGGATCGCGAGTTCGGCGAGTCCGAGGACGGACAGGAGCCCGCCGAAGAAGCCGACGCACACCCGTTCCGTCCATTTCGAGTCCGGCGTGCCGACGGCGGCCCAGCCCACCATGGCGAGCCCGCTCGCCGTCAACAGGGCCGTCATCCGACGGGTCATGCCCGCCCCGTCCCCTGGAACGCCAGCAGGAACGTCCCGAGCGGAACGTGCAGGATCCCCGGCTCCGCGTCCCACCGGTGCAGGTCCCGGGTCACCATCACCCCGAGGGGAGGGCGGAACCGCTCCATGTAGAGCCGGAGCCCGCGCCCGTCCTCGCCCGGGTCGATGCGCCTCCGGAACTTCACTTCCACGGGCAGCGTCTCCCCGTCGATCCGCTCCGCCACGAAGTCCACCTCGCGCACCGGCGAGCGCCGGTTCCCCTTCACCTCGTGGTCCTTCCAGAAGTGGACCTGGAGGTGGGCGTCCCGGAGGACGGACGGGACGAGGGTCTCCACGAGCGGGCCGAGGGCCGACGGGTCCCCGTCCCGGAGCGAGGGCGCGCCCCGGAAGACGGCGTTCCGCACCCCGAGGTCGGAGAGGCAGATCTTCACCGGCACGCGGGCCGACCTCCTACGCGCGAGGGGATGCCGCCGGAACTCCCGCGTCAGGAGCGCGTCGGAGAGGTAGTGGAGGTAGCGGCCCACCGTCGGCTGGGAGGTGGAGTAGCCCGCGGCCGTCGCCTCCTCCACGAGCGAGGGCTGGGAGATCTCCGTCCCCGTCCGCCGGGCGACCGACAGGTAGACGTGCCGCAGGAGCCCCGGGTCCTGGACCGGGAACAGGTCGGGGATGTCGGACCCCAGCACGTTCTCGAACACCGTCTGGACGAGGTAGTCCGCCCAGCGGTCGTCGTCCACCTCCCCGGAATGGAGCCGCGGGTACCCGCCCCGCAGGAAGTACCGATCCAGCGCCTTCGCGAGGGCGGCCCGCCGCCCGGGATTCAACCCCTCGATCGCCTCCGTCGTCCCCAGGAGGACCCCGGGCTCGAAGGCCTCCCCGAACCGCAGGGGAGGCGGAAGGGCGTCCGCGAGCCCCGGCGACCAGGCCTCGACCACCTCGCGGAAGCCGAAGGTCGGCATCTCCGTCGAGAAGACGCGCCCGGCGAGGCTCTCGCGCCCCCCCCTCGCCACGAGGACGCTGGAGGAACCGGTCAGGAGGAGGCGCAGGGGGAAGGAATCGACGAGGTGCTTGACCTGCTCGTCCCACCTGCGGACCTTGTGGATCTCGTCCAGGAAGAGGTAGGGGGCCCCGCCGGTCCCGAGCGGCCGCCCGCGGACCTCGTCGGAGAACCACCGTGCGAGGGCGAGGAGCCCCCCGGGGACCTCCCGGAGGACCTCGAGATCGAACCGGACGAAGAGGATCTCCGCGGGGGGCGTGCCCGACCGCAGGAGGTCCTGGACGACCTGCCGGATCCCCGTCGTCTTGCCCACCTGCCGGGGCCCCCGGAGCACCTCGACGAGGCTCCCCCGCCCGGCGAGGCGCTTCGCCATCTCCCGGACCACGGTCCTCCGGTAGGCCGGCGGCGCCGGGCGGACGTCCGTCGGATCCGCCCACCAAGGGTTGAGGTCCCGCAGGATCGCCACGACCTCCGGGTGGAGCATCGAACCCCTCCGCACAAGTTATAAATACATTTATAACTTGTACCATCCGGGAACCGTGGCCGCAAGGGGGTCCCCCGCGTGGGGGCCGGGGTTCCCCCCTCCCCCTTCCGCCCGCGCCGCCCTCTCGTGGAGCGCCGGGTCGGCGCGGGGGAGGAGGTCCTCCCCGGGGCGGGAGGCCGTGCCCGGGGAGCGATCTTCCCCGCCTCGCGCGGGGCGGTCCTTCAACGGGGGAGCGGCTCCAGGTCCACGAGGACCCGCGAGAGGGCCATCGCCCGGATACCGCCGGGGAGGTCGAAGGTCTCCGGGCCCGCGTGCAGGACCGTGAGGCTGTCGAGCCGGAGGTCCTCCCGCGCGATGTGCATGGAGCGCGTCGTCCGCGGGACCGCCGTCCTCTTCATCTCGAAGCCGAGCCTCCTCCGTCCGCGCACGACCAGGAGGTCCAGCTCCGCACCGGACTGGGTCCCCCAGAACCAGCACTCCTCCGGATGGGCCCCCAGCCTCCTCCGGACGGCCGAGGCCGCGAATCCCTCCCAGGAGGCCCCCACCTTGGGGTGGGACTCGACATCCTCAAGGGTCCCCAGCCCGAGGAGGGCGTGGAGGACCCCCGTGTCGGCGAGGAAGACCCGGGGCGACCGGACGACCCGCTTCCCGACATTCTCCGACCAGGGGCGGAGTCGTTCCACGACGAAGGTCCCGGTGAGGAGGTCGAGGTACCGGCGCACGGTGTGATCGGAGACCCCGAAGGCGCGGGCGAACTCCGAGGAGTTCCATGTCTGCCCATGGAAGTGGGCGAGCATCGTGGCGAACCGCCCCATGGTCTCGCGGGGCGCGCGGATTCCGAGACCCGGCAGATCCCGCTCGAGGAAGCCCCGGATGAAGTCCCTCCTCCAGGCGAGGCTCGCTCCCGCGTCCTCGGCGAGGAAGGAGCGGGGGAATCCCCCTCGCACCCATAGGTCCTCCATGGCCGGGGCCCCGACCTCGTCGAGCCCGAAGCCCCCGAGGACCCGGAGCGCGATGCGGCCCGCCAGGGACTCCGTGGACTGGCGCAGGAGTTCGGGCGCGGCGCTGCCGAGGACCAGGAACCGCGCGGGCGTCCCGGGGCGATCCGCGAGGACGCGGAGGACGGGGAAGATCTCCGGGGTCCTCTGGACCTCGTCCAGGACCACGAGGCCCCGGAGTCGCCTCAGGAGGAGCATGGGCTCCTGGAACCGGACCAGGACCTCCGGATCCTCGAGGTCGAAGTGGTGGACGGGGCCCCCGTGGAGGGCCGCGACCTCCCGCGCGAGGGTGCTCTTCCCCACCTGCCGGGCCCCCAGGAGGGCGACGACGGGGTTCCTCCGGAGGAGCGTCCGGATCGCCCCGATCTCCGCCTGCCGGGGGAGGGTCTTGAGCATAATCCTTGTATTTTCGAAGTCCTACTTCGAATTTACAAGGATTATCTTCACCCCCGCCCCCTCCACGCCCCCCCGTGGTCCGTCGCCCGGGCCAGCCTCCCGACGAGGAGCATCCCCCCGGCGGCGAGGACCATGAGCCCGACCGACCACCAGCCGAAGGAGAGGAAGATCGGGAGGAAGAGGAGCCCGCAGAGGAGCCAGAACCCCGCACCCCGCAGGCGCGCCTCCCGGAGCGACCGCTCGGCCTCCCCCTTCCCGCCCCGGAACCGGGGGAGCGGCCGCCCCGCCCCGTCGAGCGCCGCCGCCTCCTCGAGCAGGGCGCGGAGCGCCTCCCTCTCCGGGCAACCCTCCCCGCACCGCACCAGCCAGGGGGAGGGCGGGTGGAACCAGGCCCTCGCGTGGACGAGGAACAACCCCCGCCCGTCCGGCGTCAGGAGCGGCCGCTCGTCCCCGAAGGAGGGGACCTGCACCGCCCGGACCTTCCCGCCCCAGGGGAGGAGCCAGCCCCGGAAGACCGAGGGCAGGACCCCGGAGACCGCCCCGGCCCCCGCCGTGAAGACCGTCCCCCCCGCCCCGAGGATCGGGTTGGGGAGGTACCCCGGGACGATGGCCGTCCCGAGCGGCCCCCCCTTCTCGTAGGGGCGGCCGAGGACGAGCACGCCGTCCTCGAGGAGGGCCCGGGCGCGGGAGGTACGCACCCAGGCCATGGCGTGGAAGAAGAGCACCATCCCCCCCGCCTGCCAGCCGAGGAAGAGGAGGATCCCCGGGAGGGAGGGCGGGGTCCCGTGGGGGTCGGGGTCGGCCGCCTGCCGCAGCCACCCGACGACGAAGGGAGCCGCCACGAGGCCGCCCGCCAGCCACCCGGCCCCCGTCACCCCGCGCGCCACCCGGGCGCACCGGGACAGCACCGCGCGCCGGAGGAAGTCGGGAGCGGGGCGGGGGTCGTCCACGGGAGGAGAGAGTAGGGCGCGGGGGAGGCGAAGGCAACGCTCCCGGCGCGCCGCGGACGCGGCGGGCCGGGGTACACTCCCGGATCGGGCGACCGGGGCCGCGGCGGATCCGCGGCGAGGAGGAGGAAGACATGCGCCAGAGGATGCTCGCGCTCCTGGCCGCGACCCTGTTCGCGGCGGGATGCGCGTCGACGAAGGGGGCCGAGGCCCCGCGGAAGGAACCGGCCCCCGCCGCGGCGGCGTCCGGGGAGCCGTCCGCCGCCGAGATGGAGGCCTGGCAGAAGGCCATGGCCCTCGGCGAGGAGCACCGGAGGATGGCCGCGGAGTGCGGGGAGTGGACCGCGGCCGGGAAGATGTGGATGGCCGCGGGGGCCCCTCCGACGGAGTCCACTTCCGAGGCGACCATCCGGATGATCCACGGGGGGCGCTTCCAGGTGATGGACTTCCGCGGCGACTTCATGGGGATGCCCTTCGAGGGCACGGGCATCACGGGCTTCGACAACGTGACGAAGGAGTACACCAGCGTCTGGGTGGACAGCATGAACACGGGGACCATGATCACCCGGGGGAAGGCGACCGGTCCCGGGAGGATCGAACTCACGGGGAGCATGAAGGACCCCATGGGGGACCTCTGCAACTTCCGGCAGGTCCTCGTCTCCACCGGCGGCACCACCATCGTGATGGAGATGCACGTCCAGGGGGACAAGGTCCCCGTGGAGTACAAGTGCATGGAGATCGTCTTCACGAAGAGGAAGTAGCGCGCCCGCCGCGGGGCCCCCGGGGGCGCGCCCCCGGGGGCCCCTTCGATTCCCGGGTGGAGGGCGGAGGGCGGCGGCCGTCCCCGCGTTGCATTCCCCCCTCCCCCGCGTCCCTCCCCCCGTCCGCGCGCGACGCGGACGC
>JAKLKS010000144.1 GCA_023150535.1 Planctomycetota bacterium
CCCGCAGGGCCGGCCTCCGCGGGGCGCCGCCGATCCTCCTCTCGCGCCGCCTCCGCGCGCCGGCCGTCCTCGGCCTCCTCCGCCCCGTCGTCCTCTTCCCCGCGGACTTCGCCGGTTCCCCCGCCGAGGCCCGCCTCGCCATCCTCCACGAGTGCCTCCACCTCCGCCGCCGCGACCCCGCGGCCGCGGCCCTGCTCGCCGCGGTCCGCGTGATCTGGTGGTTCCACCCCGCCGCCTGGCTCGCCGAGCGGCGCCTCGGAGCCCTGCGGGAATCCTGCTGCGACGCCGACGCCGCGGCGCTCCTCGGGGGGGAGGCCCCTCGCTACCGCGAGGCCCTGCTGGCCGCAGCGCGGCGCCGCCTCGAGGGGGAGGGCGCCCCCGCGGGCGCCCTCGCGCTCCTCGGCGCGGGGGAGGGGCTGCCCGAGAGGATCCGCGCCCTCGAGGGGAGGGCCTGGTCGCGGCGGTGCGGGTCCCGCGCCGCGTCGGGGGCGGCGGCGGCGGCGCTGGCGATCCTGGCCCTGCCGCTGCTCCCCTCGGGGGGGCGGGCGCCGCTCCCGTCCCCCGCGGGGGCCGCCTCCGCCCCCCTCCCCGCGCCCGCGGGGGGGCGGAGGGCGGTCCCGGGACTCGCGCCGGGGGCGGTGGAACGCGCCCGCACCCTCCTCGAGGGGGCGGCGCGGGGGGAGAGGGAAGCCTGCATCGGCCTCCGCTGGGCCGCCATGGCGGTGGCCGCGGAGGAGGGGAGCCTGCCGTCGCGGTGACGGCGGGCGTTCGTGGATCCCCGGGCCGGGCCCGGGGGGAGAGAGAAGGAGAGGGAGCCATGAGGTTCGCGCCGGTGTTCGCCGTCGCCGTGCTCGCGGCCGGTTCGCTGCTCGCCGCCGGGAGCGCGATCAGCCAGGACGCGAAGGAGGGGGAGGGGGCGCCGAAGGCCCCTCCCGCCTTCAAGGGGGCGGATCCGCGGGATCACGACCCCGCGGAGATGCAGGCCCGCTGGATGGAGACCATGATCCCCAACCGCTTCCACGAGCGGCTCGGGAACCGGATCGGCACCTGGGACGTCGAGATGACCATGTGGATGGCCCCCGGCGCCCCGCCCTCGAAGGCGAAGGGGGTCTCCACCGTCTCCTGGGTGTTCCCGGGGCGCTGGGTCAGGGAGGAGACGGACATCCCCATGATGGGGCAGCCCTGGAAGGGGTTCGGGCTCACCGGCTACGACAACTACAAGAAGAAGTACGTGTCCACCTGGATCGACTCCATGACGACGGCGATGATCGTCACCAGCGGGAACCTCGCGAAGGACGGCGCCACGCTCGTCATGTACGGCGCCATCGACGAGCCCATGACCGGGGAGCACGACAAGGCGATCAAGGTGGTCTGGCGGGAGCCCTCGGCGGACGTCCACCAGTTCGAGCTCCACGACCTCTCCATCGGGGAGACGGAGACGCTGGTCATGAAGATGGACTACGTGCGCCGGAAGTAGCGGGGCGGAGACGGGGGGAGGCGGGGACGGGCCGGGGCCCGCGCGGGCCCCTACTCCTGCGACCGGCCCTGCCTCTCCAGCTCGTCGAGCATCGCCCCGAAGAGGTTCCGCACCGGCTCGAGCTGCTGCCGGAGCCGCTCGGACTTCTCCTTCGGGAACTCCTGCGCGATGCGGGCGTCCTGCCCGGCGAAGGCGTCGGCGGTCACCTTCTTCACCTTCGGGTAGTCCACCTTCGCGTAGTCCTCGACCCCCTGCAGGAGCGGGCGCAGGTCCTCGCGCGCCCTCTCGTCGGTCTCGTTGAGGATCCCCTCGAAGACGGCGACCTCCGCCTGGTCGAGGCCGGCGTTGGTCCCCATGGCCGCGGCGAACATCTTGAGCTGCCGGCGGCGCAGCTCCAGGGCCTCGGGGGTGGGGGCGGTGACGAGGTCGGCGATGCGGCGGAACTCCTGGGAGATCCCCTTCTTCATCGCCTTCGAGACCTCCTGCGCGAAGGCGTCCATCTCCGGCGGCTTCGCCCGGTCCCCGGACCCGGGGCCGTCGGGGACCCCCGCCCCGTCGAGGAGGGCCCGGGCGGCGTCCACCTCCCGGCGGCCCGATTCAACCTCGGTCCGGAGGGCCGATTCCCGGGCCGCGGCCCGGTCCCGCTCCGCCCGGAACTCCTCGCGGAGGAGGTCGAGGGAGGCGCGCATCTCCTCCACGCGGGCCTCGAGGGCGCGGACCCTGCCGGCCGCGTCGGCGTCGGGGGCCGCGGGGGCGGGGCGGCGGTCGGCGGAGCCTCCGGCGGGCCCGGGGGCGAGGAGCAGGAGGGCGGCCGCCGCGACCGCCGCGGCGACGGCGGCGTTGAGCAGGAGCAGGGGGAGGGTCTTCACGGTGCGCCTCCGGCGCGGCGGGGGAGCCTAGAGTCTAAACCCCACGGCCCCGTAGAGGTACCCGCCGCCGATGGTGGCGAGGACGACGAGGTCCCCCGGCCCGAGGCGCCGCCCGCAGGGGGTGATCTCCCCCGTCCCGTCCTCCCGCTCCCGGCGCCGGTGGTTCCCCGTGCGCATGGCGTGGTCGAGGGTGACCATGTTGGTGGCCGCGGACATGTTCCCCGTGAAGTAGACGGTCCTGTAGACCCGCTCCTCGGGGAGGCCGAGCCTCTCCTGGAGGCCGTCCACGATGCGCCCGTTGGCCTGGTGGGGGACGAGGTGGACCTGGTCGAGCAGGGAGCGGAGTCCGGGGTCCCCCGCCTTGAGGTCCTCCATCGTGTACCCGAGGAGCTCCACCGTCACCTCGGCCATGGCGTTGATGGCGTTGCGCAGGACGCGGGGCCCGCCGGACATGGCCAGCGCCTGGCGCTCGACCGCGACCCTGTGCCTCCGCCCCGGCGCCGGGCCGACCACCCGGGCGGGCACCGTGACGTTGGCGTTGCTCATCGTGATGTTGGTGGGGGCGTAGTCGTGCTTCAGGACGGAGCGGTCGAGGAACCCCGTGCCGGGGGCGCCGTCCCGGCGGCGGCCGACGACGAGCGCCCCCGCCCCGTCGGAGAAGAGGATGGCGGTGATGGGGTCGTCGAAGTCGGTGACGGAGGTGAGCTGCTCGGCGCCGATGACGACGACGTTGCGGGCGTGGCCCGCCCGGACCATGGCGAGCGCCATGGCGGTCCCGTAGACCGACCCGGCGCAGCCCCCGGAGACGTTCACCGTCCCGCAGCGGGGGTTGATGGAGCGGGCGATGTCCACGCAGTCTCCGGGGTAGAGCTCCGTGAAGGTGAAGGAGCAGAGGAGCACGAGGTCGATCTCCTCCTTCGGCACGCCGGAGGCCTCGATGGCCCGGTGGGCGGCGGCGATGCCCATGGTGGCCACGGTCTCGCCCTCGGCGCAGAAGGGCCTCTCCTGGATGTGGGTGACGCGCTCCACCCAGGGGGCGAAGGAGCCCGAGGAGGCGTCGTAGTTCCCGACCAGGGGCTCGAGGGCGGCGTTGTCCACGCGGCGGGACCCCAGGCAGGATCCCGTGCCCAGCAGGCCGACCTCGGGGACGAACGGCAGCGGCTTCGCCAAGGGGACGCTCCTCGCCCGGGGGGAGGCGCCGGCGCCGGGCCGCGCGGAAGGAGGGAGTCTATCGCAGGTACGGAACCCGGCACAGATCGGCGGGTCGGTGCCGGCGGCGGGGGCGCCTCGCCTCCCCGCCGGCGCGGCGCCGTTCCTCCTCCGCCGATCGGCCGTCCCGGCCGTCCCGTGCCGGGTCCGGCACTCCGCCGCGATTCCGGGGGATTCCCGCCCGGCGGCGGTATGACCATGCATTCTCTCAAGGGGGGGACATCACCATGCAGGGGAGCGCCCGTCGATTCGCCGCCGCCGTCCTGGCCGCCGCCGCCGCGGCCGCCGCCCCGTCCCCGGCCCCGGCCGCGGACCCCGAACTCCCGGAGATCCCCTACTCCCGGAAGGTCCTCGGGAACGGCCTCACCGTCATCGTCCACCAGGACCGCAAGGCCCCGGTCATCGGCGTGAACGTCTGGTACCACGTCGGCTCCAAGGACGAGAAGCCGGGCCGCACCGGCTTCGCCCACCTCTTCGAGCACCTCATGTTCAACGGCAGCGAGAACGCCGACACCGACTGGTTCGAACTCGTGGGTGCCTTCGGCGCCACGGGCGTGAACGGCACCACGAACAACGACCGCACCAACTACTTCGAGACCATCCCCGCCTCGGCGCTGGACGCCACCCTCTGGCTCGAATCCGACCGCATGGGCCACCTGCTCGGCGCCATCGACCAGGCGAAGGTGGACGAGCAGCGCGGCGTCGTCCAGAACGAGAAGCGCCAGGGGGAGAACGAGCCCTACGGCGCCGTCTGGAGGCTGCTCCCCGCCTTCACCTACCCCCCCGGCCACCCCTACTCCTGGCCCGTCATCGGCTCCATGGCCGACCTCGACGCCGCCTCCCTCGAGGACGTCCGCGCGTGGTTCAGGGCCTACTACGGCGCCGCCAACGCCGTCATCGTCCTCGCCGGCGACCTCGACCCCGAGGAGGCCTTCGCGAAGGTGGAGAAGTACTTCGGCCACATCCCCGCCGGCCCGCCCGTCGTCCGGGCCGAGTCCTGGCCGGCGAAGCGCTCCGGCACCACGCGGCTCTCGGTCCGGGAGCGGGTCCCGCAGGCCCGCGTCCACAAGGTCTGGAACACCCCGGAGTGGGGCGCCGCCGACTCCCACCTGCTGGAGCTCGCCGCGGCGGTGCTGGCACGGGGCGACGGCTCCCGCCTCCACGACCGCCTGGTCCGCCGGGACGGCATCGCCACCGACGCGACCGCCTTCCAGGACGAATCGGAGATCGGATCCCAGTTCCACGCCTGGGCCACGGCCGCCCCCGGCGCCGACCTCGCCGCCGTCGAGAGGGCCATGGACGAGGAGTTCGCCCGCTTCCTGGCGGAGGGGCCGACGGAGGAGGAGCTGGCCACGGAGAAGACCCAGATCCGCGCCAGCTTCCTCCGGGGCCTCGAGCGGGTCGGCGGCTTCGGCGGCAAGTCCGACCTCCTGGCGACCTCCGAGGTCTTCGGCGGGAGCCCCGACGCATGGAAGGTCCGCCTACGCAACGTCGCCGCGGCCACGCCGGCCGCGGTGCGGGAGGCGGCCGCCCGCTGGCTCTCCGACGGGGCCTTCGTCGTCGAGACCCGCCCCCAGCCCTCCTTCACCCCCGGGAAGCCGGCGGCGGATCGCTCCGCGATGCCCCCGGCGGGAGCCGCCCCCGAGGCCCGGTTCCCCGCCCTGGAGCGGGCGACGCTGCCCAACGGGATGGCGGTCCTCCTCGCCCGGCGGACCTCGCTCCCCGTCCTGCGCATGGACCTCGTCCTCGACGCCGGCTTCGCCGCCGACCCCTCCGGCGCCCCGGGGACGGCGCGCCTCGCGGGCTCGCTCCTGGCGGCGGGCACCGCCTCCCGCTCCGCCCTCGAACTGCGGCGCGCGGTGGACCGGCTCGGCGCCGAGCTCGAGGTGGAGACCGAGGCCGACGCGACGCGGATCACGCTCTCCACGCTGACGGAATCCCTCGCCCCCTCGACCGCGCTCCTCGCCGAGGTGGCGCTGCGGCCCGCCTTCCCCGCGGAGGAGGTGGAGACGGCCCGCCGCGGCCAGCTCGCCGCCATCCAGCAGGAGCTGGTGGACGGGCGGGGCATGGTCGGCCGGGTCCTGCCGCGGGCGCTCTTCGGCGCGGGCCACCCCTACGCGGCCCCGCCCTCGGGGACGGGGTCGGCGGAGGCGGTGGCGCGGCTGACGCGGGAGGACCTCGCCCGCTTCCACGCCGCCTGGTTCCGGCCGGGGAGCGCGACGCTGGTCGTGACGGGGGACGCGTCCATGGCCGACCTCCTGCCGATCCTCCAGAAGGAGTTCGGCGGCTGGGAGGCCGGGAAGGCGCCGGCCAAGACGCTCCCCGCGCCGCCGGCCGCGGCGGGGCGGCGGGTGCTCCTCCTCGACCGGCCCGGGGCCCCGCAGTCCGTCCTCGTCGGGGCGGAGCTCGTCCCCCCGAGGGGCGGCCCGGAGGAGGCGGCCCTCGACGTGCTCAACACGGTGCTCGGGGGCTCCTTCGTCTCCCGGCTCAACATGAACCTCCGCGAGGACAAGGGCTGGTCCTACGGCGCCCGCTCCCATTTCCGCGACGTGCGAGGGCCCCGGGCGCTCATGGCCATGGCCTCGGTGCAGACGGACAGGACCGCGGAATCGCTCGCCGAGATGGTGAAGGAGATCGAGGGGATCGCCGGCGCGCGGCCGGTCACGGCGGAGGAGCTGGAGAGGGCGAAGTCGGGCATGACCCTCACCCTGCCGGGGCGCTGGGAGTCGACGCGCAACCTCTCGGAGTCGCTCCGGGAGATGGTGAACTTCGGCCTGCCCGAGGGCTGGTTCGACGGCTACGCCGCCCGCGTCCGGGCCGTGACGGCGGAGGACGTGGCGGCGGCGGGGCGGCTGCTCCGGCCGGGGTCGGTGGTCTGGGTCGTCATCGGGGACCGCGCGAAGGTCGAGGAGACGGTCCGGGCGCTCGGCATCGCGGAGGTCGAGGTGATGGAGCCGTAGGGAGGGGGATGGAGTTACCTTGAAATCCTAACATTCGATGTTAGGATTTCAAGGATGCCCGACGCCCCCCTCACCCGGGACCTCGAACTGGCGGGGCTGGAGCGCCGCCTCCGCCTCTTCCCCGCCGTGGCCGTCCTCGGCCCCCGGCAGGTGGGGAAGACCACCCTCGCGGCCGACTTCGCCGCGCGCTTCCGGGGCCCCGTCGCCCGGTTCGACCTCGAGAACCCCCGGGACCGGGCCCGCCTCGCCGACCCCCTGCTCGCCCTGGAGGATCTCCGGGGGCTCGTCGTGCTCGACGAGGTGCAGAACCTGCCGGAGGTCTTCCCGGTCCTGCGGGTGCTCGCGGACCGCCCCCGCGCACCGGCCCGGTTCCTCATCCTCGGCAGCGCCTCCCCCTCCCTCCTCCGCCAGGAGTCGGAGTCCCTGGCCGGCCGCCTCGGACTCCACGAGCTCTCGGGGTTCTCCCTCGACGAGGTGGGGGCGGGGAGCCTCGAGCGGCTCTGGCTCCGCGGCGGGTTCCCCCGCTCCTTCCTGGCCCCCGACGACGGGGCGAGCCTCGAGTGGAGGCGGGACTTCCTGACCCTCTTCCTCGAGCGGGACCTCCGCGCCCTCGGCCTCGACCTCCCCGCGGAGGCCCTCCGGCGGTTCCTCACCATGATCGCCCACCGCCACGGCCAGGCGTGGAACGGGGCGGAGTTCGCCCGCTCCCTCGGGGTGAGCCTGCCCACGGTCCGGCGCTGGCTCGACCTCCTCGTCTCCACGTTCCTCGTGCGGGTGCTCACCCCCTGGTCGGAGAACCTCTCCAAGCGGCAGGTGAAGGCGCCGAAGGTCTGGATCGCGGACCCGGGCCTCCTCCACGCCCTCCTGGGGATCGGGGACCGCGAGTCCCTCCTCGGAGACCCGAAGGTCGGTCTCTCCTGGGAGGGGTTCGCCATGGCCGCGGTCGTGCGCCGCCTCGGGGCCCTGCGGGAGGAGTGCCACTTCTGGGCGACCCACGCCGGGGCGGAACTCGACCTCCTCGTCGTCCGGGGGAGGCGCCGCATCGGCTTCGAGTTCAAGCGGACCTCCGCCCCGGAGGCGACGAGGTCCATGCGCATCGCCATGGAGGACCTCCGCCTCGGGGACCTCGTCGTCGTGCACGGGGGGAGGGAGTCCTTCCCGATGGGGAAGGGGATCCGCGCCCTCGCCCTCGGGCGCGTGCTCGAGGACCTCCCTCCCCTCCGATGACGTCTCCGGGGGAGGGGCTCCGTAGAATCCCCCCTCCATGACCCCCGAGGACGCCCTCCGCCGCCACTGGGGCTACGACGCCTTCAAGCCGCTCCAGCGGGAGGCCGTCGAGGCCGCCCTCGCCGGGCGGGACTCCCTCGTCGTCCTCCCGACCGGCGGCGGCAAGAGCCTCTGCTACCAGATCCCCGCCGCGCTGGACCGCGGCCTCGTGCTGGTCGTCTCCCCGCTCATCGCCCTCATGGACGACCAGGTCGCCGCCGCCCGGGAGGCCGGCCTCGCCGCCGACGCGCTGCACTCCAACCTCGAGTCCGCCCACCGCGGCCGGGCCTGGGGCCGCCTCGCCCGCGGCGAGACCCGCCTCCTCTACGTGAGCCCCGAGCGCCTCCTCGTCGGCGACCTCCTGGAGGGGATGGGGGACCGCCTCCTGCTCGTCGCCGTGGACGAGGCCCACTGCGTCTCCCACTGGGGCCACGAGTTCCGCCCCGAGTACCGCCGCCTCGCCGAGGTGCTGGAGCGCTTCCCCCGCGCCGCCCGCATGGCCCTCACCGCCACGGCCACGCCGGAGGTGCGGGAGGACATCGCCGCGGGCCTCCCGCTGCGGGACCCGGTCCGCCTCGTCGGCCACCCCGACCGCCCGAACCTCGTCTACCGCGCCCTCCCGCGCACCGATTCCGCGGCCCAGGTCCTCGCCGCGGTCCGCCGCCACCCCGGGGAGGGGGGGATCGTCTACGCCCAGACCCGCCGGGACGTGGAGCGCCTCGCGGCCGGCCTCGCGAAGGCGGGCGTCTCCTGCGCCCCCTACCACGCCGGGCTCCCCGCCGACGACCGGCGGCGGGCGCAGGAGGAGTTCGTCTCGGAGCGGCTCGCCGTCATCGTCGCCACCATCGCCTTCGGCATGGGCATCGACCGCTCCAACGTGCGCTTCGTCGTCCACGCCAACACGCCGAAGTCGGTGGAGCACTACCAGCAGGAGTCCGGGCGCGCGGGGCGGGACGGGCTCCCGGCGGAGTGCACGCTCCTCTTCGCGGTCTCCGACCTCGTCCTCCACCGGGCGCTGGCGGAGAAGGACGGGCCGCTCCCGCCCGACCGCAAGCGGACGCTGGAGCGGCAGCTGCGGGACATCGGCCGCTTCGCGGCGGCGCCGGTCTGCCGCCACCGGCTGCTGACGGAGCACTTCGGGGCGCCCTACCCGGCGGAGGGGGGCGGCGGGGCGGCGGCGGGCCCCGGGGGTGGAGCCGGTGCCGGGGGCGAGGGGTGCGGGGCCTGCGACGTCTGCCTCGGGGAGACGCGGAGCCTCCCGCCGGAGGAGGCGCTGCTCACGGCGAAGAAGGTCCTGAGCGCGGCCTGGAGGACGGAGGGGCGGTACGGGGCGGGCTACGTGGTGAAGCTCCTCCTCGGGAAGGAGGACGAGCGGATCCGGCAGAACGGGCACGACGCGCTGCGGGTCTTCGGGCTGCTGTCGGACGCGGGCGAGCCGGCGGTGCGGTGGTGGGTCGACCAGCTCGTGGTGCAGGGGCTCCTCGATGTGGTGGAGGAGCGGGACTACCCGCTGCTGCGGATCACGGCGGCGGGGCGGGCGCTCTGCCGGGACGAGGGGACGGTGCGGCTCGGGGTGCCGCCGGTCGCGGCGAAGCGGGCGCGGAAGGCGGGGCGGGGGGCGCGGGTCCCCGGGGGGGCGCGGGGGGCCGGGGTCCTCCTCGAGCCCTCGGAACTGCCGGCGGCGGAGGCGGGGATCTTCGAGCGGCTGCGGGAGGTGCGGCGGCGGTTCGCGGCGGAGCAGAAGGTCCCGCCCTACGTGGTGTTCCACGACAGCACGCTCGTGGAGATGGCGGCCCTGCGGCCGCGGACGCTGGAGGCGCTGCGGCTCGTGAAGGGGGTGGGGGAGCTCAAGCTCCAGCGCTACGGCGCGGCGTTCCTGGAGGCGATCGGGGCGGAGTGAGGGGGCCGAGGGAGAGCGGGCCTACAGACCATCCCCCTCGAAGGGTCGGAAGTCTCGTTCGATGAGCGCGCAGGCACTTCGAATCTCGGGGTCCCGAGCCATACGGGCCATCTCCCAGGCGAAGTCCTCCTCCCCTCTCTTCCCCTCGGGACGGGAGGACTGCGGTGACCCGCGACGGTGGGCGGCAACCATCCTGCAGCGGGGCTTCCGGGGCATGGAGCATCTCCTTCCCTTGGCAGGAGGATACTCCCGCCGGTTGCCAGTGGATCCTCTCCCGATTGTCAGAACGTACCGAGCTCCTCCACGGCCACCCCGAGGGCCGCGGCGAGGGCCGCAAGGGTCGCCCTGTGGGGGCGGCGGACGAATCCCTTCTCGATGCGGGCCACGGTCCTCGACGCGACTCCGGGGATCTCACCGCGGGTGCGTCCTCGCTGGAGCCGCAGGCGGCGGATCGAGCCGCCGTAGGAGCGGTCCTCGTCTCTGGCCCGCCGGCGGGCGCGGCGGCGGTAGTCCGGGTCCTTCTCGTAGAGGAGGGCCGAGAAGGCCGCCTGGAACCTCCCCAGGGCGACGGTCTGCCCGCAGTCGAGGAGGCGAATCCGCCGGGGGTCGGGAACGCCGGCGGCCGGGCCGCGGAACTCCCGCAGCGTGACGAAGAGGGGGCGGAAGTCCCCCCTCCAGAGGACGAGCTCTTCCCCTCCCGGCAGCAGGCCCGCCGCGACGCAGAGGTCCTCCGGGTGGTCGGAGGTGAGGGCGGCGAGGAGGTCCTCCCCTTCGAGGACGGCATCCGGGTCCGCGATGACGCGCAGGAAGCGCCCCGAGAGCGCGCTGACGAGGGAGGGGGCGGCGCGGCCCCGCAGGAGGAGGCGGCCCCGGGGCGGGCCGGCGTCGGGGCCCGCCGCCGCGGAGGCCATCCAGCCGGGCGCACGCCCTCCGGAGACGACGAAGACGGAATCCCGGAGGCGGCGCCGGTACTCCCCCTCGGCATCCCGGCGACGGCAGGTGGTCCGGACCCCGGGAGGAGCGGTCTCGAGCACGACTAGTTCAGGAGGAGCGGAGGGCATGGCGGGTCGAGTATGTCATATTCCAACACAATTTGAAATAGGACAATTCTGGCGCCCCCGACCGCCGGCACCTCCCGGACCCACCCTTCCCGCCGGGGAAGCCCCCTCCGGTTCCGGGGGTCCCCCCCACCCACCCGTCTCCGCCGGCCCCTCCACCCCCGCCGTGGGCGGTACACCGCTCCC
>JAKLKS010000145.1 GCA_023150535.1 Planctomycetota bacterium
GACATCGACGGCGACGGCCGCGGGGAGATCGGTGCCCTGGGGGCGGGCATGGTGATCCTCCACTCTCCCTCGAAAGGGCGGAGGGTCCTGACCCTTCGTGACGAGAAGGGCGAAGCCGCGGCCGCAGGGGTCCTCGACGACCTGGACGGGGACGGGAGGCCGGAGATCGGCATCGGCTGGATCCCCGGAACGGGCGGCGATCCCGGCAAGGGCTACTGGATCCAGGTCGCATCGACCGCCCAGGGCGGGTCGCTGTGGAGGGCCGGGGTGGAGGGCCCCGAGGGTCGCCCGAGTATCCTCCTCGATGCCGGTGACTTGGACGGTGACCGGATCCACGATCTCCTCGTCCTGGATGCCCTTCACGACCCGTGGAAGCCCCACGAGTGGAAGGGGCCGATGGGAGCGCCTCCCCGCCACCGATCCAGGCTCCATGCCGTCTCCGGGAAGTCGGGCGGGATCCTCTGGTCGCGGGAGAGCCAGCAGGGACTCCACGCCCCCTGGAACTCCGTCGCCGCCGTGGAGGGACACGGAAGCGATGGGGGACGGGTCGTTCTCCTCGGCGAACCGATGGCCGACCTCGACGGGGAGTTCCGCCTGGAGAACCCGGGCGTGGTCCATGTCCTCGCGGGAAGGACCGGGAAGGACCTCCGCAGGATCCGGGGACCCCGGCCCGGAGGGAAGTTCGGAGCCGCGCTTTCATCCGCCCCCGTTCCTGCGGCGAAGGGACGCCCTGCCCTGCTCGTCGGGGCGCCCGGGCTCGGCATGGAGGAGGGGCCGCCTCCCCGTGTCCACTTCCTCGCGGCCGACGGGGAATTCCTCCGGGAAGCGGGGGAGTAGCCCCGGCCGTTGCATCGGAACCGACCCTCCCCGGGACAGGGGATAGGATCTTGGTGAAGCAGCGAGTGCGGTGGGTCGTCGATCCGGTTGGACGGATGGGAATGCCCAGGGAGGCGTTCGAGTCATGGGAGTTACCGCCCATCAAGGGAAGCGCCTCTCCACCGTGTCCATGACGCTCCCGCGGTCGGGGGTTGCAGCGGTCCGCGGCGTGCTCCTGGCGAGCCTGCTTCCCGTGGTGATCGCCTGTTCCGCCCCATCCCCGGGCGGCGGGATCCCCGCCGCCCCGGCGATCGGAGAGGACGCATGGTCCCTGGCAGGACTGGAGCCCCTGGGGGACGTGGATGGCGACGGGCGGGAGGACTGCGCGGCCTGGATCCTCCCCTCGGCGGTTCGCCTGGGACTCGAGGAAGGGCTTCTCCTCGCCCTGTCGGGATCCGATGGACGGGTCATCTGGAGGCGGGACGGCGAGTCCCCCGCCATGGAGTGGAGGGGCTTCCTCGATGGCTCTGCGGACTTCACCAGCGACGGGGTGCGGGATCTCGTCGCCGGGTGCCCCCGCAAGGAGGTTCGGGGGATGGAGGGAGGGACCGTGCGGATCCTCTCCGGCCGTTCGGGAGCGGTCCTGCTGACGGTGGTCCCGGGCGACGGCGCCGCGGAGTTCGGGCGCGAAGGGAGCGCCCTGGGTGACATCGATGGCGACGGGACCCCGGATCTTGCCCTTCGGTCTCCCGCCCCCGTGGACTCGCCCCGGGAGGGACTCGCGGACGTGCGGCTGCACTCCGGGCGCACCGGCGCCTTCCTCTCCTCGATCCGGGAGCCCGGCTGGTCCGCGGTCCGTTCCTGCCGGCTGGGTGACTCCGACGGCGACGGGATTCCCGACCTTGCCGTCGCCTGGTCCCGACCGGGGGCGGCGGGGAGGGGATGGGAATCCCTCGTCACCCTCGTGTCGAGCGCTTCCGGACGCGCGATCTCGCGCATCCCGGGAACGGCGGCGGGCGGGAACCTCGGCAGGCGGATGGACCCCATCCCCGACATCGACGGCGACGGGGTGTCCGACCTGCTGATCCTGGAGCCCGGCGGAGACCCCGATTCGACCGGGGACACCGGGCCGGCCGTGACGACGTCGGGCAGGTTCCCCCGGGGGAGGTTGGCTGCCCACTCGGGGATGAGTGGCGCCCTGCTGTGGGAGCGATCCGGGGAGGTTCCGACCCTGGAAGGGTGGACCGACCTCGCCCTCGCGGGGGACGCCGACGGGGACGGGATCCCGGACCCCTGGGTGGGCTCGCCGGGCTCCGGTCGCTTCCCCCTGGATCCGGAGCCGGCCGGGGCGGCCTTCCTGCTGTCCGGGAGGACGGGTCGGGTTCTCCGCAGGGTCGACGGGCCTCCGGGCATCCTCCGCTTCGGCGAGCGCATGGCGCCCCTGGAGGGGGAGGGGGGCCTCCTGCTCCTGTCGGGGCATGTGATGGAGGATTCGGGTCGGAGGACCTGGAGGATCCTGGCGATGGATCGGGAGGCCGGGGTCACCTTCCAGGTGGATCCGACGGTCCTCGCGCGGTGACGGGGAGGGCTCCGACCCGCGGTCCCCTCCGGCGGCCCCCGCCGTTGCATCGGGACCGCCCCCGCGTCCCTCTCCGGGACCGGAGGCCGGCATGAGGGAGAATCCCCCCGCGGAGCGGTCGCACCCCTTCATGGCGGGGCTCCTCCTCGCCGCGGCCGTGGCCGCCGGCTGCGCCTCCTCCGGCGGAACCCCCTCCGCGACCTCCCCCTCCGCCCCCTTCCCCGCCGCCACCGACGCCGCCGCCTGGGAGCGGTTGTCCCGCGGCGCCCCCCCGCTTCCCGCCTGGGCGCGGACCCTCGTGGACGCCCTCCCCGCCACCACCGCCGCCCAGCTCGACCTCGACTTCGTCCACCGCCGCCGCAACCCGCTCGGCCCGGTCCTCTCCGCCCGGGTCCGCTGGGTCGTGGCCGACGCCAACCGCTGCGCCGCCGGCCGGGAGACCGCCGCCTTCGACCTCGCCGCCGCCGGCTGGGACGCGGAGCGGCTCGCCTCCGTCGAGGCGACCGACGACCCCGCCGAGGCGGCCGCCTTCGCCTTCGCTCGGCGCCTCACGCTGGAGGCCTCCCGGATCTCCGACGAGGAGGTGCGGCGCCTCGTCGAACTCCTCGGCCCCGACGACGTCGTGGCCCTCGTGCACGCCGTGGCCCACGGGAACTTCCAGGACCGGATCCTCCACGGGCTCGGCCTCGCCGCGGGCGGCGGGACGGCGCTCCCTCCCCGGGAGGCGCGGCTCCACCAGGACCAGGAGCCCGCGGTGCCGGCGCGGGCGGCGCCCGCGGCATCTGCTGGAGAGGAGACCGCGGATGCGGGGCGGTCCGCCTGGGACGGGAAGGGGCCGGAGGAGCTGCGGGCGCTCCTCGAGGTGCAGAAGGGGCGGGCGGCGCGGATCCCCCCGCCGGACGGTGTGCGGAAGGCGCGCCTCCCGCGGCAGAACCGCCAGCGCCAGGCACGGGTCGCCTGGGGGGCGGTGACCATGGGGTACCAGCCGGAACTCACGCAGGCCTGGTTCCGGACCATGGAGACCTTCCAGGAGGAGGCGAAGCTCGACGAGGTGTTCACGCACTCCGTCTTCTGGGTGGTGACGCGGACGAGCGACTGCTTCTACTGAATGGGCCACAGCGAGATGCTGCTCGCGGTCGCGGGCATGGGGGAGGCGGAGGTCGCGGAGCGGGCGGCGCGGCTCGCGGACGGGGAGTGGGCGGGATTCCCGGCGGCGGAGCGGGCGGCCTTCCGGTTCGCGCGGCGGATGACGGCGGAGCCCTGGGCGGTGACGGCGGGGGAGGTGGAGGGGCTCGTGCGCATGTTCGGGCGGGAGCGCGCGCTGGACATCGTCTGGCACGTGGCCTGGGGGAACTACATGACGCGGGTGGCGGACGCGTTCCAGCTGCCGCTGGAGCGGGAGAACGTGTTCCGGAGGGCGGGTCCGGGGCCGTAGGGGGGGAGCCGACTGGCCGTCGGAGGATCCTCGATTCCCGCCCGCCCCCCTCCCCGCGCTATCCTCCCCGCCGTGTCCCCCTCCTGGCACCGCCTCTCCCGCCTCCTCTCCCGCCTCGCGCTCCGCATCTACTACCGCACCCTCCGCGTCGAGCACCCCGAGCGCATCCCCCCGACCGGCCCCGTCCTCCTCGTCCTCAACCACCCCAACTCCCTCCTCGACCCCGCCGCCCTCATCGTCGCCTCCCCCCGCCCCGTCCGCTTCGCCGCCAAGGGACCGCTCTTCAAGGTCCCCCTCCTCGGCCTCCTCCTCCGCAACCTCGGCGCCATCCCCATCGAGCGCCCCCAGGACCGCGGCTCCAGCCAGCGCCGCAACCTCGACGCGCTCGCCGCCATCGCCGGCGCCCTGAAGGAGGGGGCCGCCTGCGCCATCTTCCCCGAGGGCCTCACCCACGCCGACCCCGAGCTCAAGACCGTCCGATCCGGCCCCGCCCGCATCGCGCTCGACGCCGAGGAGGAATCGAAGGGCGCCCTCGGCCTCAGGGTCGTCCCCGTCGGCCTCTCCTTCCACCCGAAGCAGATGTTCCGCGGCGACGCCGTCGTCCGCGTCGGCCACCCCTTCGAGGTCCGCGACCTCCTCGGCGGGAGCCGCCCGCTCGCCCTCCGCGCCATCCAGGAGCGCATCGCCGCCTCCCTCCGCCCCCTCATCCACCACCTCGACCGCGTCGACCTCGAGCCCCTCGTGGACGCCGTCGCCGACCTCCACGCCGAGCAGAGGAGCGGGAGGCCCGGCGTCCCCTCCCTCCCCCGGGAGGAGGTCCGCCGCATCGCCGGCGCCGCCCTCAACCACTTCCTCGCCGCCGACCCGCGGGCGGTGGAGGAGGTCGGCCGCCTCCACGCCCGGTACCTCCGCGCCGCCGGCCGCGCCGGCGTGCCGGGGAGCGCGGTGGACTTCCACGACCGCCCCGTCCGGGCGCTGCTGGCCTTCCTCGGGCGGGGGCTGATCCTCCTCCTCGGCTTCCCCGTCCTCCTCTACGGCCTCCTCGGGAGCTTCCTGCCCTACCGCCTCGCCTCCCGCGCCGCCGGCGCCGCCGCGCGCCGCGAGGGGGCCGGCCCCGCGGTCCTCCCCTTCCTGCGCGTGGTCGCGGGGCTCGTCCTCTTCACCCTCTGGTGGGGGATGCTCGGGGTCCTCGTCCACGCCTGGTCGCGGAGCCTGTCGGTGACGGCGGTCTTCCTCGTCTCCCTCCCGGCGGCGGGCCTCGCGGCCCGCGCCTACGCCGCCCGCATGCAGCGGTGGACCGAGGCGCTGGAGGCGCTGCTCCCCCTCTTCGCCCGGCGGGGCGCGGTGGCGCGGGTCGCCCGGGCCCGGGCGGAGCTCCTGACGAAGGTGGAGGCGCTCCGCGACCGCTACGGCGCGGAGACCGGGACGCCCCTCCTCCCGCCGGAGGAGCGCCGCGTGCGGCGGAGGGTCGGCGCGGGGCTGGCGGCGGTGGCGCTCGCCGGGGGGATCGCCTGGTTCCTCGCCGGGCTCCGGGGGACCGGGTGGGAGGAGATCGCCTCGATGCCCTCCCCCTGGCGGGACCTGCCGGCGGCGGAGGCGGCGGCGGCGGTGGAGAGGGACGCCCGGACCCTGGCGGGGACCCTCGACGCGCTGGAGGACCTCGAGGGGCGGATGCGGGAGATCCGGGCGGCCATCGACGCCGGGCGGACCGACTTCTACGAGCCGGCCACGGACCGCGCCATCCGGGGCCAGCTCCTCACCTACCTCTCCTGCCGGGAGGTGCTGGTGCGCCTCGCCTGGTTCTACCGGGAGCCGGACCGGGAGGGTGCGGGGCTCGCGGAGCGGGGGTTCCTCGTCGGGTACGGCGCCGGGACGGAGCTCGTCGCCCGGGGGATGCAGCTCGTGGACGCCTTCGAGGAGGCCCCCCGCGCGCGGAAGAAGCTCAACGAGGGGGACCCGGCGGGGGAGATCCCCCCGGGGACCTTCGAGCGGATCCGGGGGAACCTCGCGGACACCGATCTCCTCGACGCCATGGCCGCGGCGGCGGCGCGCTTCGAGGGGATGGCGGCGGGGGGGAGGCTCCCCGCGGGGACCCCCTGGGACCGCATCGCGCTCCGCGCCCGGCAGGGCGGGGAGGTCGCCGCGCGGCTCTCCGAGCGCCTCTGGCGCTACAAGTGGGACCACGCCGTCGCCCGGGCGGTGGGCACGGGGGACGCCGGCCGCTACGCCGCCTCCGCCGTCGTCTCCGCCTGGATCGGGGACGCGCGCCTCCGGAAGAGGAGCGGCCGGGAGGGGATGATCTCCCCGGAGCAGGTGGAGGCGCTGCGCTCGCGCCTGAGGCCCGGGGACATCCTCGTCGAGCGGCGGAACTGGTACCTCTCCAACGCCTTCCTCCCGGGGTTCTGGAAGCACTCCGCCCTCTACGTCGGCGGGGTCGAGGGGCTCCTCGCGGCGGGGGTCGCCGACGACCCGGCCGTGGTCCCCCTCCTCCCGGCCCTGGCGGAGCCCGACCACGACGGCCACCGCCGCGAGGTCCTCGAGGCCGTGAGCGAGGGGGTGATCTTCACCTCCATGGAGGAGTCCATGGGCGGGGCGGACGCCGTGGCGGTGCTCCGGCCCCGCCTGCCGCCGGAGGAGATCCGCCGCGCCCTCGTCCGCGCCCTCTCCCAGCACGGGAAGCCCTACGACTTCGATTTCGACTTCTTCTCCACGGACCGCCTCGTCTGCACCGAGGTGATCTTCCAGGCCTACCAGGAGTCGATCCGGATCCCCCTGGCGGAGGTGCTCGGGAGGCGGACCCTGCCTCCGGGGGACCTCCTGCGGATGTGGGACGAGGGGCGGCGGAAGGGGGAGGGGCCCTTCGAGTTCGTCGCCTTCTACGACGGGGACGAGCGGAGCGAGACCGCCTTCGAGGCCGGCCCCGACGCCCTCGCGGAGAGCCTGCGGCGCCCCTCCATGACCCCCCTCCAGGAGGACGCCCGGGGGGTGCCCCTGCTGCTCCACCCCGCGGCGGCGGCGCTGCTGGCCATGCTCGGGGTCGGGCTCTGGGTCTTCCGCCGGCGTGGGGACCCCCCCGGAGTATGATGCCCCGTCGCGTGGGGTCGCAGGAACGGCCGCAGGAGCCGCTCCCCGGGAGGGTCCGACCATGAGCGAATCGTCTCCGACGGAGCAGGATGGGTCCCGGGCGCTGCGAGCGCTGGTCGAGCGGACCGCGCCGTCCGTGGTCTCCGTCATCCCCTACGACGCCGACTACAACACCCTCACCGAGGGCTCCGGCTTCTTCACCGCCGAGGGGCGCATCGTCACCTGCCGCCACCTCTTCCAGGGGGCGAAGTCGGCCCGCGTGATGCGCTCCGACGGCTCCGTCCACGACGTCCTCGGCATCCTGGCCGAGGACTCCGAGGCCGACCTCGTGCTGGCCGCGGTGGACATCCCCGACCGGGTCGCCGTCCCCCTCTCCTTCTCCCACGCCGCGCCCCGCACGGGCGAGTCCCTGGCCGTCGTGGGGGGCCGCCTCTCCCCCTCGAAGGACGGCCTGACCGGGGAGTTCGTCGGGGCCCGGGAGCTTCCGGTCCTCGGGCAGGTGCTCCGGATCACCGCCCGGCTCGAGCCCACCTCCTCCGGCGCCCCCGTCCTCGCCATGGACGGCGAGGTCGTCGGGATGGTCGTCTCCCGCTCCCTCCCCCAGGGCTCCTTCGCCTACGTCGTGCCCGCCCCGCGCCTGGACGACCTCTCCAGCACCGAGTTCGTGAAGGTGGGGGACCACGGGGGGGCGCAGGCGGGACGGGACCCGGACCGCTTCCTCCCGGCCTGCGCGCTCCTCCTCAAGGACGACCTCGAGGGGGCGCTGCGGGAGCTGGAGGCGCTGGCGGGGGCGGGCAAGAAGGACGCCGCCGCCTGGTCGGCCGTGGCCGACGCCCAGCTCGCCCTCAACCGGCCCCGGGAGGCCATGCTCGCCGCCCGGGCCGCGGTCGGGATGGACCCGGAGGACGCCGACGCCTGGTCCCGCCTCGGGGCCGCCTGCACCGCCGCCGGGCTCGCCCCCGAGGCGGTGGACGCCTGCAAGCGGGTCGTGAAGCTCCGCCCCAAGAGCGCCCGCGCCTGGAACCGGCTCGGGGTCGCCTGCTACAACGCGGGCCGGCCGGCCGAGGCGGCCGATTCCTGCCGCGAGGCCATCCGCATCGAGCCCGACGACGCCCAGGAGCACAAGAACCTCGGCGTCGCCTACTTCGCCCTCAAGCGCTACCCCGAGGCCGCCGAGGCCTTCCGCGAGGCGGTGCGGCTGCGCCCCGGCTTCGACCACGCGTGGAAGAACCTCGGCATGACCTACTACCTGATGGGCTCCTACGAGAAGGCCGTGGACGCGACCCGGGAGGCGGTGAAGATCCGCCCCGACTACGCCCGGGCCTACAACAACCTCGGCGTCTCGCTCCAGGCCCTGGGGAGGACCGACGAGGCGGTCGACTGCTACCAGGCGGCCCTGCGCATCAAGCCCCGCTTCAGCCAGGCGCGGGCGAACCTCGCCTACGCCTACGCGAAGAAGGGGATGCACGAGGAGTCGGTGAAGACCTTCGAGGAGGCGCTGGCCCGGGACGACGGGGACGCCGACGCCCGGGCGAACTTCGGGGCGCTCCTCTGGAAGCTGAAGAGGGTGGACGAGGCGAAGAACGCCTTCCTCGACGCCATCCGCGTGGAGCCCAAGCACGCCCCGGCCCACTACCAGCTCGGCCTCCTCCTCCTCGAGAAGGGGGACCGGGGCGGCGCGCTGGAGGAGTACAAGGTCCTCAAGACCCTGGACGGGGAGAAGGCGGAGGCGCTCTTCTCGAAGATCTACAGGTAGGCGGGGGGCGGGCTACTTCGCCCCCGCCTTCGCGATCCTCTCCAGCGCCCCCTTCGCCGCCCCGCGGACCGACTCGAAGGGGTCCTTCTCCGCCCGCGCCCGGAGCGCCTCCACCGCCTCCCGAACCGCCCAGTCCCCGGCCACCCGGCAGGCGTGCTCCCGCATCCGGTGGTTGCGGTCGTCGACGAGCGAGGCCACGGCCGCCCGCGTCGAGGGCGCGTCGGGGTCCAGCGCGAGGAGCACGCCGAGCGCCGCCTCCCGCATCCTCTGGTGGTCCCCCCGCGCCCAGTCGTAGCGCAGGTAGGGGCGCGCGAGCTCGATCGCCCGCCGGTCCCCGAGGGCGGCGAGCCCCTCCAGGGCCCCCTGCCGGAGCGTCTCCCGGTGGGAGTCCTCCCCGAGGAGCAGCGCGAGGTCCCCGAGGGCCTCCTCGGCGTGGACCCCGCCGAGGGAGCGGGCGGCGGCGGAGCGGACATAGGAGTTCCCGTCGGAGCGGAGGAGCTTCCGGAGCGTCTCCGCCGCCTCCTCCCGCGTCCGGCCCCCGAGCGCCTCCGCGGCGGCCTCGCGGACGCGGGCGTCGGCGTCGGCGGCGGCGGCGAGGATCGCCGCCAGGGAGGCGGGGCCGGGGATCCGCCCGAGGGCGTCCACGGCCTCCTTCCGCACCTCCCAGGAGGGATCTCCCTTCGCCGCGCCGGAGAGGGCCGCCGCCGCCCCGTCCGGCCAGGCGGCCAGCGCCTCCACGGCGTCGAGGCGCTCGGCGGGGAGGGTCTCCCGGTCGGCCAGCGCCGCGATCCAGGCCTCCGGCCCCTGCTTCACGCGGACCCGCGCGAAGGCGCCGCCCCCGTCCCCGGCGAGGAGGAAGGCGGGCGCCGCCGCCGCGGGGAGGGCGAAGGTCGCCTTCCTCGCCCGCAGGTCGAGCCGGTGGCGCTGGAGCTTCCCGTCGGCGGGGAACGCCACGGGCAGCGAGATCCGGAAGACCTCCGGCTGCCCCCCGCCCCCCTTCTGCACCTGCTCCAGCGTGACGAGGAGGCTCCCGTCGCGGAACTCGGCGGAGGCCTCGAGGACCGGGTAGCCGGCCCCGTAGACCCACTGGCCGAAGAACCAGGAGAGGTCCCGCCCGGCGGCCGCCTCCATGGAGCGGCGGAGGTCCTCGCTGACGACGGCCCGGTCCTCGTTCTCCTTCACGTAGCGGCGGATCCCGTCGCGGAAGGGCCCGTCGCCGAGCTCCAGCCGGAGCTGGTGGAGGATCGCGGCGCCGCGGTTGTACTGCTTCCCCCCGAAGAGCTCGCGCGGGACGTCCCCGCGCGGGGAGGGCTCGAGGCCGAGGCCCGCGGGCTCCGGCGTGCGCTCCATGTACCCGCGGTTCTGCTCCCGCCGCTCCAGGGAGAAGGCGCCGGCCCCGTCCCGGTGCTCGAAGAAGAGGTCGGTGAAGTAGGTGGCGAAGCCCTCGTTGAGCCAGAGGTGGTCCCAGGTCCGGCAGGTGAGGAGGTCCCCGAACCACTGGTGGGCGAGCTCGTGGGCGACGAGCCCGTCCCCGGAGTAGTTCGGCCGCGCCTCCTTCCCGTGGAGGAGGCGCATGTTCATGGTCGTGGCGGAGGCGTTCTCCATGCCCCCGTAGACGAAGTCCCAGACCGTGGTCTGGGCGTAGCGGGGGTAGGGGTAGCGGCGCCCGGTGTACTCCGAGAAGAAGGCCATCATGGCGGGGGTGCCGTCGCAGCCGAGGGCCATCTCGGCGGCGCGCCCCGGCGGCGCGTTGTACTCCAGCGGGATCCCCTCCCAGGAGGCGGCCGCGGTCTCGTACTTCCCCACGATGAGCGAGACGAGGTAGGTGGGGACGCGCTGCTCGAGCTTCCAGTGGTCCTCGCGGAGCCCCTCGCCGGCGGGGCGGCTCCCGAGGAGGAGGCCGTTGGAGACGGTCCTGAGATCGGTGGGCACCGTGGCGAGGACCTCGCAAGTGAGCCGGTCGTCGGGCTCGTCGTAGCAGGGGAACCAGCGGCGGTTGTCGGTCCCCTCGCCCTGGCTGTAGAGGGAGAGCGGGGTCGAGGGGGCGTCGGGGGTCGGGGCGTGGAAGAAGACCCCCTGCCGGGGGCGGCTCCTGTAGGAGACGGTGACGGCCTCCGCGGCGTCCCGGGGGAGGGGAGCGGCGAGGTCGAGGGAGAGGATCCCCCCCTCCAGGCGGAAGGGGAGGGACCGCCCCTTCCCGTCGCGGGCGGCGAGGACCTCGGTGTCCTCGCAGAGCAGGCGCAGGGTCCTCA
>JAKLKS010000146.1:0-2537 GCA_023150535.1 Planctomycetota bacterium
CCGAGGCCGACCTCCGCGTCACCGGGACGGGGTCCGCGGGCGGCGCCGTCGACCTGCGGGCCGAGGGGGGCGGCGGGCTCGCGGCGATCCTCGACCTCGCCGCGCGGGCCGGCCTCGGTGAGCCCGCGCCCGACGCGCAGGGACGGGCGGCGCTCCGCCTCCGGGCCTCCGCCGCCGACGGGAAGGCGCCGCTGCAGGTCGCCTCCGAGATCTCCCTCGCCGGGCTCTCCTGGCCCGCCCCCGGGGGCGGCGCCCCCTGGCGGCAGGAGAAGGTGACGGCGGCGCTGGACGGCTCCTTCGACCGCTCGGAGGAGACCGCCCTCTTCGAGGCGAGGATCGCCTCCGACGGGGGCGCCGTCGCCGCCCGCGGGAGCGCCGTGCTCGCCTCCGGCCGCCGCTCCCTCGACGCCGCGGCCGACCTCGACATCGACCTCGGCTCCCTCACCCGCGCCCGCCCCGACCTCCTCCCCCTCGACCCCATGGAGATCGGGCGGGCGAAGGGGAAGGTGGCGCTGAAGGGCGCGCTCCCCGAGCCCCTCTCCCTGCGCGGGCTCGCGGGCACCGCCTTCCTCGCGCTCGACTCCGTCCGCACCGAGGCCTTCGAGCTGCGGGACGCGTCGGTGGACGCGATCCTCCAGGGAGGCGTCCTCCGGGCCCGCTCCGTGGACGGCACGGTCAACGGGGGGAAGGTCGCCGCCTCCGGGATCCTCTCCCTCGACGCGGAGCCGGGGGACCACGTCCTCGACCTCAGGGCCGAGGGGGTGCAGGTGGACCGGGCCATGGCCTGGCTCCTGAAGCAGGTGGTCCCCCTCTTCGCCGTGGCCGAGACCGGGACCGTGGCGGGGCGGCTGAAGCTCGACCTCCACCTCGAGGGGCGGGGCGCGGACTGGAAGGCCGTGGAGCCCACGCTGAAGGGCAGGGGGACGCTGGAGATGTCCGAGGGGGGGATCTCCGGGAGCGGGATCCTCGTGGACCTCCTGGAGATGCTCGGGGGCGCGAAGTCCATGGAGTTCCGGACGGTGGCCACGGAGTTCACCGTGGCGGACCGGAAGGTGCGCAACGAGCGGCTCTCCATCGGCGGGAAGGAGCACGACATGGTGCTCCGCGGCACCACCTCCTTCGACGGGAAGCTCGACTACGACGTGGGCGCGAAGTTCCTGCGGATGAAGGAGAAGCGGAAGCAGCGGCTGCAGGCGCTCTTCGACGAGGAGGGGAACCTCCCCTTCGGGCTCGGCGGGACGCTGTCGAAGCCGAAGGTGAAGCCTCCGGACCTGAAGAAGATCCTCGGGAAGGTGGCCGAGGACGAGATCCTGAAGAAGCTGAAGGAGCTCCTCGGCGGGGACGATTGAGCGAAGCGCGCGGACAGGGGGGGGAATCCGGGGACCCGCTCCTCCGGATTCCCTCCCTCGCCCTCCTCCCGGGGTTCGGCCACCCCCGGCCCGCGGTCCGGCTCTCGGCGGCGAGGGCGACGCCGCCCCGGCTGCTGCGCGCCATGGGCCACTTCCGGGTCCACCCGGTGACCTTCGGCAACCGGGTGACGCTCTACACGCAGGGACGGGACGCCTTCTCCGCCATGCTGGAGGCCGTCGAGGGGGCGCGGGACCACGTGAACCTGGAGACCTACATCTTCGAGGCCGACGGCGTCGGGCGCCGCTTCGCGGAGGCCCTGGCGCGGAGGGCGGCCGCGGGGGTGACGGTGAACCTCACCGTGGACGCCGTGGGCTGCTGGGGGACGCCCGAGGGCTTCTTCGAGGACCTCGCCGCGCGGGGTGTGCGGGTCCTGGTCTACAACCCCGTGGCCCCCTGGAGGGTCAAGCACGGACAGTGGGTCCTCAACCGCAGGAACCACCGGAAGATCCTCGTGGTGGACGGCCGGGTCGGGTTCACCGGGGGGATGAACATCGGCGACGAGTACGAGTCCTCCGCGGGGGCGGACGACCGGTGGAAGGACACCCACCTCAAGGTGGAGGGGCCCGCGGTCAAGTTCCTCCAGAGGGTGTTCATGGGCTGCCGGTGGCGGAAGGAGGGGGACGCGGTGGTCCCCGCGGACTACTTCCCCGCCCTCTCCCCCGCCGGGGACCACGGGGTCCGCGTCCTCCCCACGAACCCGGTGATCGGCCGGCCCTACGTGCGCATCGTGCTCCGCCGGGCGATCCACGCGGCCCGGGAATCGGTCCACGCGACGCAGGCCTACTTCATGCCCGACGCGCGGGTGCTCTGGAGCCTGCAGGGGGCGGCGCGGCGGGGGGTGGACGTGGGGCTCGTGGTGCCCTCGCAGTCCGACGTCCCGCTGGCGCTGGAGGCGGGGCGCTCCACCTACGGGCGCCTCCTGCGGGCGGGGGTGGCCATCCACGAGCGGCTGGGGCCGGTGCTCCACCAGAAGTCGGTGGTGGTGGACGGCGCCTGGTCGATCCTCGGCTCGGCGAACATGGACACGCGCTCCTTCCGGATCAACCACGAGATCTCCCTCGACGTGCTCGGGCGGGGCTTCGGGGAGCGGCTCGAGGAGGTCTACCGGAGCGACCTGGCGCTGTCGC
>JAKLKS010000146.1:2547-10611 GCA_023150535.1 Planctomycetota bacterium
GAAGTGGAGGCAGCGGATCCTCGGGATGCTGCGGGCCTTCGTCTAGGGACGGGACCCGGCCCGGGTCCCCGGGCGGGCGCGCGGGCGGCGGGAGGCGCCTCCCCCGGTGCGGAGGACCGGGGTCAGCGGGAGGAAGGCGGGGCCGCGGCGATCCGCCGCCCGAGGGGGGTCGCGCAGACCAGGAGGAGGAGGATCTGCCAGGGGAGGGCCGGGCAGCAGCAGTACCCGGTGTAGATGGCCCCCTGGACCGGGGCCTGCGCCGGGTCCCGGAGGATCGCCACCGGGTCCCCCGTCGGCCCCTTCCGCAGGTTCGCGAGCGCCTCCGAGAGCTGCTTCTGCACCCCGCCCTGGGAGGAGGCGAACTCGACGAGGTCGGCCACCGCCGGCGGGATGCGCTCCCTCCGCAGGGCCACCGCCCCCACCCCGGCCGCGCCCGCGGCCACCGCCGCCAGCGAGAGCCCGCGCGCCCAGCGGGCCCCGATCACGATCCCGATGCCGGCCGCCACGAGAAGGGCGCCGGGGAGGAGCCAGGCCGCGCTCGCGAGGAGGAAGGTCGCCGCCCCCGGTCCCTTCAGCTGCATCCCCGCCAGGAGGATCCCCATCCCCCCCAGCCCCTGCACCCCCCCGAGCCCCATGGTCCCGACGCCGAGCAGCGGCACCCACCAGGGGCGCTTCGCCGGAGCCGCCGCGGGGGCGGGTCCCTCCTCGTTCACTTCCCCACCAGGCTCTTCCCGTCCCACTCCGCGGGCCGGGGGACCCCGAGGAGGTCGAGCACCGTCGGCCCCACGTCCATCACCGACGGCTCCCCCGCCCCGAGCGGGAAGGAGGTGGCGAGGATCCCCGGCACCAGCGAGGGATCCACGGAGCAGTGGTCCCCGCTCCAGGGGAAGCGGTTGTCCTCGATCACCTCGGAGCCGCCGCCGCCGAGGGTCGTCTGCCAGGAGACCCGGTACCCCCGCTCGAACCCGACCACGAGGTCGGGCGCGAACTTCGCCGCCGTGGGCCCCCGGTAGAGGTCCTTCCCGAGGTAGACCTCGCGGACCACCCTCGACCCGTCCCCGTCCCGCAGGGCGAGGAGCCGCTCCCGGATCGCCGCGCAGACCGCGTCGTAGTCCGCGGGGGCGACGGATCCCTGCTTCTCCCGCCCCTCCAGGTTGACGTAGATCGCGCCGAGGCCGACGGCGTAGGCCTGCGACTCCTCCCAGTCGATGCGGGCGAAGAAGTCGGTCTCCGCGAAGAGCTGGGTGACGTCCTTCTCGTCGCCGGTCCCGGCCACCCCCCCCTTGTTGCGCTGGAACTTCTCCCGGAGCAGCCAGGTGTTCAGGTTCACCCCGCGCCGGAAGGGGGCGAAGCCGTGGTCGCTCATGACGAGGACCGCCGTGTCCGGCCCGCAGGCCTCCACGATGGCCCCGACCTCCCCGTCCATGGCGACGTAGAACTCCTCGATGGCCGGCCCGTACTTCGCCGCCGTCGCGGCGTCGTGGAGGGGGCTCCTCCCGTCCACGTGGCGCCACAGCGCGTGCTGCACCCGGTCCACCTCGGAGAACATCATGAAGAGGAACCGCCAGTCGGGGTCGGCCAGCGCGGCGCGGAGCTTCCGCTTCCGCTCGGCGAGCACCTCCCGCACGTTCCCGAGGAAGGCCTCGTCGGAGAGCAGCATGTCCTTCACCGGGTTGGTGAGGCAGGGCCAGCCGAGCGTGTGGTAGAGCCCCGCCTTCGAGGCGAGGGAGGGGGCGAACCCCGCGGGGAAGGAGAGTTCCACCGCCTCCGGCACCTCCCGCGGGTCGAAGTTGACCGGCTCCAGCAGGAGGCGGAAGGGACGCTCCCCGCCCGCCGATTCGAGGATCATCTTCGCGATCCCCTTCACTTTCACGAGCGGGTTCAGCACGAACTCGAAGTCGAGGAAGCCGCTCCACTTCCCCTCCTCGAGGACGACCGGCGCGGACCAGCGCACCGACCCGTCGCCGGGGGCCGGGAGCGGGGCCGGGGGGCCGCCCGCCGCGGCCGGCAGGGGGAGGTCGAGCACCGGGCGCGGCCCCCCGGCCCCGACGCGCACCGTGGCCCGCTTCCCGGCCGGGTCCCGCCGGATCTCGAGGAGGCAGGAGGCCTGGTCGGCCTTCCCCGCGTGGTGGGCGACCATCTGCTCGAACCGCTTCGCCGAGGGCACCCCCACCTTCAGGTCGAAGACCCCCTTCGCGAAGCGGGCCTGCTTCCGGATCTCCTCCCGCTCCCCGTCCCCCAGGGTGAAGTTCCGCGGCCCGTAGACCCGGGTGCGCGCCGTCCCCTCCCCGTCGAAGGCGAGGAACTCCACGGTCCCGCCGGTCTCGGCGCGGGCGTTCTCCCTCGGGTCGTCGGTGAAGAAGGTCCAGAGGCCCCAGGTCGCCTGGACGTCGGGGGTGCCGAGGCCCGAGAGGAGCCGGAGGTTCGCGGCCCGGTCCGCGGGGAAGGAGACCGGCGCCTCCACGGCGAGCGTCGGGACGCCGGCCTCGCCGAGGGCGACCCAGAGGGAGGTCCCCCGCCGGTTGGAGATCGCCTTCGGGACGGTGGCGGGGATCCAGCCGACCACCCGGTGGGAGAGGACCCCGAGGAGGGCGGCGGCGGCGAAGCCGGCCGCCAGCGCGGCCCGGCGCCGGTTCCGCTCCTCCATCCCGAGGAGGCGGAGGAGGAGGAGCGCGGCGCCGGAGACGAGGAGCCCCCCGGCCGCCCCGAGGAGGAAGGGGAGGAGGTTGCGCAGCCAGTCCTCCGGCCCGAAGGGCACCGAGGTCGGGGAGGCGAGGCTCACCTCGATCTTCCCCGGGCGGTCGGGGTCCCGGCGGAGGAAGTCGTAGATCCCGGACTTCCCCGGGTTCGACCCGGTGGCGAAGGCGGCCCAGGCCACGGGGGACTGCGCGGGGTTCGTGGTCGCGAGCGGGCGGAAGGCGCCCCGCTTCGCGAGGGCGTCGAAGTGCGGGAGCTTCCCCTCGGCCCGGAGCCGGGTGAAGACCTCCGCGTCGGCCCCGTCGATGCCGAGGACCACCACGCGGCGCGGTCGCGGGGGGGCCTCCTGGCCGGAGGCGCCGGGGGGCAGGAGGGCGAGGGAGGCGAGGACGAGGAGGACCCGGAGGAAGCGGGGGGCGGTGCTCATGGCGGGGAGGGGATCGGCGGCGGGGCTACTCGCCCTTCCCGTCCCCCTCCTCCTCCTCCTTGCCCGGCTTCCAGTCGGGGTGCTTGCGCTTGTACCAGTCCACCCAGTCGCCGGGACGGGAGGAGGAGAAGCGCTCGCCCGTGATCTTGTGGAGCAGGAACCCGGTGTACATCTTCGTCCGCCCGTTCCGCAGTCCGTGGAAGAGGTAGGGCACCGCCGGCTCGCCCAGCCCCTCGATGGCCGCCATGGCCGCCTCCCGGCAGCGGATCGTGTTCGGCACGTCGCCCCCGATGAGGAAGTTGGAGAGCGGCTTGGCCACCTGCGGGTTCTTCGTCGCGCCGAGGGCCGCGATCACCTTGATCTTCGTCTCCACGTTGTTCGAATCCAGCGCCTCGACGAGCCCGTGGGCCCCCTCGGGGCCGAGGCCGACGAGGAAGTCCACGGCCTTCCCGGCGACCGCCTCGTCCTTCGCCTTGGCGAATCCGCCGATCTCCCTGAGGGCGAGCCTCCGGTCCACGGCGTTCTTCCCGGTGAGGGCCTGGAGGACGTCGAGGGCGCGCATCCCGAGGTCCTTCTCGTCCCGGAGGGAGGCGACCTGCTCCGTCGCCTTGGCCCCGCCGATGGAGACCAGCGCCGCGGCCATGGCCTGGAGGGTCTGCTCCTGCTTCTCCTTCTTCATGGCCTTCACGAGGGTGAAGACCCCCTCGCCGGAGCCGAGCATGCCGATCATCCTCGCGGCCCGCTCGCGGACCGCCGAGTCCTGGCTGCCGACGTCCTTGCCGAGGACGAGGATCATGCGCGTCACCTCGGGGCTCTCGGCCGCCTTGAGGGAGTCGGGGTCGGCGTCCCGCATCTTCCGGTAGACGTCCTTGAGGCCGGCGTTCGCCTTCCCGGCCCGCTCGGCGGCCTTCATGAACTCGGGGCGTCCCAGCGCCTCGGGGTAGTCGGCCATCAGCCTGTGGTAGCGCTCCATGATCCCGGCGGCGTCGGCGCGGTGCTTCCTCTCGTAGGCCTCCGCCTCCTTGAAGGCGTCCTCGAAGGAGGGGCGGCCCGGGACGGCGGGGCCGGCCTCGGGCGCGGGGGCGGGCTTGCCCGCCGGGTCCCGATCGAAGGGATTGCCCCCGCCGCCGCCGGGGTTGACGGGGGCGGCGGGAGCGGAGGGGGGCGGGGCGGCGGGGGCGGCGCGCTTCGGCGCGAGGCCCGCGGCCTCGAGCACCGCCATCGGGCTCTCCTTCTTGATCCAGTAGAGCATCTGCCCGATCTTCATCATGCGGTCCTCAAGGGCCCCCTGGTCCCCGGGGTTCGCGTCCCAGTGGGCGTTGAGGATGTCGTTGGCCTTCTTCAGGTTGATCAGGGCGTTCTTCCGCGCCTCGTTCCTCTGGGAATCGGGCGTGTCGGTCTTCCCCGCCTCGTTGAACCACTTCTCCCCCTCAGCGACGAGGCCGGCGAGCTCGGGGGGGAGCTCCTTCGCGGCGGCCGGCGAGGGGGCGGCCCCGAGCAGGGCGGCGAGGGCGGCGGCGGGAACGAGGAAGCGCATGGTGTCTCCTTCCGCGGGGGGCCGGGGAACGGAGCATCCTCCGGCGGCTCCGTCACCGTCCCATCATAGCGGGGGGGAACCCGATAAGAAGGGGACGGGTTCGTTCTTCCGGTTTTCGGAACGGTCTTCCGGCCTTCAGTAGCCGTCCCCCTCCACCGACACCTTCCCCGCGAACCTCCGGTAGACGTGGACGAAGTACCCCGCCACGAGCAGGATCCCCGGGATCCACCAGGCGAGGGCCATGGTCAGCCCCCGCTCCGGCCCCGCGGTCCCCTCGATGGTGAGGGCGCGGGCCGGGTCCAGGGTGGAGGGGAGGATGGTCGGCCAGAGGCCCGCCACCGCGGTCCCGAGCATGAAGGCGAGGAAGAGGGCCGAGGCGAGGAAGGCCCGGCCGTCACGGCCCCGCCCGAGGAACGCGCGCACCGCCCCGAGCGCCGCCGCCGCCGCCGCCGGGAACGCCCAGAAGAAGGGCCTCTCCCCGAGGTGGCGCGCAACCAGCGGCTGGACGGGGAAGGTCGCCGCCGTGGCCGCCACGGCGAGGACCGCGCTCCCCCACCAGGCGCGCCCCGCCAGGATCCGCGCCCGCGCCTGCAGGTCCCCCTCCGTCTTGTGGGCGACCCAGAGCGCCCCGTGCACGGTCAGGGCCGCCAGCGCGAAGAGCCCGACGAGGATCGTGTAGGGGTCGAGCACCCCCGTGTACCCGGTGACGCCGAAGTCGGTCCAGAGGGGCACGAAGAACCGCCCGTCCCCCTCGATGGGCACCCCGCGCACCACGTTCCCGAGGGCCGCGCCGAGCACGACGCAGAGGAGCAGGCTCGCCCCCCCGAAGACCGCGTCCCAGGAGGCGGCCCAGACGGGGCTGTCGACGTGGTTGCGCAGCTCGATGGAGATCCCCCGCAGGATGAGGAGCCAGAGGACGAGCATGAGCGGGAGGTAGAAGCCGCTGAAGGCCGCGGCGTAGAGCCCCGGGAAGGCGAGCACCATCACCCCGCCCGCCGCCAGCAGCCAGACCTCGTTCCCGTCCCAGACCGGCCCGATGGCGCGGAGCACCAGCCGCTTCTCCCGGTCCCCCCGCGCCGCCAGCAGGCTCGCCACCCCCGCGCCGAGGTCGAAGCCGTCGAGCACCACGTACATCGCGAGCATGGCCGCCAGCAACCAGTACCAGAGGTGCTCGATCACGCCGCACCCCCCGGTTCCCCCGCGCTCCCCGCCGGGGAATGCCCGTGGCCGCCCGGCCCGTGGGAGATCTCCCGCACCACGAGCAGCAGGAACAGGATCCCGAGCAGCGCGTACATCCCCGCGAACCCGATGAGCGTGAACATCACGTTCCCCGAGGAGATCTGCGGCGAGTGGGCGTCGGCGGTCCGGAGGATCCCGTGGATGACCCAGGGCTGGCGCCCCGCCTCCGCGGTGATCCAGCCCGCGGTGTTGGCGATGTAGGGGAAGGGGAGGGCGAACATGAGGGCCCAGAGCACGGGCCGGAAGTCGAAGAGCCTCCCGCGCCACAGGAGCACCGCCGCCGCGCCCGCGAGCCCGATGAACAGCGTCCCGAGCCCCACCATCACGCGGTAGGCGTAGTAGACGAGCGGCACGTTGGTCGGCCACTCCTCCTCGGGGAAGGCGTCGAGCCCCTTCACCTCCGCCGACCAGGAGTTCCAGGTGAGGAAGGAGAGGACCCTCGGGAGGTGGATCGGGTTGTCGAGGCGCCGCTTCTCCATGTCCGGCTGGCCGATCATCACGAGCGCCACCCCCTCGCCGGTGTGGAAGTGCCCCTCCATGGCGGCGAAGCTCGCGGGCTGGTGGCGGGCGACCATGCGGGCCTGCTGGTCCCCCGCGGGGAAGGCGGAGAGGAAGGAGGCGGCCAGGGCGACGGGCACGCCGAGGCGCAGGAAGCGGCGGCCGTGCTCCCCGTCCCTCCCCGAGAGCAGGTAGAAGGCCCCCACGGAGGAGACGAAGAAGGCGGCGGTGACGACGGAGCCGAGCATGGTGTGGAGGTACTGCCAGAGCCCCCAGGGGTTGAGGAGCAGGGCGGCCAGCGAGACGATCTCCACCTTCCCGTCGGCCCCGATCTCGTGGCCGACGGGGTGCTGCATCCAGGCGTTGGTGGTGACGATGAAGAACCCCGACATCCAGGCCCCGAGGAAGACGAGGAAGGCGGCCCACCAGTGGGCGCGGGGGCCGATCCGCTTCTCGCCGAAGAGGAAGAGGCCGAGGAAGGTCGACTCCAGGAAGAAGGCGAAGGTCCCCTCCATGGCCAGCGTCTGGCCGATGACGCCGCCCGCTGTCCCGGCGAAGCGGGACCAGTTGGTGCCGAACTGGAACTCGAGGGGGATGCCGGTGACGACGCCCATGGCGAAGTTGACGGCGAAGATTCTCGCCCAGAACCGCGCCCCCTCGTTCCACCCCTCCTCCCCGGTGCGGAGGGCCAGCGTCTTCATGAGGACGATGAGGAGCGCGAGCCCCATGGTGAGCTGGGGGAAGAGGTAGTGGAAGGCGACCGTGAAGGCGAACTGGAGCCGGTGCAGATCGAGGGCGCTGTCCACGGAGGGGACCCCGGTGGCCGGAGAAGGGGGATTCTCGGGGGGGCCGGGGCGGAGCGTGACTTTGTGCGCCGCCGGGGGTGTGACCGGGGGACGGCTAGGGGCCGATGATCTCCAGGAGGGCCTCCAGGGTCCGGTCGACGTCCGCCGGCGCCACCCTCCCGAGCCGGTCCCCGAGCCGGAGCACGGAGATCGTCCTCACCTGGCCGACCTTCGCCCAGGACCGCCGCGGGAGCCTCCCCTCCCCCACGGGCACGGAAAGGGGGAAGGGCCACTTCGGCTCCCGGCTGGTGAGGGCGATGCCGACCACGGCGCCGAGTCGGTCGTTGAAGGAGCGCTGGCTGAGGACGAGGTAGGGGCGGCGCCCCGCCTGCTCCGTCCCCAGGGCCCCTCCCGGGTCCACCCAGTAGACGTCCCCCCGCAGCACGCTCACCAGAGGTCCCCCTCGAAGGTCTCCTCGGCCCACCTCCGCGCCTCCTCCGGGTCCACGAGGGCCAGGGCCTCCCGCAGGCGCCGGCGGCGCCACAGCCGGCTCATGAGCCGGACCGCGGCCTGGATGGCCCGGCTCCGGTTGGGGTATCGGCCCTCCCCCACGCAGTGATCGACGGCGGCCAGGAGGTCGGCTTCCATGGTGATGGCGATCCTGGGAGTGGGCACGGGGAGCCTCCGGGGGATGGTATGAGCAATCATCATACTCGTCCCTCCGGAGCGGGGCGGGGGATTCCGCCCCTCGGGAGCGGTGATGCCGGGGGGTGTACACCCGTGGGGCGACCCCCTACTCCCCCATCATCCCCCGCACCCACACCGCCGCCATCCCGCAGGAGACGAGCAGCCCCGCCGTCAGCAGGATCGCCGCCGCGTCC
>JAKLKS010000147.1:0-2343 GCA_023150535.1 Planctomycetota bacterium
CTCCCGCTGCTTCGAGCCCTTCTTCTCCACCAAGGAGGTCGGGAAGGGCTCGGGGCTCGGCCTGGCCACGGTCTACGGCGTGGTGAAGCAGAACGACGGCTACGTCCGCATCGAGAGCGCCCCCGGGAGGGGGACCACCGTGCGCGTCTACCTCCCGCCCGTGGAGCCCGTGGCGCCGCCCCCCGGGGAGGGGCGCGCCCCGTCCGCGGGGAGGGAGGAGGCGGCGGGGAGCGCCTCCACCGTCCTCGTGATCGAGGACGAGTGGGCCGTGCGCTACCTCGTGCGGCAGGTGCTCCGCCACGCGGGGTACCAGGTCCTGGAGGCGGAGAGCGGGGAGGACGCCCTGGAGCTCGCCATGAAGCACCAGGGCCGGATCGACCTCGTCCTGTCCGACGTGGTGATGAAGGGGATGGGGGGCAGGGACGCGGTCCGGAGGCTGCGCGTCGACCGGCCCGACCTCAAGGTCCTCCTCATGTCCGGCTACTCCTACGACGCCCTGGTGGAGGACGAGGGGGCGGACCTGGGCGAGCAGTTCCTCCCGAAGCCCTTCTCGACGGAGGCGCTCCTCGCGAAGGTCTCCGGCCTCCTCCGCGCGGTGAAGGTGATCGGTACGGAGCCAGGCTCCCTTTCTTCACTCCCCCCGCGGGGGGAGTGAAGAAAGGGAGCCTGGCTCCGTAACGATCACCGGCCCAGCCGGACGAGGGTGTCCGCCTTCACGGCCCGCGCCTCGCGCATCGTCCCGTCCCGCCAGACGGCGACGACCCGCGCCGCCTCCTTCACGGGCCCGAGGCCGAAGTGGAACCGCGGATCGGACTGGGAGCAGAAGGAGCCCCCGCGCACCCCCCAGCGGTGGAGGGTCCTGCCGCCGGCCTCGACGGTGACCTTCACCGCCCCCGGCGCGTCCACGAGCAGCCAGGCCCCCGCCCTCGGCGAGTCGTTCCTGAGGAGCGTGGGCGGCGCGTCCACGTTGGAGACCACGAGGTCGAGATCCCCGTCGCCGTCGAGGTCCCCGCAGGCGACCCCCCGGCTCGACTCCACCACGGCGAACCCCGGCCCCGCCCCCTCCGTCGCGTTCCGGAAGGTCCCCCCCTCGTTCTCCAGCAGGAGGTTCCGCTGCCGGAAGGACTCCAGCGCCTCCGGCACCCGGTCCGCCTGGGGGTAGATGTGCCCGTTGGCGATGACGAGGTCCTCGTCACCGTCGAGGTCGAGGTCGGCGAAGACGCAGCCCCAGGACAGCGCCATGTAGGTGGGGGGCGTGATCCCCGAGGACGCGGAGACGTCGTCGAAGAGGAGCTTCCCGAGGTTGCGGTAGAGCGTGCAGGTGTCCTTGGCGAAGTTGGTGACGAGGATGTCGGGGCGCCCGTCCCCGTTCGGGTCGCCCACCGCGACCCCCATCCCCGCCTGGGAGGAGCCCCGCTCCGAGAGCGCCGCCCCCGACCACAGCCCGACCTCCGTGAACCTCCCCCCGCCGTCGTTGCGGTAGAGGTAGTTCGGGTTGGAGTCGTTGGCGACGTAGAGGTCGGGGTCGAGGTCCCCGTCGAGGTCCGCGGCCGCCGCGGCGAAGGAGAAGTACTCCCCCGCGTCCCGCAGCCCGGTCTCCCCGGAGGCCTCCCGCCACCGGCCGCCCCCCTCGTTGAGGTAGAAGGCGTTGGCCTTCCCGTCGAGACCGAAGGGGCCCATGGCCACCTTCTCGCCGTTCCAGTCGAGGGTCGGCTCCGCGGCGAGGACCTCCTCGAGGGTGCAGTCGATGTAGGCCCCGACGAAGAGGTCCTCGTCCCCGTCGTCGTCGGCGTCGAGGAACACCGCGCCGGTGGACCAGCCCCCGAGGGAGGGCGCCCCCGGGACGCGCTCGAAGGTCCCGTCCCCCCGGTTGCGCAGGAGGACGTCCCCCCCGAAGCAGGTGACGAAGAGGTCGGGCCGCCGGTCCCCGTCGAAGTCGCCGACGGCGGAGCCGCAGGCCCATCCGTCCACGCCGGCCCCGCTCGCGGCCGTGACGTCCTCGAAGGTCCCGTCCCCGCGGTTGCGGTAGAGGCGGCTCCCCGGCTTCTCGAGGACCTTCCCCGGCTCCGTCCTCCAGCCCGAGGGCAGGTGGAGGTCGAGGTCCCCGTCCCCGTCGTAGTCGAGGAGGGCGAGGCCGTTCCCCTGGGAGTCGAGGAGGTGGGGCTTCTCCGCTCCGCCGCACCAGGTCGCGGCCGTGAGGCCCGCGGCCCGGCCGGCGTCGGCGAAGAGGAACCGCGGCCCCGGCGGGGGGGAGGGTGGAGGACGCCCCGCCGGGGCGGGGGCGGACGCGGGGGCCGCCGCGGGCGCGGCCCCCGGCGGCGTCCCCCCGTCCCCGCCGCAGCC
>JAKLKS010000147.1:2353-10604 GCA_023150535.1 Planctomycetota bacterium
GGGCCGCGGCGAGGAGGGTGGAGCGGCGGAGCATCTCCCCGGAACGCCCGCTACTTGCCCAGGAGTTCCGCGGCCGTCTTCTCGAAGGCCTCGAAGGCGGCCATCCGGCCCGCCTCGTCCGACGCCTTCTGCATGGCCATGGAGGCGTCGAGGCAGGCCTTCTTGGCCGCGCGCGTCACGACCACGTAGCCCTCCTCGTAGACCCCCTTGGCCTCCCCCTCGGCGTTGTGGTGGTGGCCGCCCTCGAGGAGCCTCTTGCGGACGCCGCCCACGGCGTTGTCCCCCTCGTTGGCGAAGAGCGCCATCTCGGCGGCGGCCTTCGCCCCGTCCCCCTGCTTCGCGTAGGCGGCGGCGTGGGCGCGGTGGCCGGAGAGGATGGCGCGCACGAGGTTCTTCTCCGTCTGCTTGGCCCCCAGGATGACCCCCGCCAGGGAGTCGTAGGAGCCCACGAGGTCGCGGCCCGTCTCCTGCCCGAGGGCGAAGGAGGCGGCGGCGAGGACGGCGGCGGCGGCGAAGGCGGTGAGCGGCTTCACGGGACCTCCCTTTCCGGGGGGGGGTCCGACCGGGACCGTCCCCCCATGGTGATGACGGTCATCAGTGTTGCCCGGGGTTCCCCTTCCCGCCGACGGAAAACCCCGCCTCCTTCCCTCCCCGCCGGGGGGGGGGGCGGTAGAATGCCGCGATTGGAGGCGGCCGGAAGGACCGTGCGCCGGCCACGGAGGATCCCTTGAAGAAGGACGCGTCCCCTGTCTGGCGCCCCGCCGCCGACCTGCAGGCCCAGGTGGCCGTGGCCAGGCCCTCGGTCCTCTCCGTGGAGGCCCTGGCCGCGGACGGCCGCAGCCTGGCGAAGGGGGCCGGCTTCTTCCTCGGGGAGGGCCGGGTCGTCGCCGCCCGCCACGTCGTCGCGGGGGCCGCCTCCGTCCTCTGCCGTTTCGCCGCCCTCAAGGAGCACCGCGTCACCGGCCTCCTCTCCGAGGACGCCGCCTCCGACCTCGCCCTCCTGTCCGTGGAGGGGCTCCCCGGGGGCATCCGCCCGCTCGTGCTGTCCGATCGCCCGGTCCACCCCGGGGAGCGGGTCCTCCTCCTCGGCTCCCCCCTGGCCGACGCCCCCTTCTCCGAGATGACCGCGGCCGAGCCCCTCGAACTCCCCACCATGGGCCGGGTCTTCCCCCTCCAGGGGCGCTGGCCCGCGGAGAGCAGCGGCGCCCCCGTCCTCCGCCGGAGCGGCGAGGTGGCGGCCGTCGCCCTCTCCCGGGTGGCGGGGGACCGGGTCGCCCGGTGGGCGGTCTCGGCCACCTCCCTGCGGCGGCTCCTCGACCGCGCCCGCCCGGGGCCCTGGAAGGCCCCCTCGCCGGGGATCCTGGAGGGGGTGCTCCCCGGCGCCGCCGCCCTCGTGGAGGGGAACGACGCGGAGGCCCTCTCCCTCCTCCAGGCCGCCGCCGCCGCGGACCCGGCGAGCTCGCTGACCTGGGTCTTCGTCGGCGAGGCGGCGCGCCGCTGCGGGCGCCACGAGGAATCCTCCGCGGCCCTGGAGAAGGCCTTCGAGGCCGGCGGGGACGAGACGGTCCTCCTCGCCCTCGGCTCCTCCTACCACCGCTCCGGCCGGGTGGTCGACGCCCTGGAGATGTTCAAGCGGGTCCTCCGGATGCGGCCCGACGACCCGGAGGTCCATTTCCACCTCGGGACCTGCTTCCTCGAGGTGGGGGAGCACGCCCGCGCCCTCGACGAGTTCCGCGTGGTGCAGACGCTGCGGCCCACCTTCCCCGGTCTCCACCTCCGCACCGGGGTCGCCATGGCGCGGCTCGGGCGGGCGCTCGGGGCCATCGAGTCCTTCAAGGAGGCGCTGCGGGTCGATCCCTCCGACGCCGAGGCCCACTTCCAGCTCGGGGAGATCTACCTCGACCTCGGCAGGGCCAAGGACGCCTTCGACGCCTACCGGGAGGCGGGCCGCCTCGACCCCGACCACGCCCCCTCCCTCCAGGGGCTCGGGCTCGCCTGCCGGGAGCTGGGCCGCATGCAGGACGCGCTCAAGGCCTTCCAGGAGGTGGCCCGCATCAACCCCGGCGACGCCATGGCCCACCGGCACATGGGGCTGGTCCTCGACCGGATCGGCCGCTCCCGCGAGGCGCTGGACGCCTACGCGCGGGCCATCGAGGCGCGGCCCGAGGACGCCGAGGCCCACTACCAGAGCGGGCTCGTGAGCCGCAAGCTCAACGAGCCGGAGAGGGCGGTCGCCTCCTTCCGTCGGGTGGTGGAGCTGCGGCCCCAGCACGCCGACGCCCACGCGCACCTGGGGTTCCTCTACCGGGACCTCGGCCGGCCCCAGGAATCGCTCGACGCCTTCCGCGCGGTCACCGAGGCCCGGCCCACCGACTCCCAGGCCTTCAACAACCTGGGGAACGCCTACTCGGCGCTGGGGCAGGACAAGGAGGCGGTCGAGGTCTTCATCAAGGCGGTGCGGCTCTCCCCGGACTACGCCGAGGCCTTCGTGAACCTCGGGGGGGCGCTCCTGCGCTACGGGAAGCCCGAGGAATCGCTCAAGGCGCTCCAGGAGGCGATCCGGCTCCTGCCCGAGCACCCGCGGGCCCACTGCAACCTCGGCGCGACCTACATCGCGCTGGAGAAGCTGTCCGAGGCCGCGGCGTCGCTCAAGAAGGCGGTCTCCCTCGACCCCAACCTCGCCGAGACCCGCTACCAGATGGGGCGGCTCCAGGTGCGCGTGAACGACCGGAACGCCGCCTTCGCGGAGTACAAGCGGCTGCAGGAGCTCGACCCCGCCCTCGCCGAGAAGCTCTTCAAGGAGGTCTACGGGTAGGGGAGGGGACGGGCTTCGGTTCTTCGGTTGTCCGTGGAGAACTCCCCCCCTTCCCGGGATCGGGCGGCCTTCTCCACGGAAAAAAAACCCGTCCCCCTTCTCTCCCTCCCCGCGCAGTCCTAGGCCCCCCCGCCTCCCGGGCTTAGTCTCGCCCCGTTTTTCACCGTTCCACCCCCCGTCTCCCGGCGGCCGGAGTCCGCCCCTTCATGCTGGCTCACGCCCGTTCCGGAATCGCGTGGCTCCACTCGAGGGTCGCCCTCAAGCCCGCCACCGCCCTCCGGGAGTGCCTCGCCGAGGGCTACGGCCCGGCCCGCCTCCGGGCCGACCTCCTCGCCGGCGTCATCGTCGGCATCATCGCCCTCCCCCTCTCCATGGCGCTCGCCGTGGCCAGCGGCGTCCCCCCGCAGTACGGGCTCTACACCGCCATCGTCGCCGGCCTCGTGACGCCGCTCCTCGGCGGCTCCCGCACCCAGGTGACGGGGCCGACGGCGGCCTTCGTCGTCCTCCTCGCCCCCGTCGCCTCCCGCTACGGCATCGCCGGCCTCGCCCTCGCGACGCTCATGGCCGGGGCGGTCCTCGTGGCCATGGGGGCCCTCCGCCTCGGCCGCCTCATCGAGTTCATCCCCTTCCCCGTCACCACGGGCTTCACCGCCGGCATCGCCGTCGTCATCGCGGTCCTCCAGGTGAAGGACTTCCTCGGCCTCACGGTCGAGCGGATGCCGGAGCACTTCGCCGAGCGGGTGGGGGCGCTCTGCCGGGCCCTCCCCACGGCCCGGTGGCAGGAGGCCGCGGTGGGGGCCTTCACGCTCGCCGTGCTCCTCGGCTGGACGCGCGTGACCCGGAGGGTCCCGGCGGCCCTCGTGGCGCTGGCGGCGGCGGCGGCGCTGGCGGCGCTCCTGCCGGGGCTCGGCGTGGCGACCATCGGCACGAGATTCTCGTACACGGGAGCCGACGGCGCGATCCTCCCCGGCATCCCGCGCCTCCCGCCGCTGCCGGTCCTCCCCTGGAACCTCCCGGGGCCGGACGGGGGGGGCTACGCGCCCACCTTCGCCCACCTGCGGGAGCTGTTCCCCTACGCCGCGGCCATCGCCATGCTCGCGGCCATCGAATCGCTCCTCTCCGCGGTGGTGGCCGACGGCATGGCGGGGACGCGCACCGACCCCGACGCGGAACTGGTGGCCCAGGGGACGGGGAACCTGGTCGCCCCCTTCTTCGGGGGATTCGCGGCGACGGGGGCGCTGGCCCGCACGGCGGCCAACATCCGCTCCGGCGCCACCTCCCCCGTGGCGGCGGCGGCCCACGCGGTCTTCATCCTCCTGGCGGTGCTGGTGCTGGCGCCGCTCGTGGCCTTCCTGCCCATGGCGTCGCTGGCGGCGCTGCTGCTGCTCGTCGCCTGGAACATGAGCGAGGTGCGGCACGTCACCCACCTGCTCCGGGCCGCGCCGAAGAGCGACATCGCGGTGCTTCTGACGACGCTCTTCCTGACCGTGGCCTTCGACATGGTGGTGTCGGTGACGGTGGGGGTGATGCTGGCGGCGCTGCTGTTCATGAAGCGGATGGCGGAGCTGACCGGGGCGACGCTGGTGGGGGAGGGGCACCCGTCGCTGCGCCACCCGCTGCCGAAGGGGGCGGTGATCTACGACGTGGCGGGGCCGCTCTTCTTCGGGGCGGCGGGGCGGGCGCTCTCCCGGCTCGACTCGCTGGCGGCGGGGGTGAAGGTGGTCATCCTCGACCTCGAGGACGTGCCGGCGGTGGACGCCACGGGGCTCGTCGTGCTGGAGGAGTCCCTGGAGGGGCTGGCGGGGAAGGGGATCCTCGTGGTGCTGGCGGGGCTCCAGGACCAGCCGGAGCGGGCCCTGGCGAAGGCGGGGATCGCGGCGGCGCCGGACCGGCTCCTGTTCGCGGGTTCGGTGGAGCTGGCGGTGGGGATGGCGCGGGCGAGGATCGGGGGGGGGTAGCCCCCTCCCTCCCCCGCGCACCCTTCGCCCCCCGCCCCCCCTCCCCCCTATACTGGCCCGATGCCCCCGGGGGGAGCCGCCCCCGTCCGCCCGGGGTACGCACGGGCAGGGGGCGTCGGACCGCGGGAGAGCCGCCTTGAAGACGTCCCTCCGGGACACCGATTCCCCCGGCCTCCACCCCCCCGGCCCGGGATCCGCCCCCGATCCCCTCCGCGACCTCCTCGCCGACCCCTCCCGCGCCGCCTGGGTCCTCCAGGAGGGCGGCCGCACCGAGGTCCGCGAACAGGAGCCCCGCCGCGCCCCCGGCGCGACGGTCGCCTTCCTCCCCGCCGTCCGCCCCGGGGACCTCGGCGACCGCGCCTTCCGCGAGGCCCACGGCATCCGCTACGCCTGCGCCGCCGGCGCCATGGCCAACGGCATCGCCTCCGTCGAGCTCGTGACCGCCATGGCCCGCGCCGGCATGCTCGCCTTCTTCGGCGCCGCCGGCCTCGAGCCCGCGCAGGTGGCCGACGCCGTCGACCGCCTCCGCCGCGACCTCGGCGACCTCCCCTTCGGCGTCAACCTCATCCACTCCCCCGGCGACCCCGGCCTCGAGGAGGCGATCGTCGACCTCCTCCTCGACCGCGGCGTCCGCCTCGCCGAGGCCTCCGCCTTCCTCGACCTCACCCCCGCCGTCGTCCGCTACCGCGTGCACGGCCTGCGCGTCGGCCCCGGGGGGCGCGTGCTCGCCCGCAACCGGATCGTCGCCAAGGTCTCCCGCGTGGAGGTCGCCTCGAGGTTCCTCGCCCCCGCCCCGGAGCGGATCCTGCGCGACCTGCTGGCGGCCGGCCGCATCACCGCCGAGGAGGCCCGGCTCGCCGCCTTCGTCCCCGTCGCGGAGGACCTCACCCCCGAGGCGGATTCCGGCGGCCACACCGACAACCGCCCGCTGGTCGCCCTCCTCCCGACCATGCTCGCCCTGCGGGACCGGATGCAGGAGAGGCACGCCTACGCGACCCCGCCCCGGGTCGGCGCCGCGGGAGGGATCGCCACCCCCGCCGCCGCCGCCGCCGCCTTCTCCATGGGGGCGGGCTGGATCCTCTGCGGGTCGGTGAACCAGGCCTGCGTCGAGAGCGGGTCCTCCGACGCCGTGCGGGAGATGCTCGCCGCGGCGGAGCAGGCCGACGTCGCCATGGCCCCGGCGGCGGACATGTTCGAGATGGGGGTGAAGGTCCAGGTGCTCAAGCGCGGGACCATGTTCCCCATGCGGGCCCAGAGGCTCCACGACCTGTGGAGGGCCCACGGGTCGCTGGAGTCCCTGCCCGCGGCGGAGCGGGAGTCCCTGGAGCGCACGGTCTTCCGCGCCCCCCTCGAGGAGGTGTGGAGGGGGACGCGGGAGTGGTTCCTCGCCCGCGATCCCTCCCAGGTGGAGCGCGCGGAGCGGGAGCCGGCGCACCGCATGGCGCTGGTCTTCCGCTGGTACCTCGGGATGTCCTCCCGCTGGGCCAACGCGGGGGAGCCGACGAGGCGCCTCGACTACCAGGTCTGGTGCGGCCCCGCCATGGGGGCCTTCAACGAGTGGACGAAGGGGACCTTCCTCGCGGAGCCGCGGAACCGGAGGGTGGCGGTCGTGGCGGCGAACCTGGTGCGCGGGGCGGCGGTCCTGCTGCGGGCCGGGATGCTCCGGGCCCAGGGGATCGACCTGCCGCCGGGGGAGCCCCGGGCGGTGCCGGTGGACGGCGACGTGCTGGCGCGGGACGGGTTCCGGGAGGTCCTCAGGGCATGAGCGGGAACGAGCCGGTCGGGGGGGAGGGCGCGGTGGGCGGCGCGGGCGCGGCGGCGAACGCCGGCGGCGCCCGCCTGGCCATCGTCGGCATGGGCGCCCTCTTCCCGAAGGCGGAGGGCCTCGCGGCCTACTGGGCCAACGTCCGCGAGGGCGTGGACTGCATCGTGGACGTGCCCGCGAGCCACTGGCGCCCCGAGGACTACTTCGACGAGGACCAGCGCTCCCCCGACCGCACCTACGCCCGCCGGGGCGGCTTCCTGCCCCCGGTCCGCCTCAACCCCATGGAGCTCGGCGTCTCCCCCAACGCGCTCGAGGCCACGGACAGCGCCCAGCTGCTCGGCCTCGAGGTCGCCCGCCGCGCCCTCGAGGACGCCGGCTACGGAGCCGCCGGGAGGGCCTTCGACCGGGACCGGGCGAGCGTGATCCTCGGCGTCACCGGGACCCTCCAGCTCGTCATCCCCCTCGGCGCACGGCTCGGCCACCCGGTCTGGAGGAAGGCCCTGCGGGAGGCCGGCGTCGAGGAGGCCCGCGCCGAGGACGCGATGAGGCGCATCGCCGACGGCTACGTCCCCTGGAAGGAGGATTCCTTCCCGGGGCTGCTCGGGAACGTGGTCGCCGGGCGCATCGCCAACCGCCTCGACCTCCACGGCACGAACTGCGTCGTGGACGCCGCCTGCGCCTCATCGCTCTCGGCCCTGCACCTCGCCCTGCTGGAGCTGTCCGCGGGCCGGTCCGACCTCGTCGTGACGGGCGGCGTCGACACCTTCAACGACATCTTCATGTACATGTGCTTCAGCAAGACCCCGGCCCTCTCCGCCACGGGGGACGCCCGCCCCTTCGACGCCGGGGCCGACGGGACGATCCTCGGCGAGGGGATCGGGATGCTGGTCCTCAAGCGGCTCGAGGACGCGCGGCGGGACGGGGACCGGGTCTACGCGGTGGTGCGGGGCGTCGGCTCCTCCAGCGACGGGAAGGGGGAGGCGATCTACGCCCCGACCGCCGCCGGGCAGGCGCGCGCGCTGCGGGCCGCCTACCGGGCCGCCGGGGTCTCGCCGGCCACCGTGGACCTCGTGGAGGGCCACGGGACCGGGACGAGGGTGGGGGACGCCATCGAGCTCAGGGCCCTGACCGAGGTCTTCCGCGAGGCCCGGCCCGAGGGGACCTGGTGCACGCTCGGCAGCGTCAAGGGGCAGATCGGCCACACCAAGGCGGCGGCGGGGGCCGCGGGCCTCCTCAAGGCCGCGCTCTCCCTGTATCACAAGGTGATACCCCCTACGGTGAAGGTCACCCGCCCCCTCCCGGGGCTCGCCGGGGGGGAGACCCCCTTCCGGATCGACGCGGCGAAGCGCCCCTGGCTCCCCCGGGCGGACCACCCGCGCCGCGCCGGGGTCTCCTCCTTCGGCTTCGGGGGGAGCAACTTCCACTGCGTGCTCGAGGAGGCGGCCCCCTCCCGCGAGGCCCCGGACTGGGACGGGGAGGTGCAGGTCCTGCCGCTCTCCGCCGCGACCCGCGAGGAGATCGCCACGGCGCTCGCCTCCTTCCCGAGGGACCTCCCCTGGCCGGTCCTGCGCTCCCGCGCCGCCGCCGCCCGCCGGGCCTTCGAACGACCCGACTGGGCCCAGGCACCTCGGCTGCGCCAGCAGGTCATGCTCCATTGGGCCGATGCGCTGGAGCGCAAGAGCGACGAACTGGCGCGGCTGCTGACGCTGGAGA
>JAKLKS010000148.1 GCA_023150535.1 Planctomycetota bacterium
CCGACGAAGGAGGCGCGGAACCGCAGGGGCGAGCGGCCGTGTGAGGGCGGAGAGGCATCACCCACACGAAACAGCGAGGATCCGCGGGGGGCCTCCGGGCGACGATTCCGGGCCCCCCTCCCCGCCGTCGCGGAGAATGGCCGGATTCCATGGCCATGCTGAAGCCCGGCGACCGCCTGCAGGACCGGTGGGAGGTGACGGCCGCCCACCCGGGAGGCATGGGGGTCGTGTACATCCTGAAGGACCGCGAGGGGAACCTCGCGGCCGCCAAGACGGTGCGCGACGAGCTCGCCGAGGAGGCCCGCTTCCTCAAGCGGTTCGCCGTGGAGCTGCGGGCCTGGCTCGCCCTGGGCAGCCACCCGAACCTGGTCCAGGCGCTGGGGACCTTCGAGCACGGGGGGCGGCCCTTCCTCCTCCTGGAGTACGTGGCCGGCCTCACCCTCGCCGACCTCCTGGCCGCGGACGGGCCCCTGCTCCCCGCGGAGGCGCTCGACTACATGCTCGGCCTCTGCCGGGGCATGGAGCACGCCGAGTCGAGGGACCTCGGGCCCGGGGGGCGGGGCATCGTCCACCGGGACCTCAAGCCCTCGAACCTCTTCGTGACCCCCCGGAGGAGGGCCCGCGTCTCGGACTTCGGGATGGTCAAGGTCTTCAGCCGCGAGGGGAGCCTCACGGACGAGGGGATCGGGCTCGGCACCCCCCTCTACGTCTCCCCGGAGCAGCTCCGCGACGCCCGCTCCACGGACGGCCGCGGCGACGTCTACTCGGCGGGGGCGATCCTCTACGAGGCCCTGGCGGGGGCGCCGCCCCTGAAGGGCGAGAACGTCGAGAACCAGGTCTACAACATCCTCCGCGTCGTGCCGCCCCACCCCTCGGCGCGCAACCCCCTGGTCCCGGAGGAGGCGGGCGCGCTGGCGCTGCGCTGCCTCGAGAAGGCCCGGGAGGATCGCTACCCCAACTTCGCCTCCCTGTCCGAGGCCGTCGCCGGAGTGCTGGCCGTGGAGGCCGCGCGCCCCCTCCCGCCGGGGACGACCCTCTGCGGCTCCTGCGGCCACGCCTCGCCCCGGGGGAGGACCTCCTGCCCCCTCGACGGGGCGCCCATGGCCCCCGCGGGGCCCGGCGCGCGGTACGAGGTCGTGGAGGACCTCGGGGGACCCGCGGCGGGGGCGGTCCGCCCGGCGCTCCGCATCCGGGTGGACGGCGTCGAGGTCCGGCCCCGCGTGCCCCGCACCGGCATCCCCATGACGGTCACCCTCCTCATCGCCAACCCCGGCGTCGACCCCGTGCCCGGCTGCGTGGTCCCCTTCCCCCTGCCCGACGCCGAGGCCTTCCTCCGGCGGGGGGCCGCGGAGTTCTGGCGCGGGGACGTGAGGCCGACCCCCGCGGGGGCGCCCCTGCGCCTGCGCTACGAGGTGGTGCCGCTGCGGGAGGGCCGCTTCGAGGTCCCCGCGCCCCGGGCCCTCTGGAGGGACCGGGACGGTGCGCGCCGGTCGGCCCGCGGCGAATCCCCGCTCGCCTTCGACGTCGAGGCCCACGCCGTCCTCCCCCTGGTGGGCCGGGCTCCCGAGACCGCCGCGGTCCGCGAGGCGGTCGAGGCGGCCCTCGCCGGGCGCCCCGCGGCCCTCCTCTTCCTCGGGGGGCCGGGCATGGGGAAGACCCGCATCCTGGACGAGGCCTCGGCGGCCGCCGCCGCGCGCGGGTTCCGGGTGCTGCGCGGCCGCGGCCTCGAGCGCACGGGGCAGGCGCTGCGCTCCCTCCACGAGGCGATCCGCTCCTACTTCGGGATCGAGGAGGCGGGGCTGCGGCGGGACGAGATCACCGCCCGGGTGGTGGACGGGCTCGACCCCATGGCCGGGCGGGACCCCGAGATGGTCGCCTTCCTCTCCGCCTTCCTCGCGGGGGGGACGCCGAAGGAGGGCGCCGGGGAGTTCCTCTGGCCCCGCTTCTTCGCCGGGGCCACCCGGCGCGAACCCCTGGCGCTCCTGCTGGACGACCTCCACTACGGCGAGTTCGAGACCATGGACCTCGTGGAGGGGCTCACCCTCAGGGCGCGCGAGGAGGGGTGGCCGCTCCTCGTGGTCATGGCCTCCCGCCCCGGGGACCCCGACGCGCGGGCGGCCCTCCGCATCGCCCACCTTCGCGGGGTCCGGGAGCGGCTCGAGGCGGAGGGGGCGCTCCTGACCCAGGACCTCGCGCCCCTGGAGCCGCCGGACGTCGCCCGCCTCCTCGACGCCGCCTTCCCCGGCAACTCCTTCGAGTCGGAGGCCCCCTTCCTCCCGCAGGTGCTCTGCGGGCAGACGGGAGGGAACCCCTTCTTCCTCGCGGAGACCTTCCAGGCCCTCCGCGGCGCCCGGGGGCCCGACGGGGAGCTGCTCGTGGCGCCGGTGCCGGGTGGGTGGTCGGTCTCGCCGGCGCTCGGCCCGGAGACCCTGCGGACCTTCGTCCCCGGGGCCGTGGAGGACGCCGTCGAGGGCCACCTGAGGGCGCTGCCGGCCTCCGCGCTGGAGGTGCTGGAGAGGGCGGCGGTCATCGGCGAGGAGTTCGAGGTGGACCTCCTCGAGGAGGTGGCGGGGGGGAAGGAGCCGGTGGACCGGTCCCTCGAGGAGATGGAGAGGGCGGGCATCGTGGAGGCGGTGGACGCGACCCTGGCCCGGTACCGCTTCACCCACTCCCTCCTCCCCCACGTGGTGGAGCGGCGCACCGGCGAGGCCTCGCCCCGGCGGCTGCGGCGCCTGCACGGGGAGGTGGCCGACGCCCTGATCCACCTCCACGGGAGGCGCGGGGCCCGGATCCTCGGCCTGCGGCTCTCGCGCCACCTCCTCCAGGCGGGGCGCCGCCGGGAGGCCTTCGAGGCCCTCGTCGAGGCCGCGGGCCGCCTCGTCCGCGCCCAGCTCTTCCCCCGCGCCGCCTCCACCCTCGGCCACGCCCAGGAGCTCCTGGCGGCGGGGCTCCGGCCGCCGCGGACCCTGCTGCGGGACTACCACCTCCACCGGGGGGAGACCTGCCGCATCCTCGGGCGGTACGAGGAGTCGGTGGAGTCCTTCCAGGCCGCCATCGAGGCGGCCAGCGCCTCCGGGAAGCGCGCCGACAGGGAGCTCCTCGCCACGGCCTACAGCAAGATGGGGAAGGTCTACGAGGCCCGCGGGCAGATCACCGACGCCCTGTACTGCTACGGGGTGGGGATGGGCCTCCGGGAGGAGTCCGGGGACCGGACGGGGCTGGCGAACTCCCTCGTGAACATCGGCACCGCCTACTTCCTCGCGGGGGACCGGCCCCGGGCGAAGGACTTCCTGAACCGGGCCCTGGACCTGGCCGTGAAGGCGCGCAACCGCTCGGCCCGGGCCAACGCGAAGGTCCAGCTCGGCGGCATCGCGCTGGCCGAGGGGGACCCCGCGGCGGCCCGTCGCTGGTACCGGCGCGGCCACGCCCTCTTCAAGGGGCTCGGGGATCGCCGGGGGGAGGCCATGGCGCTCAACGGCCTCGGGAACGCGGCCCTCGCCGTCGGGAACGCGCTCCGGGCGGAGAGGGCCTACCGCCGCTCCCTGGAGCTGCGGCGCGCCATCGGGGACCGGGAGGGGATGTCGAACTCCTTCAACAACCTCGGCATCGTGGCCGAGCGGCGGGGGGACCCGGCGGGGGCCGTGGTCCTGTACCGCAAGAGCCTCGCGCTCCACCGCTCCGTGGGGAGCCGCCGGGGGATCGCCATCGCCTCCCAGAACCTCGGGGAGGCGCTGCTGCGCGCCGGGGACCCGGCCACGGCGGTGGAGGCCCTGGAGCGGGCGGTGGAGGGGTGGAAGGGCATGGGGGACCGGGAGAACCTCGCCCTCGCCCGCCTCTCCCTCGGGAGGGCCCTGGAGGCCGCGGGGAGGCCCGCCGACGCCTCCCGGGCGCGGGAAGAGGCGGGGGCGGACGCCGAGGCCTCCGGCTCCCGGGTGGCGCGGGCCTCGGCGGCGGCGGCGCGGGCGGAGGCCCTTCTCCGGGACCGCCGCCCGAGGGAGGCCCTCTCCCTGCTCGACGGCGCCACGGTGGAGGGGCTCCCCCCCGAGACGGAGGCCGAGGTCCGGCTCGTGGCCCTGGGGGCCCTCCTCGAAGGCTCGACGGACAGGGCGCGCATCGACGGGGCCCTGGAGGCGGCGCGGAGGGCCGTGGAGCGGGCCCTGGAGGGCGGGGGGGACCCCGACCTCGAGGTCCGCCTCCTGCTCGGCCGGGCGCGGCGCGCGGAGTCGGGGGGGGACCTCCCCGCGGCCCGGGAGGCCTTCGGGAAGGCGGCCGCGGCGGCCCGGGCGCCGGGCCGGTTCCCGGGCCCCTGGCTCCTGGAGGCCCTCCGCGGCCTGGAGCGCACCGCCCCGACGGCGGAGGAGGCGGAGGCGGCCCGCCAGCGCCACCTGGAGGCGGCGGAGGAGATCCTGGCCCGGTCCGGGGGGGGCTGAGGTCCTTCGGGGCTCCCGGCGCCGCCCCGGGGTGGATATCATGGCCGCGGCCCGCGGGCGGGTGGAGGCACCATGGCGCAGGAGGACTCCGTGACGCGCGAGCACGCCGAGGTGAGGGCCGGGGATCCCTTCGACTGGTTCCTGCGGATCCCCAACAGGCTCGACCTCGTGGGGACCGTCCGGGGGCTGGCCCGGGCCACCTGCGAGGCGCGGGGCGTCGAGGACGAGGCCATGCAGGAGATCCTGCTCGTCCTGACCGAGGTCGTGAACAACGCCATCGAGCACGTGAAGGGCCGCGGCGAGGGCGGGTACCACGAGGTGGACATCCAGTTCGGCATCTCGCCGGGCGGCGCCGAGGGGGTCGTCGTCGGCCGCGTCGTGGACGAGGGCGAGGGCGGCATCGTGCAGGGGGACTTCGACGCGGCGGCCGCCCCGGCCCTGGACAACGACCGGGGGCGGGGCCTCTTCCTCATCCGCGCCTACGTGGACGACCTGGCGGTCTCGGCGCTCCCTGGGGTGGGGACCGAGGTTCGATTCTCGAGGAAGGTCCGCCTCGCGGCGGAAGGGGGGCAGCGATGAGCATCCGGCGGGACACGGGGGTCGTCCTCCCCGACGACGACGCGCGGCGCCGGGGGGACACCTTCGCCGACTTCCTCACCGGGGACGCCACCCGGGACTCGCGCAACGTGAACATCCTCCTCCAGACCATCGCCGCCGTGAACAGCAACCTGGAGCTGGAGCCGCTCATCGTGAACGTCGTGGACCTGACGCTGGAGCTCACGGGGGCGGAGCGGGGGATCCTGCTGCTCTTCGAGGGGGACCACCTCAAGGTCCGCATGGCGCGGGACGCGCGCCGCCGGAACCTGCCGCCCAACATCTCCTTCTCCCACTCGGTCCCCGCCAAGGTGGCGCGGGAGGGCAAGGCGATCTGCCTGCTGGACGCCGCGGCCCAGGGGGCGCTCAACCTGGGGCAGTCCATCGCCGACCTCAAGCTCCTCACCGTGATGTGCGTGCCGCTGCGGGTGAAGGACCGGATCATCGGCTGCCTCTACGTGGACTCCCACGCGACGAGCAAGGAGTTCTCCACCGCCGACCTCACGCTCCTCAACGCGCTGGCCTACCAGGTCGCCATCACGCTGGACAACGCGCGGCTGCTCGAGCACTACGTCGAGAAGCAGCGGATCCAGCAGGGGCTCTTCATCGCCCGGGACATCCAGCGGGCGCTCCTCCCTCCCGGCCCCCTGGACGTGCCGAACTTCGACGTCTACGGGGTCTCCGTCGGCTGCGAGGAGACGAGCGGGGACTATTTCGACTACATAAGGCTCGGCGAGGAGCGGGTGGGGCTCGTCGTGGGGGACGTGGCGGGCCACGGCATCGGGGCGGCCATGTTCATGGCCACCGCCCGGGCCCTGCTGCGCGCCTTCCTCCACGCCACCCCCGACCCGGCCGTGACCCTGGGGAACCTGAACGACTTCCTCAGCGTGGACATGGAGACGGGGCGGTTCATGACGCTCTTCTACGCCGACCTCGACCCGGCGAGCCGGACGCTCCACTACGTGCGGGCCGGGCACAACCCGCCGCTCCTCTACCGGAGGGGGGCGGACCGGTTCGAGGAGCTGGAGGCGCCGGGGGTCGCCCTCGGGATGGTGCGGGGGTTCCGCTTCCGCGCCGCGGGGCCCGTGAAGATGGAGCCCGGGGACATCCTGTTCCTCTACACGGACGGGATCGTGGAGACCATGAACCCGGCCAAGGACCAGTACGGGGTGGAGCGGGCGGCGGAGCTGCTCCGCAGCCACCGGGACCGGCCGGCGCGGGAGATCTGCGACGCCCTGCGCAAGGACGTGGACGCCTTCGGCGACCACCAGCCCCAGCAGGACGACCTCACGATGATCGTGGCCCGCGCGAAGTAGACGCCGATCCTCCCCGCCGGCGCTCGACGGGCCGGAGGGGGGGCGACTACAATCCGGCCCGTCGCCGGGCCCCAGCCGCGGGAGGAAGACCCTTGCGCCACCTCGCCATCGCCGCCGCCTCCCTCGCCCTCGGATTCGGGCTCGCCGCCTGCAAGGCGGAACCCGGGAAAGGGGGCGGCGGCGGCGGCGCCGCCGCGGGCCCGGTGAAGATCGGGGTCGCGGGGCCGATCACGGGCGGCCAGGCGAAGAACGGGCAGGACCTGAAGGAGGGCTCGCTCCTCGCCGTGGAGGAGTGGAACGCGAAGGGGGGCGTCCTCGGGAGGACCGTGGAGCTCGTGATCCGGGACGACGAGGCGCTGGACAAGAACGCCACCACCGTCGCGCAGGAACTCGTGAACGCGGGCGTCGTCGGGGTCGTCGGCCACTTCAATTCCGGCTGCACCATCCCGGCGTCGGAGAAGTACCACGAGGCGGGCATCGTCACCATCACGCCGGCCTCCACCAACACCTACGTCACGGACAGGAAGTACGCGGACGTCTTCCGCGTCTGCGGGCGGGACGACCAGCAGGGCCGCACCGCGGCCTACTACGTGTCCGACGTCCTCAGGGCGAAGCGGGTGGCGGTCTTCGACGACAAGACCTCCTACGGCAAGGGCCTCGCCGACGAATGCGCGAAGAACCTCGAGGGCCGGGTCGAGGTGGTGATCCGCGAGGGGTTCGACGCCACGGAGCGGAACTTCCGGCCCTACCTGACGAAGCTGAAGGACGCGAACGTGGACGTCTGGTACTTCGGGGGGATCTACGAGCAGGCCGCCCCGATGCTCATCCAGGCCTCGCAGCTCGGGATCAAGGCCCCGATGATGAGCGGGGACGGCGTCCACGGGTACCAGGCCGACTTCATCGACAAGGTGGGCGCGGCCGCCAACGGCACGCTCACGACCTTCCCCGACACGACGGCGAACCCCGGGTACGCGGAGTTCGTGGCGAAGTACAGGGCCCGCTTCGACGCCGAGCCGGGGCCCTACGCCATCTACTCCTACGCTTCGGCGCACATCCTGCTCGAGGGGGTGAAGGCGGCCGGCGCGGCGGACGGCCCGAAGGTGGCCGCCGCCATCCACGCGGGGACCTTCCAGACCCCCCTCGGCCCGATCGCCTTCGACGACCGGGGCGACGTGAAGGCGCTGGACTACTACAAGGTCTGGGTCATCCGGGACGGGAAGCACGTCCTCTCCGGGCCGAAGTAGACCCCGGGGGGATCCGGCCCCGTGCTCCAATCCCTGCTGACCGGCCTGGTGCAGGGGTCGATCTACGCCATCATCGCCCTCGGCTACACGATGGTGTACGGCATCCTCGTCCTCATCAACTTCGCCCACGGCGAGGTCCTCATGGTGGGGGCCTACGCGAGCGTCCTGGTCTACGCGGCCCTCACCTTCGCGGGGACGACAGCCTCCCTGGGGGTCCTCCCCTGCCTCGCGGTCGCCCTCCTGGCGGCCATGGGCGTGGCCGGGCTCTACGGGTTCTCCCTCGAGCGGATCGCCTACCGCCCCCTCCGCCACGCCCCGTCGCTGTCCCCCCTCATCAGCGCCATCGGGATGTCCATCTTCCTGCAGAACTACGTGAGGCTCGCCCAGGGGTCGGCGCCCGTCTACTTCCCCGCGCACACGGCGGAGTACGGGGCCGTCTTCGGCGAGACGAACAACATCCAGGTCGGCCCCGTCCTCGTCACCCCACTCGACCTCTTCATCCTCGTGCTCTGCCTCCTGCTCATGGCGGGCCTCTACGCCTTCGTCCACAGGACCCGGCTCGGCAAGGCCATGCGCGCCACGAGCATGGACAAGACCATGGCGGGGCTCGTGGGGATCTCCGTGGACCGGGTCATCTCCGTCACCTTCGTCATCGGGTCGGTGCTCGCCGCCGTGGCGGGGATGCTGCTCGCGCTCTACACGACCCAGGCGAAGTTCGACATGGGCTTCATGGCGGGGATGAAGGCCTTCACGGCGGCGGTGCTCGGCGGGATCGGCAACCTCCGCGGGGCCATGCTGGGGGGCATCCTGCTGGGGCTCGCCGAGAGCGTCGGGATCCAGTTCCTCGGGGCCGACTACAAGGAGGTCTACGCCTTCGTCGTCCTCCTCCTCGTCCTCGTGGTGCGCCCCCGCGGCATCCTGGGCGAGCGCGTGGCGGAGAAGGTCTGATGGGGCTCGGCGAACGCCTCCTCCGCGTCGTCCTCGCCGCCGTCGCGGCGGCGGTGGTCTCCTGGCCCCTGGTCGGGTTCACGGCCACCGCGGAGAAGGGGGCGGTCCTCTCCCTCCTCCCCGCGCTCCGCATCGGGCTCGTGGTCCTCGCCCTGGGGGTCGTCTACTCCCTGTGGCTCGCCGCCTGGGCACGGATCCCCCGTGGGCCCCTGGAGAGGGCCGGCGACGCCCTCCGCGGGAACCGCGCGCTCGGCGGATCGCTCCTCGGGGCCCTCGTCCTCCTCCTCGCCGCGGTGCCCCTCTTCGCCTCCCGCGCCTGGACCTCGAACCTCGTCGAGACCCTCGTCTTCGCCACCATCGCCGTGGGGCTCAACATCTCCATGGGGATGGCGGGCCTGCTCGTCCTCGGCCACGCCGCCTTCTGGGCCGTGGGGGCCTACACCTTCTCGCTCCTCGTCGTCCACCTCCACTGGAACTTCTGGCTCGCCTTCCCCGCGGCGGGGGCGGCGGCGGCGCTGGCGGGGCTGGTCGTGGGGCTCCCGGCGCTGCGCCTCCGGGGGGACTACCTCGCCATCGTCACCCTCGGGTTCGGCGAGGCCATCCGCTGGGTCTTCAAGAACGAATCCGCCGTCACCGGCGGGGACGCCGGGATCCCCGGCTCCGAGGTCCCCGGCGACGTGCGCGCGGTGCACGGCCCCGCCTGGCTCTGGCAGCCCCGCACGACCGAGGACTGCTACTGGTTCGCGCTCGGCCTCCTCGTGCTCTGCGTCGCCTGCGTCACGCTCCTCTCCCGGTCCCGCTACGGCCGGGCCCTCTTCGCCCTCCGGGAGGACGAGACCGCCGCGAAGTGCATGGGCATCGACACCGTGCGCGTGAAGCTCATCGCCTTCACCGCCTCCGCCTTCTGGGCGGGGCTCGCCGGGGTCGTCCACCCGATCTTCCGCGGGCAGATCACCCCCCAGCTCTTCGACTTCAACGCGAGCGTGCTCTTCGTCGCCATGGTGGTGCTCGGCGGCCTCGGGTCCGTCGCCGGCTCCATCCTCGGCGCCGCGGTCCTGTTCATCCTCCCGCAGGTGCTCCGCGACCAGTTCCCCGCCATCCAGGAGTACCGGATGCTGCTCTTCGGGGCGGTCCTCACGGCCATGATGGTCGTGCGGCCCGAGGGACTGCTCGGGGCTGCGGGGGGCGGGCGGGCGAGGAGCGGCGGCGGGGGCGGGCCGGGCGGGGCGGGGGAGGCGGCGGGCGCGGAGCCGGGGGCGGCGGCCTGCGGGACGGCGGCGGGGGGCGGGGCGTGACCGCGCTCCTCGAGGCCCGGTCGGTGACGAAGTCCTTCGGCGGGCTCACCGCCGTGGGCGGGGTCTCCTGCTCCGTGGAGCCCGGCGCCGTCACCGCCATCATCGGGCCCAACGGGGCGGGCAAGACGACCTTCTTCAACTGCATCACCGGCGTCGCGCCGGCGACCTCGGGGGAGATCCTCTTCGACGGCCGGCCCGTCACGCGGCTGAAGCCCCACGTCGTCACCCGGCTCGGCATGGCGCGGACCTTCCAGAACATCCGCCTCTTCCGCAACATGACCGCGCTGGAGAACGTGGTGACGGGGCACGACTGCCGCAAGCGCTCCGGCGTCCTCGCGAGCCTGCTCCGCACGCGGTCCATGAGGGAGGAGGAGCGGGCGAGCCGGGAGCGGGCGGCGGAGCTGCTCTCCTTCGTCGGGCTGGCGGCGCAGGCGGAGGACCCCGCCCGCTCCCTCCCCTACGGGGCCCAGCGGCGGCTGGAGATCGCCCGGGCGCTGGCCACGGAGCCCCGCCTGCTCCTCCTCGACGAGCCCGCGGCGGGCATGAACCCGCGGGAGTCGCTGGAGCTCGTGGAGCTGGTGCGGCGCATCTCCGCGCGCGGGCTGACCGTCATCCTCATCGAGCACCACATGCGCGTGGTCATGTCGCTGGCGAGCCACATCGTGGTGCTCGACCACGGGGAGAAGATCGCCGACGGGACC
>JAKLKS010000149.1:0-6050 GCA_023150535.1 Planctomycetota bacterium
CGGGGGGGATCCTCGGCGCGGTGCTCGAGGACGCGCTCCGGGGGGTGCCCGCGGCGGCGGCGGCGGCGCGGTTCCACGGGGCGGTGATCGATCTCCTGGTGGCGGCGGCGGCGGAGGCGGCGGGGCGGACCGGGGTGCGGGTGGTGGCGCTGTCGGGGGGGTGCCTGCAGAACCGGATCCTGCTCCGGGGGCTCGAGGCCGGGCTCGCGGCGGCGGGCCTCGAGGCGCTGACGCAGGCGGCGGTGCCGTCCAACGACGGGGGGCTCTGCCTCGGGCAGGCCTGGGCGGGGGTGATGGCGGGGGGGTGAGGGGGGGCGGCGCCACCCTGGCAAGGCGGCGCCCGGGGAGGGAGAAAGGGACGCGACCGTCGGAGCGGCCGGTGGATCCGGCGGACGCGGCGTCGCGCGGAAGGAGCGATGGCCCCGTTCGTGTCCGCAGGTCGTCGGTCCTGCGCATCCCCCCGGCGCGCCTCGAGCTGCGGTGGCGGCGGCCGACGCACCCCGATGGGGGAGGCCCTCCCGCGGCCATCAGGGCCGGGGCGTCCGCCAGGGTCCTCCCGCCGCCCAGGTGGACCGGAAGGGAACACCGGACGCGAGGGCGGCCAGGGGGGGCATCGTGAAGGCCCGGACGGCCGCGACGACCTCCGGCAGATCGGGGGGCGAGGCGACGGGGCGGCTCCTGGCGACGAAGGTGCTCCACTGGGCGCGGCGGGCGCCGTCACCGGCGAATTCGGCCGAGAGCCCCACGGGGTCCGCGGCGGGAAGCGCCGTGCGCCGGCGGCGGAAGGTCGCCGCGACGGCGCGGGACAGGGTCGGGCCGTCGAAGGGGAAGCCCCGTGCCAGGGCCCAGAGGTCGTGGAAGTCCTTCAGCCGGGTGTTGGCGGCTCCGAGGGTCACGACGGCATGGAGCTTCTCCGCGACCACGGTCTCGCGCGGGTAGGCCCGCAGCGCCGGGGCGGGCAGGTCCAGCAGGGTGGGGAGGGTGACCCGCCGGGGACGGGGGGTCACGGCGTCCCCGAACCCGATGTCGACCTGCAGCGGGATGCGGGCCTTGCCGAGGAGGGCCACGAGGCGCTCCACCCCGTACCGCGTGAGGACCGCCTGGAACTCCTCCTCCCGCTCGCGGGAGAGGTTCAGCAGGCGCTGCTTCACCGACGCCGCGAGGTCGCGCCCCTCGCCCGTCATGCCAGCGCCTCCAGGTAGGGGCGCAGGACGCGGGCCACCCGGCAGATCAGCGCGAACCGCCAGAGAGCGTCGAGGTCCCCCCGCCCGCGCCGGAACTCCCGCAGGGCCTCGAGGGCGGCATCCAGGCCGACGGTGTTGCGGAACTTGAAGCAGTCGGCCACGGTCCTGGCGGCGCCGAAGACCCTCACCGGGACTCCCTCGAGGAGGTGCTCCTCGATCCCCGCGGACCGCGCCTCCCCGGCCATGCGGACGGCGCGGATCGGGGGCCACCCTCCGCGGGGGGGGCGCGCGGAGGGGGCGATGGCGAGCCAGACCTCGCGGGGGACCTGGGTGCCCAGTCCGTGGAAGCGGAGGGCCGAGAGGAGGCAGACGACCCCGTCGGGCACGCGGCGGGAGACGATGGCGAGATCGTGGTGCTCCGTCGGTTCCGACCCCGCGGCGACGTAGAGCCCGCGGCCGACGCGTTCGAGGAGCCCCTTCGCCACGAGGCGCGAGAGGTAGGTACGCGGAATGCCCAGCGGCGCGAGGTCCCGGGCGCGGAGGATGCCCGCCCGGCGGGCCTTCCGGAGGACCCGCTCGGCGGGGGACGCTGTGTTTCTATTTGTTGGTCGTTCCATGGAAGTACGGACGTATTGTAACACGCGGGACCGCCCCGGAGCCGGTCAGGGTGACGCCGGGCCCCGAGCCCGAGACCCTGCGCTCCGGCGCGCACGTTCGCCCGCTGCACCGGCAACCACGTCGGGGAACCCGTCTCCATCGGCGTCCTGGACAACCGCGGGAGTCTCCCCGGAGTCCAGGGTGGGAACCGCTACTCGAAGAGCGCGACTCGTACTTGACGATTTGCCGGCTTCTCCTCGTCGGCTGGAATGAGCCAGGTCGACCATGCCGCTGCGAAGCGGCGGGACCCCGCGACAGTCGAGGAAGCCAGGATCGGCTGGTTTGGGCCAATCGGGTTCGGACTCCGGAAGGTCTTCCCCCGGGGGCGCCGCCCGTCCACGCCCTTGAAGAGGACCGTGACGTCATTGGCACTTCTCCAAGCCGGAGGTCGGACAGGAGGAGTCTCCGTCACTCCAGCAATGGCCGTTGTGCCGTCTTCGGCGACGACGAAGGCGGATACGTACTGCGGCCTTCGCATCGGATACCGCCGGATCCGGTCCACGGTCCCCTCGCGATCCATGGTTGCCAGGAACACCGCCGCGGGAACCCGATGGTCAGATCGGACCTTCCTCCTGAATGCGGTGGTGGAAAATGTCGCGACGTGGAACATGGACTCGGCGTCCGCTCCGACCCCCACCTGCATGCCCGGCCAGATGGAGAGAAGCCGCGGAGACGTCCTCCTCTGGGCCTCCCGAACCTCCCCTTGGGGTGCCACGACCAGTGGCATTGGGAAGCTGGTCCTGCTCTCAAGGGAGAGAAGGCCTTGGTAGGAGGCAAGGCAGACTGTGCCATCGGGCGCGAACGCAGGGCTCCAGCTTTCATTCCCGTCCGGGACCAGTCCGAGGGACACCGGCTGGGAAGCGCCGCCTTCCGAGGACACTGAGTGCCAGAACACTTCCGGTCCTGCAGTGACCTCGATCGCCCCGCCTGTCACGCGCCCCTCCACCCATCGGTAGAGTACGCGGGCCACTCCGTCGTCGGACACTCCGAGGAAGACGTCCCAAATCCCCGTGATGAGGTCGGGATCGTCGCGATCGGGTGGTGCTGAGAGACGAACCGGGGCGTTGATGAATGCCCCATCCGCACCGATCTGGCGCCAGTACACGGCGCGGTCCCCTGGGCGCTCGACCTCGGCGTCGTAGGCGACATCCACGAGGGGACCGTGGGCGACGAGCCGCACGCGCTCCGCCGAGGCCCCGATGGGCAACCTCCCGAGAAGGGTCCCGTCCTCGGCGATGCGGAGTATCTCCGTCTCGGTCTCAAGCGGCCATCCCTGGTAGTTCTCGTCAGGGCTGTACCAGGTGCTGTGGGCGACAAGCGTGTTGCCGTCGGCGTCGACGGCGATGGCGTGGACCTTCTCGATGCGTCGGATGAGAGCCGGGAGGGGGATGCGGAGAGGAGCGGACACCTGTCCATCCGGGGCTACGCGCCGCCAAACCAGTGCGGTGTCGTCGTGGTTGTCTTCAACGATGTAGACGACCACGAGCCCGCCCTCCCGGTCGAAGGCGATCCGAACCGCTCCCGCTGACTCCGTGTCGGACTCGAAGGCGGAAATGTCGAGGTCGTGCGAGAGCGTTACCCCTCGTCGCTGCGCACCTTCCTCACCCGGAGAGGATGCCCCGAGCGTGGCGAGAGCGAGGGTCAGAACAGCGACACATGCCATCCGCATCCGAGCAAGCATAGGGCATGCCGCAAGGGTGGTGAAGGTAGGTCACTCACACCGCTTCCGTGCCCCCCCGCGCCCCGGGCCTCCCGGGAGGGGGGAAGGGAAGCCGGGATGGCCGCCTGGGAGTCACCGGAGCAGGCCCCGGCGCCCTGCGGTGGATCTCGACAGGGAGGGTGGAGTCACCGCCCGTAGACGGAAACGCAGTTGCGGCTGTCGGCGGTGAAGGGCTCCCGTTCCCACCCGCCCCAGCGCTCCTTCAGCCGCAACCCCGCCATACGGGCCATGAGGTCGAGTTCGCTGGGCCACGCGTACCTGCACACGATGGGGGCCAGCCGGATGCCGCCGGGCGAGAGCCGAACGTGGCTCTCCTCCAGGCGCTGGGCGACGGGGTCGTGGCGCCCGACCCCGAGGGTGACGCTTCCCGTCTCCACGCTCTCCGCGCTGACGTACTCCCCATCGCGGAGGCGGTGCAGCCAGGAGGGCACGAACCCCTCCACCACGAAGACGCCCTCCTCGTCGAGGCGGGCGGCGACGTTCCCGAAGCAGCGCACCTGGTCGTCCTGGGTGAGCAGGTTGAAGAGGGTGTTGAACACGAGGTAGACGAGGCGGTAGCGTCCGGGGACGCCGACGTCGGCGAAGTCTCCCATCGTCACGGAGAGGGCGCCACCGCCCGGCTTGGCGCGCAGGCGCGCGACCATCGCCTCGGAGAAGTCGATTCCGTCCACGTGGATGCCGCGTGCCGCCAGCGGCAGCGCGATCCTGCCCGATCCGATGGCGAGTTCCAGGGCGGGGCCGCCCCGCGCCAGACCCTCCAGGAAGGCGACCGTCGCGGCCTCGTCGCCCCGGACCGTCGCGTCCTCGGCCGCTGCGTGTTCCTCGTCGAACGACAGGGCGGGGTCGTAGTCCTTCATGGCTCGATTACAGGGAGACGGTCCCCCGACAGCAAGGGGAATCAACCGTGCGATTGCGCCGCCCCCCCCCGCGCCCCGGGACTCCCGGGAGGGGGGGCAGTTGGATGCCGCTTGCCTTACCGGGTGGCGGGCGCCCGGGGTACTAGAAGCCGGGGAGGGTGCGCGCCACCTCCACCCTTCCCGGGAACCGCCCGACGAGGCCCTCCACGAAGGGACGTAGGATGGCAGCGTAGGTCTGCAGCCGAAGTCTCCTGGTCGTCCCGTCCCCGGAAGTGAACCTGAACCGGAGGATGAGGATGGGACCGTCCCCGAAGACCTCCCCGCGGCTCACAAGCGGCACTCCCGGGTACCACATGCGCCGGACGCGCAGGTGGTCCACACGGTCCAGGAGGACGATGGCGTGGACCTCACGGGTGCTGTACCGAAAGAGACGGCCGTCCGTCAGGACATGTCCGCGGGAGGCATCCGACAGCCACGTGTCATCGCACCCGGCGAGGAAGGTCTCTCCATCTCCGAGGAGGCCGTTCGCCTCGACGTACTTCTGGACGGCCTTCGCCTCCCCTGCGGTGCCCACGGGGCGACACCCGAGGATGCGCTCGACAAGTGTTCGATCCTGTTCGCTGGTCGCCATGGGATCTGGGTCCATTGCGCCATCCCCCCCCGCGCCCCGGGCCTCCCGGGAGGGGGGGGGATGCATGTGCTCAGCGCCGCGGATCCCCTCGCTCCTCAGCCTCGACGATCGCTACTTCGGCAGTTCCGGGAGTGGGGCGAGACCTCGGTCCTTTCGCCAGGCATTCTCGGTGGTCCGGAGCATCCTGTCACGGTCGCCAGGGGCGGCCTTGGGGTCGAATACACTCGCGGTCCCGCGGATTCGCGCCAGCCCCGTCCCGGCAAGATCGCAGATCCGCGCGTCGGTGAGATCGACGCCCAAGACCCACCGGCTCCCACCCACGGGCGCGCGGTCCTGAAGGAGGGACGCGAGGAGATCCTCCGTGGCTTCCCGGAATGCCCCGGAGACGGGTTTCAGATCGGGAGGCGCTTCCACGAACGTCCAAGCCTCGGTCGCAACATCTCGGCGCCAGGAGTCGGGGCGATCCGCGAGCCCCTCGGCCAGGGTCCGGACAGCGGACGGGCTCCCCGACTTCAGGAGGAAACTCAGGAGATCTTTCGGGCAGCGGCCATCGCGACACTCCTTCCACTCCCGGATCATGGCCGGCAGCGCTTCGCCCCGCCCGCGTGCCTGCAGTCCCCGCGCCGCCGCTATCCGACTCCCGAGCTGGGAGCCACCCGCCAACTCCTCGAGGAGGAATGGAACGGGTCCGTCACCCGGGATGGACGCGGCGGCATCCACGTACGCAACCCGGTCGATGGGGGGCCCCTTCACTCGTAGCCCCTCGAGGATGGGTTGGAGGGCCTTCTCCGGGAACCGGCGGGCGAGGGCCTCCGCCTGGCGCCCTCCATCGATGCCCCCGGTCCGCACGGCCTCCTCGAGGACCTTCTCGATGCCGTCCGAGCGGACTCGACTCCACCACTGCTCGGCCGCAGCTCCATCGCTGAAGTCTCGATTCGCGATCTCCTCGAGGATCTGCAGGGCCGCCCCGCTGATGGGAAGGAGCTCCGAACTCCAGGGGC
>JAKLKS010000149.1:6060-10524 GCA_023150535.1 Planctomycetota bacterium
TGTCTATGGCACGGGTCGGACCGTGGTCCTTCAGGGCCGCCAACAGGGAGGGGACCGCATCGAGGCCCAGTCCGACGAGCCTGTGTGCGGGGCTGTCCTCGGGGCCGCTCAGCACGCGAGGCGGTCCATGCGTCAGGCAAAAGCACATCCCGCCCTGATCACGGAGGCGGAATACCCACTCGCGAGCCCGGTCGTCGACCGGGCAGGCGTCGGGGAAGCCGTCCGGGATCCGGTGTGCGGCGTCCTCCGCGACCATCCGTTCGAGGACCGAGGCCATGGTGCGGGCTCTCGGGGCGACGGAACTCCCGGGGTACTTCTCGATGATGCGGCGGCAGGCCGCGAGCAGTTCGCTCCGGGGCATTAGCCGTCCCTGGGGGGCGCCGAGAATCCACCAGATTCCGAACCCGGAGACCGTGGAGGAGAGAAGACCGTCGCCAAGGTCGTTCTCTATCTGCTCCCGAAGGGCCGTGGGTGCTTCCTCGCTTCCCTCCCAGCGTTCCCGGCCGTAGCAGGCGAGGAGGCGGAGGGCCCACTGCGGTTCCCCTGTGGCGTCGACTGCGCGGGCGAGGGTGAAGAACCCGACGCGGTAGGGGTAGCCCCATGAGGTGAACCCCTCGGGGATGGGGAGCGACTTGTCCCGTGCGCCAGGCGGCGGCTGGCCTTCGTAATCCCGGACGATGGACTTCACTTCGGTCAGGAGATCAATCCTGACGTAGGCGGCGGCGCCGGACGACGCGGAGGTCGGAGGGCCTTTCGAGAACGTGTACTCCTCCGTGCTCGGATGGAGGATGCGGAGGGAGTCCTTGTTCTCTTCCAGCAGGAACCCGCACATGGAGGTCTCGCGAGGTGGCGACCCCGCGAAGGTGCCTCCGCACCTGTAGGTGATCCGTACCCATGGCTTCCCGCGGAGGTCCGGGTACCCCAGCCCGTCGAACCACGCGAACAGGGAGCGGGCTACCTCCTCGGAGGGCAGATTGGCTGCCCCTTCCTGGGCCAGTGACCTGCCCGGGAGGAGTAGACATGCTGCGCTCAGGAACGCTGCGGCCAGGGGGCGCATGGTCACTTCAACGAGCATACCGCGGTCGGCGTTCACGTGCGCGTCCCGGGACTCCCGGGCAGCCTCCCGGTTTGAAGAGGTGGGCGAGTGGTACCCCAAGTCGTCAATCGCTGTTAACCACTTCGCCCTCGGGATCGAGATCGCCGAGAGTTGGAGAGCGATTCGGGCCGTTCCCGGGGGGTTGCACTTGGACCCCAAGTGTGAACCTCCTAACAACCGAGAGTCCGGGTGATTCGGGCGCTTGCGGAAGTGGCGTGCCACGCGGGGGATGGGGAGAGGGTCGGAAGGGGGGAGGGCGCGTCGGCGCTGTTAACCGGGTGGCCCCCCGAGTTCGCGCCGCGTCCGAGTGGCTCCCCGAGCAGGACTCGAACCTACAGCCATGCGGTCAACACGGAACGCACGGAGCGCCACCTCGCGTGGTGCCCCGACAGCCTCAGGATCCAGCGTCTGTAGGCCCCCGTGTAGCCCCCGCCGCGTGCCGTCGAAGTGAGGGTCGTTCCGCCAGGTGCCGTCTGGCCTTCCGCGCCCTGTCGGGAAACAGACCGCAAGCCCGCGACGGGGGCCGGTCTCGCGCGGATTCGAGCCAGGTCGAGTGGAGCGGGCGAACGGGCTCGAACCGTCGACATCCACCGTGGCGAGGCGGCGCCCTCCCCTCCCCCCCGCCCCCTCCCCCCGTGACCCCGCCCCCCCTCCGTCCCTCCCTATCTCGCCCCCGCGCCCCCCCGCCGCTACCTTGGCGCCCGTCGGGGAGCCTCCCCGGGAAAGGACGGCGCGGTGGCGAAGGACGCGGAGGACGCGAAGGGGGCCGGGCGGACCGTGGACCTCGCCCTCTCCGGCGCGGGCGCCGGCTCCGAGGGGAAGCGCGCCGCCCTCGAACTCGCCGAGCACGCCCGCGATTCCCTCGCCGTCCGCACCACCTTCGCCGGATCCCTCTTCCAGGGCCGCGTCCCCTGGGAGCGCATCCGCCCCTGGCCCGAGCCCCCCGAGGGGGAGCGGAAGGAGGCCGACGCCTTCCTCGCCCGCCTCGCGAAGGTCCTCCGCGACACCGTGGACGCCGGGAAGGTCGACCGCACCGGCGAGATCCCCGAGGAGGCCCGCGCGGCGCTCCGCGCCATCGGCGCCTTCGGCATCAAGATCCCGAAGGAGTACGGCGGCCTCGGCCTCTCCCAGCACGCCTACACCCGGGCCGCGATCCTCCTCGGCAGCCACTGCGCCTCCACCACCGCCTTCCTCTCCGCCCACCAGTCCATCGGCCTCCCCCAGCCCCTCAAGGTCTTCGGCACCCCGGAGCAGAAGAGGGAGTACCTCCCGCGCCTCGCCCGGGGGGAGATGTCCGCCTTCGCCCTCACCGAGGAGGGGGCCGGGTCCGACCCCGCGCGCATGACCACGACGGCGACCCCGACGGCGGACGGGAAGTCCTTCGTCATCGACGGCCGCAAGCTCTGGTGCACCAACGGCACCGTCGCCTCCCTCCTCGTCGTCGTCGCCCGCACCCCCCCGAAGCAGGTCGGCGGCCGCACCCTCGACCAGTACACCGCCTTCATCGTGGACGCGAGGGACCCGGGCGTGAAGGTGGAGCACCGCTGCCGGTTCATGGGCATGAACGGCCTCTACAACGCCGACATGACCTTCCGGGGGGTCGTCGTCCCGAGGGAGGCCATCGTCGGCGGCGAGGGGCGGGGCATGAAGGTCGCGCTGACGACCCTCAACACCGGCCGCCTCACCCTCCCCGCGGCCTGCCTCGGCGTCTCCAAGCGCTGCCTCGACGTCTCCCGCCGGTGGGCCTCGACCCGGGAGCAGTGGGGCGCCCCCATCGGGCGCCACGCCGCCGTGGCCGACAAGGTGGCCCGCATGGCCGCGACGGTCTTCGCCATGGAGTCCATGACGCTGCTCACCTCCTCGCTCGTGGACGGGGGGGAGGCGGACATCCGCATCGAGGCGGCCCTCTGCAAGATGTGGGGGACCGAGGCGGCCTGGGAGGTCGTGAACGACGCGGTGCAGATCCGCGGCGGGCGCGGCTACGAGACCGCGGAGTCGCTGGCGGCCCGCGGGCTGGAGCCGGCGCCGCTGGAGCGGTTCCTCCGGGACGGGCGCATCAACACGCTCTTCGAGGGCTCGAGCGAGATCCTCCGGCTCTTCGTCGCGCGGGAGGCCCTCGACCCCCACCTCGGCATCGCCGGGGACGCCCTCCACGCCGGGCTCCCCGCGGGGCGGCGCCTCGCCGCCTTCGCCCGGGCGGGGCTCCACTACGCCGGCTGGTACCCCGGCACCTTCCTCCCCGCGGGGGCGCCGGCCGGGATGCACCCGGCGCTGGCGGTCCACGCCCGGGCGGTGGACCGGGGCGCGCGGCGCCTCGCGCGGCGCCTCTTCCACGCCATGGCGCGGTTCGGGCCGGGGCTGGAGAAGCGGCAGGTGCTGCTCGGAAGGTTCGTCGAGATCGGGGCGGAGCTCTTCGCCATGGCCGCGGTCCTCGTGCGGGCGGAGCGCCTCCTCCTCGAGGGGAAGGCGGAGCCGGCGGTGCTGCCCGTGGCCGACCTCTTCTGCCGGGGGGCGGTGCTGCGGATCGAGGAGCGGTTCCGGGGGATCTCCCGCAACGAGGACGAGGCGCGGTACCGGTTCGCGCAGGCGACGCTCGAGGGCAGGTTCCCCTGGCTGGAGGAACTCCCGGGCGGGGGGACGACCTGATCGGAACGGAGCCCGACCCGGAACCGTCATCCTGACGAATTCGGGTCGGGTTCCGTACGGATCAGGTTCCCCGGGGATCCGCACCCCCGGCGGCGGGAAGCGGGAGTCCCCTCTTTCATCCCGACTCCTCCCCCTGCTAGGATGCCCCCGTCTCAGGGGTAGTCGCCGGGAATGTCGCCGGGGAAGGCGGTGGGACATGGTGATGGGGAATCTCTCGGAGGAGGCGATCGGCCACATCGCCGATCGCTTCAAACTGCTGGGCAACCCGGCGCGACTGCGCATCCTCCAGCATCTCTGCGAGGGGGAGAGCACCGTGGGGGACCTCGGCCAGGCCACGGGCTTCAAGCAGAGCCACGTCTCCAAGCACATCGGGCTCCTCTCCCGGGGGGGGCTCGTGAGGAGGAGGACCGACGGGAACCGGGTCCTCTACTCCGTCGCCGACCACGCCCTGCCCCGCCTCTGCACCCTGATGAAGGAGAGCATCCTCGAGCACCAGGCGGAACTCCTCGCCTCGCTGGCGAAGGCCTGACCCCGGGAATCGCGCCCGCCGCCCCCGCCCGGCCTCCACACTGACGCCATGTCCCTCCGCTCCGCGCTCCCCACCGCCGGACCGCTCGCCGTCGTCGTCCTCGGCGGCCTCGTCGCCGGGGTCCTCCTCGGAAAGGCCCGCCCCCCCTCCGCCGCCCCGCCGCCGGCCCCGCCCGCGCCCGCGGCCCCCGGCC
>JAKLKS010000014.1 GCA_023150535.1 Planctomycetota bacterium
GGGGGGGGGGGGGGGGGGGGGGGGGGCGGGGGGACGGAGCCCGGCCGGACCCGCTCCACCTCGGCCGCCCAGGCGAAGAGGGCCTCGTCCCGCGAGGGCCCCCCGGCGACGGCGGTCCCGTCCACGGCGTCGGCGGCGATCCAGCGGGTCCCCGGCGGGAAGGCCCCGCGGGCGAGGGCCGCCCGGAGGGCCGCGAGGCCGGCCTCCCCCGTGGGCCCGGCGCGGCGGGCGGCCGGGTCGGGCAGGAGGATCCGCAGCGGGCCGAGGGCGGCGGGGTCGAGGGAGGCGACGAAGGCGGCGACCCTCTCCACCGGCGGGCCCCCTCCGGCGGCCAGCAGCGGCAGGACCCCCTCCAGCGTCTCCGGCGGCCCCCCCCGGGAGGTCTCGAACCAGCGGCCGTCCTCCGCGTAGGCCACCTGCACGTAGCGGGCCCCCTCGTGGAGGGAGAGGAACCCCGGCCCGAGGCCGCGGAGGTTGGGCGCCTTCCCGGGCCGCGGCGGAGGGGGGGGCGCGGGCTTCAGTCCCGGGATCTCGAGATGGAAGACCTGCCGCGGGTTCCTCGAGAGTGTGAGGACCGGCCAGGGGACGACCCTCCGGGGATCCCCCTCCTCGACGACGAAGAGCACCCTGTGGTTCCCGTCCGGGTCGGACTCCACCCGGGCCCCGGCCCCGAGGTGGTCGACGGCCATCTCGAAGAGCATCTCGGCGTGGCGGCGCGTGGGGAGCGCCTCGCGGAGGGCGAAGGCGACGCGGTGCTCCCGGCGGGGGTCGGGGTTCTCCACGGGAGGGAGGATCCCACGGGACGGGGGGGGAGGGGGAAGAACCGATCCCCGGGGGAGGCGCCGCCCGAAGGACGGGACGGGGTGTGGTGGCGAGGCGGAGGGGACTCGAACCCCCAACATCCGGATCGACAGTCCGGTACTCTAACCAATTGAGCTACCGCCCCGCGGTGAGGTCAGCGGCGCACACCGGGTCACGTCGCCTGTCGAACCCCGAGGTGCGTATTCCCCTATGAAGCAGGGGAGTGCAAAGCATGGTAGCGGACCTCCTCCGGGCCGGGAACTTCTGCCGGGGCGGGAGGTCTCTGGGGGCCTCCGGGAGGCCTCCCGGCGAGGTCCAGTGCCTAACTTGCTACCTTAGCCCTTCGCGGGCGCATTCAGGCCCTCGTCGGCAGCCTTCCGGGCGGCGTCATCCGTGGAGTCCAGCGCCCGCACGGCCGCGACCTCCGCGTTGTCGGGCACGTGCGAGGCGTAGCGCGAGGTGAGCGCCAGGGAGCCGTGGCCGGCCAGCGCCTTCACCGTCGGTAGCGGGACCCCGCTCTGCGCCAGCCTCGAGCAGAATGCGTGGCGCAGCCCGTGAAAGGTCACGGTGGGGAAGCCCGCCGCGGTCGCTGCCTTCCGGAACCTCGACGCCACGAAGGTGGCGGCCCACGTCGGCTCGAGGTTGGCGATATGGGCGAACACGAAGTCCGGATTGCCCTCCTCGGGGCCGGTCCGTTCCCCGCGGAGCGCCTTCAGGGTCTCCCTCGCGCGCTGGGTCATGGGGACCTCGCGTGGGCGCTTGCTCTTGCTCTTCCGGACCACGACGACGCCGCGCCCGAGCTGGACGTCCCTCCACTCGAGGGAAAGGAGCTCCCCGCGGCGGAGACCGGTGTCGGCGGCGACCGCGATCAGGGGACGCAGCCGGGCGTCCGCGGCGTCGATGATCCGGTCGATGTCGGCGGCCGTGAGGAAGGGGACCTCCTTCTGCTCCTCGCGGGCCCGCTTCACGGCGCGGACGGGGTTCTCGTGGGCGTAGCCTCGCTCCATGGCCTCCTTGAAGGTGTTCGACAAGACCGCGAAGTACCGGTTCACGGTCGACGGCCGGGCGTGCTTGCCCTTGTGCAGGCGCTTGCTCCGCATCCAGGTCCGAAAGTCCTCGATGTCGGACGCCTCGAGCTCGCAGATCGGGCGGTCCCCGAAGAACTCCTGCAGGACTTCGTAGCGGTTCTTGTCCGAGGCGTAGGCCTTCGGGGCCAGCCGGGCAGCGAGGATCGGCTCCAGCGTCGGCCAGAACTTCTCGAACGTGATCCTCCGGGTCTCGACGACGCCGAGCTTCTCACGCTTGAGGAGCGCCGTCTGGATCTGGGCCAACTTCGCCTCCGCCATCGCCTTGGAGGGGCCGACGGCCCGGAAGATGTCCCGTCCCTTGCGGCGGTACCTGATGTACCAGATCCGTCCGCGGAGGAGGACCTGCCCGAACGACCGCCGCTCCTTCTTCTCCTCCGCTTCCTGCGCCTTCTGGATCTTCGACATGGTGGACTACTTCCCTCATGCGCGACTCGGCGATGGCTACTGCGGAGCCAGCTCACACTCGTGACGCCGGGCCCGCCCTTGCTACGGCAGGTACTTCTCGATGCCGGCGTCCTGCTCGGCCGCGATGAAGCGGGCGTCGAGCGCGACGCGCCGGACGTACAAGCGCCGGCCGATGCGGGCTCCGGGCAGCACTCCCTTGGCGATCATCGAGCGGACCGTGTCCTCGTGGACATCGAGGATCTCGCTCAGTTTCTCGACCGTCAGGTACTCGCCCTTGCGGTTGGGCGACGGCGGCTCAGTGGCAGCGGCCTGGGCCCTACGCGCCATGGGAGGCCCCCGGGCCACCTTCGAGGGTCTTCAGGAAGGCTCCCAGGTCCTCGCGGGCGAAGATCATCCGGCCGGAGCCGCGGGCGTGAGACTTGAAGTAGCGGAGCCTCCCCGCCTTCGCCCACCTGCGGACCGTCCGAGGGTGGACGTTGAAGATCCTCGCCACCTCGGCGAGGGGGAGGAACTCGTCCTTCCTGGCGAAGAGCGCTTCCGCATGGATCTGCGGTACGCGGAGGTGCGCCGGGATCCCGTCCTGCGGGTTATCGGTGGTCATGACCTGTCCTTGTTGTTGGTGGTGTAGGTGCCTCATCGATGGGGGTCGAAATCGATAGAGGAGGGGGGACCCGGCCGGGCCCACCGGGTGCATCCATCCCCCCTCCCTCCTCGATCTGGGTTACGCGGCACGCGGCGGCATCCGACCGGTTCCCGTTGTGCTCGTTCTTGCAGTAGTCCCTCAGCCGGATGACGCCGAGGGCGCCGTACAGCACGCCTTCAGGGTCCTGGTTGAGTTCTTCCTGCATCTCGGGGAACCTGCTGAGGGTTTCCTGCAGGGTGAGAAGTACGTGCTCGTCCATGGCTGCGAAGGCCATGGGGAAGTTTCCGTAGGTGAAGTAGTCCCTCCAGCCGACGAGGTACTCGTTGGCCTTCTTGACTATCTCCCTTGCGGGCGCGGACCTCGTAGGGTCGGAGACCTTCTTGGTGAACCTCTTCCTGGCGTTCTCTAGAGCCTTGTCGGCCGGGCGCACGGGTACTCCGCTGCCCTGGACAGGTCCAAGGGTGAAGCCAAGGAAGTCGAAGGGCTCCTTTGAGGAGCCGCGAACGCAGGACTTCTCCCGGTTCAGTGTCAATCCCATCTCGGAGAGCGCCTGGTTGGCCCACTCGTACGCCCGGTCCGCGACCTGCCCGGACGGGCAGAGGATCACGAAGTCGTCGGCGTAGGAGACGAGCGACCCTTTCATCTCTCCGAGGAGGACCAGGCTGTTCCACATCTTGATGAAGCCATCGAGGTAGAGGACGGCGAGCATGGGGCTGATGACTCCGCCCTGGGGCGAGCCACGCACCTTGCGCCTACCGCTCGTGAACACCACGTGACCCTTCTCGTCACGTTGCTTCACCGGAGACTTGAGCCACATCCTGATGAGGCCGAAGATGCGCTTGTCGGAGAGGCGCCGGGAGACCATCGACAGGAGGTCGGCGTGCGGGATTGAGTCGAAGTACTTGGATAGATCCGCATCGACGACGAACCTTTCGTCCCTTGCTAGGCATGTGCGGATCGCCTGTAGGGCTGTCTTCTGGTTGCGGCGCGACCGGAAGCCGTGGCAATTGTCGGTGAAGTCCGCTTCGAGGATGGGGCCGATGATGAGCAGGACGGCGGTCTGCACGACACGGTCCTCGACGACCGGGATGCCGAGCGGCCGCGACCCACCTTCAGGCTTCTCGATGAGAACCCGCCTGACCGGCTGAGCCTTGTACCCTCCTTCCCGCAGGCGGTCCCGGAGTTCCCGGAGCCACTTCTTCCGTCCGTACCTCTCGATGTCCTCGAAGGTCCTGCCGTCGACCCCGGGGGCTCCCTTGTTCTTCTTCTGGAGCCAGAGGGCCGTGGCGAGGACGACTTCGCGGAACACGTGCTGGTACAGGTTGTGGAAGCGGCGGTCTGGGTTCTCCTTTGCCGCTGCGTAGAGCTTCCTCTGAAGGCGCTCGACCTTGTCGAAGCGGGCTGGTAGGCGCTTCCGTGCGCCAGTCCCGCGGCCTGCGGCTTCTTCGGTTGCGTTGTCCCACGTGAGCTCGGCGATCTCGATCTCGTCCATGGGGACGGGATCGTCAGGGCCAGGGGGGCCCGAGTTGGAAGCCTGGGTTCCCGTGAGCTGCGTGGGGTCGTGCATTCCGTCCTTCTGTCTGCCTCCAGTGCCGGACCATCCGGAACTTCGGGCTTGTGCGTCCTGCAAACCGACAGAAGTGTAACCCCAGATCGTCCATAACATACTGTGAGGCAGTAAGTTATGGTGACTGACTCAGAAGGAGTGGTGAGTGGCTCACCGGACGGTGACGCTACGAACACCGCTCCGGCGGATCGGACCTACTGCTTCGGTGGCCACGACCGCCGGAAATGGTACATGGTCGCGGTTGTGTACCGGGGCAAGACCCAACTGGTCACTTCGCGGCACACTCGAAGCTCCGGATCGTTCTCCATCGCGCGCTTGATCTGTGAAATCCAGTCGTCAGGCTTGGAGAACCTGCCGCGCGGTTCGGGCTCACCAACTGCCACAACGCGCTCCGTGACCCTGGCCTTCAGGTTCGCGTCGCTCACACCCTTCTTACCGGCGAGCTCCAGTTCCTTCACTACGGCTGCCCGCAAGGGGCTCAGGTCGAGTTCGCCGAGCCCGAGGATTGAGAGGCGGCCCCTTCCGGTCTTCCTGTTGAGCTTCAACTTTGGCCAGACGCCTGGCTTCGGCCGGCGACAGCCTCTCTCGTGACGCCGTGCAACTGGGCAGTCGCAGAAGTGCCCGGTCTTGGAGAGCGCTCGGATCTGGCTCGCCGGAGTGAGGTGGAACCACCTCGCCGCCGAAACAAGGCCTTCTACGGCCTCCGTCTCCTGGAGTGGAGAGCCGTCGAGGCCCAGCGCGGTCGACTTCTCGCTTGGGTCTCTCCAAGAGTGGGTAGGAGCGATGAGGACCCTTGTCTCCTCGAGACGTCCTGCCAGCAGGAGGCCGGACCCCTCGGGCCACCGATCCGGGCGTAGGAGTGGGAGCAAGGGCCTCCTGCCTTGGCCCGGCTTGCCTGGGTGGAGGACCATGCCGATGGCGACCGAGGAGAGAGCGCCAGCCCACAGTCCCTCGGGCCACTGCTGCCCCGTCGTCCAGGCTACGTCCTCTTCGGTGCCTTCCAGCTCGGCACCGCTTCCCGCGATTTCGGATAGGGCGGCCTTCTCCGCAGACCCCAGGTCCGCCTGGCCCCACGCCTGTCGCTTCCTCTCGTCAACGTCGTACATCACGCCTGCCTGGACAGGGAGGAGCAGCACGATGCTCTTGCCGGGTTCCGAGGACCAGCGGGAGAACTCGGGGTCCCGATACGGTGCCCCTTCTGCCGGTGGATAGGGGGCAGCAAGGACGAGGCACTGGCGGTCCCTCAGATGCCTCCAGACATCCTCAGCGAACGCCTTCCACGTCACCGACGTGGTCCCTTGCGGGGCGGCTGCAGGCGGGTCGGAGACGATGAGGAGCCTCGGTTCCTTGGGCAACATGGCAATGTCCATCGTAGGGCACGTGGGCGTCTCCGAGCAACCCTACGGTCCCCAACGGGCACGTCTGACCCACAGTGTCATCCCTGTTCAGCAGCGCCAACGTGCATGCCAGCTGGACCCTAGGAACCGCGCAAGCCAGAGGCGGGAAACCGTTTTTTCGATTGATCGGCAGCCGCCGGGCGGAGCCGGGGCGGCATGGGGACTGGACGCTACTGGACACCGTCCGGACCGGGCTCCGCGGCGGCGCGGCGGGCGTTCTCCTGCCACTGCTTGACCTGGGCGGCCCGAACGGCCCGCGCCGCGTAGTACTCGGGGTAGAGCTCTTCCATGGACTTCGGGCGCTCCTCCTCCCGCGGGCGGTAGTTGTCGCGCATCCAGCGGGCCTTGCAGCTCTCCCGCCACCACGTCCAGAGCATCCCGTTGGAGTCCTCCCAGATCCGCTCCACGTCCAGCCCCAGCTCCCTCAGGCGGGCGACGACCATGTCCGTCCTGCGCCGGAGGCAGGCGTTGGCGCCCGCGTTCTGGTAGCGCATCGCGCCCTCGTGGGACGGCGTCTTCACGATGCCCGGGATGCGGTCCGCGCACCGCCAGGTGGCACGGGTCCGGTAGACCATGGCCTCGGCGAACAGGGTGACGGCCCGGAGCACCTCCTCGCCCGGCTCCTCGCCCTCCCCGTAGTCGAGGATGCGCACGAGGTCCTTCACGAGCGCGTCGCACTTGACGTACTCGATGATGCAGGTGCCCCCCGTGTCCTGCGAGATGGCCTTGATCTCGTCGGTGCAGCCGTACACCCGCCGGTAGCCGCAGGTCCCTTCCGCACCCTTGGGGCACGCGATGAAGGCCCGCTCGCCGAGGGGCACGGCGTTCTTGGCAACGGGGGCGCGCGACAACCCGTGCGAATAGCGCCGGCACTTGCGGAGACGCGAGGGAGGTGGCTGTTCCCGTGATGCGACTTCGGCGGTGGAATTGTCGTCGGACATAGCGTGGATCTCCGTCGCGGCGGGGCGCATGTGGCTCCACTCACTGAAACCACGATAGAATATTGTACTTCATCCAAAGACGCTGTCGCCGCACCGCGCCAACTCGTCCAGGAGGTCCACCGTGAAGCGCGACTCTCTTTTCGTGAGGTATCCCCATTACAGGAAGTTCCCCGGAGGCGCGAAGGCCGCGGAACCCCTAGTCCTCTGGGCGTGGTCCCGCTACCCGGAGACCGTCGTGGACCCGTCCTTCCTCTACATCCGCGTCGTCCAGAAGGCCCTCGGCCTCGAGGAGGACCCCTGGGTCTACTACCTGTTCCGCAGCCTCGCCATCGCGATGGCGCTGACCCCGGTGCCGACACCCCAGGAGGTCGAGGAGGCCGTGGCCGCGATCCGGGCCCGCGGACTCACCCGGGAGGAGTGGGACGAGTACCGTCGGGACGAGGACGCCGGGAAGCCGGAACTGGGCCCGGAGCACTTCCCCAAGAAGCCCGCGACGGGGAAGCGGGGCCGGCGGGAGCCGGTACCCGCGGACCCGCCTTCGGCGTCAGGTCCGGAGCTCCCCAGGGCAGCGTAAGTAGGCCGATTGGGCTTGCCATGTTCACGGAATGTGCTATGTTCATGGGTGCATGAACAAGCCATCTACCGTGAACCTGTCGATGCCCCCTGGAGGGGCCCTGGAGCAGCAACTGCTGGCGAAGCTCCAAGACCTCCTGGCGGGGGTCCCCTGGCTCCCCGCGGCGAGGCTCGATCACCATCCCGTCGGCCGGAACGCGAGGGGGGACTTCGTCGTGCGCCTCGCCCGCGCGGACGGGAGGGCCGCGGAGCTGCATGTCCACGTCAAGACCGACATGCGCCCCAGCCAGTTCCACGCCATGGACCACGCGTGGCGCGGTTCCCGGGCGGGCCAGACCGCCGTTCCCATCCTCGGGGTCACCTTCGCATCCGACCGTCTTTCCAAGTTCTGCCGGGACGCGAAGTGGAGTTGGTTCGACCTGGCGGGGAATTGCTGGATCGACGTGCCCGACTTCCTCCACATCGAGCGGGCCGGCAACAGCCCGGTCTACCGACGGCCTCCTCAGGGAGCGAGCCTGGGCTCCACTGCCGCGGCGAGGCTCGTGAGGGCCGTGCTCACCCCCGTACACGCCGGCAGGGCGTGGAAGCAGCGGGACCTCCAGTCCGACACCTGCTGGCCGTCGCCGGATGGCCGCGGAGTGAGTCTCGGCCTCGTCAACAAGGTGGTGAACCACCTCGTCGAGGAGGACTACCTCGAGCGGGCCAGCGACGGTGTCCGCCTGAAGGAGGCACCCGGCCTACTGGCCGCGTGGAACAAGGCGTATCGGTTCGACCGGCACCAGCGCCTGAGCTACTTCACCCTGCTGAAGGGCCAGCGGCTCGCGGAGGCGCTCGGCAGAGTCGGCTTCGAGTCCGGCAACCTGGCTGCCTACGGATCGTTCTCCGCGGCAGAGCGCCAGACGCCCCATGTCCCGCAGCCGAAGACCTGGGTCTACGTCGATGCAGGGTACAAGGACCTCCTCGTGCGCCAGACCGAGGCCAAGGAAGTGGACTCGGGCGAGAACCTCGTCGTGCTGATCCCGGACGACCTGGGCGTGATGGTCCAGTTCACGGGCGGTGATGAGGGCCACATCGGGGAGAGGCGCCTGCACTGCACCGACCCCGTGCAGACCTACGTGGACCTCATGCACAGCGGGGGACGTGGCGAGGAGGCGGCGCAGGCCATCCTGGAGCAGAAGCTCCTCCCGGCGTGGAAGGCCGCGGGTGCCGCATGAACACCGAGCCGAGGACGAAGGACGACTACGGGGATCGCGCGACGGAGGCGGCGCACCGGGTGCTCGTGGACCTCGGCCAGGTTCTCGGTACCTACTTCCTCGACGGCATCGTCGTCGTCGGGGGCATGGTCCCCGACCTCCTCGTGAAGGACCCCGGGGAACGCCACATCCCGAGCCTGGATGTAGACCTTGCGCTGGACCCGGACAAGCTCACGGACGGCAAGTACGCGGAGATGGTGAAGGCGCTCCTGGACACGAAGAGGTACGCCCTCACGGAACACGCTTTCAAGCTCCGCACGGTGGTGGACCTCGGAGACGGCGGACCTCCCATTCCCGTGGACGTTGACTTCCTAAAGCCGCCGGGAAGGTGGCCGAGGGACGCGTCGAAGACGGTCCCGGGGTTCCGGCCCCTGGACGCGGAGGCCTGCCGGGCTGCCTTCCTCGCCCCGCAGACCGTGGACGTGAAGGGCCTCAACACCACGGGGGCAGAGAACACCGTCCACGTCAGCGTGACGTCGCTCGAGGGCTTCTTCATCCTGAAGGCGTACGCGCTCGGCGGGCGCGACAAGCCGAAGGACGCCTACGACCTCTGCTACTGCATCGAGGAGTCGCCGGATGCCGCGGGCGCGGTCGCCCGTGCCTGGCGCTCCAAGATGGGAGATCCGCTCGTGGCGGAGTCGCTGCGCATCCTTCGGGAGAAGTTCGAGACGGTTCGGTCGTTCGGGCCGCAGCAGGTCGTCCTCTTCCACAACTCGCCCTCCGCCGAAGAGAGGGAGCGGCAGGCGCAGTCGGCCTTCCAGTTCATGCGCCGCTTCCTGGAGATCGTCGACGGCGCCTGACGGCGGAGCCGGGACGCGCGGCCTCGCGCATTGCGGGCCCCGCGTCCCGTGGTAGGCTGAACCCGTCGCACGTTCCTTGAAACCGGTTCCGTCCAGAGGACGGGGATGGCGCCGCGGGGATGGTAGATGAACCACTCCCCCCGGATCGCTGCCCACGCGGGTTGAGGCCTCGAGCCTCACATCCCTTCACGAGGACGGGCCACGCCGTGCCCCGCACGGCGGTCTTTCTGGCCATCTACAGAAAGGAGCCGCATGTCCGTCCCGTCCCCGGGGGGCAATCGCCCCCTCGTGGCCGTCGTCGTGGCCACCCACGACCGCACGGCCCTCCTCCGGACCCGCAGCCTTCCGTCCATCGTTGCCCAGAGGCTGCAGCCCGACCTTCTCGTCCTCGCCGACGACTCCAGCGAGGAGGCCAGTCCCGAGAACGAGAAGGCCCTCCGGTCGCTGGCCCTTCCTCCGGACAGCCTCGTCTACCTCGGGAACTACCGGACGAAGGGCGCCGCCGGTGCGTGGAACACGGCGCTCGACTGGCTGCACCGAAAGCACCCGGATCCCGGTCGCGTTTTCGTCGCCTTCCTGGACGACGACGACTCGTGGGAACCCGGCCACCTGGAGGACTGCGTCGCCGCCGCGGCCGCCGACGACCTCGACGTCGTGGCGTCCGGCCTCTTCCGCGTCGACCACCAGCCCCACGAGCAGCGTCCCCCGGCCGCCCTGCGGGCCGAGGACATCCTCGTGGGCAATCCCCACATACAGGGGTCGAACCTGTTCGCCCGGCTGTCCGTGCTCCTCGAGGTCGGGAACTTCGATGAGAACCTGACGAACTGCACCGATCGGGACCTGTGCCTCCGCATCTGCGATCTCGGGAACGTCCGCTACGGCCCGACCACCTCGGTCACGGTCCGCCACTACGCCGACCGCGATCGGCCCCGGATGAGCAACCCCGCCACCGGGAGCCTAGACCACGGGAGGACGCAGTTCTGGCTCAAGTACGAGGGGCGGATGACGGAGGCGGTCCGGGAGGCGTCCGCCGCGCGGGCAGCCCGGCTCTTCGGATGGGAGCCGCCACCCCCTCTGCCGGCGGTCCGGACAGAGGTTCCTGCTGCTCCGCCGTTCGAGATCCCGTTCCCGCTCGTCGCCGCTGTCGCCACCAACAGCCCCGCCCGCGTCCGGCCCCTGCTCGAGCAGCTCTGCCGGATCGGGCTTCGGGCGACGGGCGGCGGCCTGGACGTGCTCCTTCTCGCCAACGGGGACGGCCCCCTCGACGACGAGCTCTCGGTGATGGTGGAGGAGATGCGGACCCAAGGGCTGCGGTGCTACCTGCTGTCCCGAGCCCGGCAGGCCGAGGACGCGCGAAGGGGCGTGTTCGGTCCCGGCTTCACCGTCCCGGTCGGCGCCGCCGAGATCGGCGCGACGCGGACGATGCTGCAGGTCTACGCGTACGACTTCGCCCGCAGGAGGCCCGGCGCGGTGGTCTGGGTCCTCGACGACGACCTGCGTCCGGACCTCGCCGACCACTACCTCCCGCGCCTGGCGGAGTTCCGCGCGCAGGGGGTCCACGTCGTACTCGGCTCGTACTCCAGCGCGCCGCCGCTCCCCATCGCCAGCTGCGTCCGGGTCCAGCTCGTGGACCTCCTGCACAACCTCCACTGGCTCCGGGGGCTTCCTCCCGATGCCCCGATCCCCGACCGCTCCGGCGAGAACGCCCGCCACCGGGCGAAGTACCCGGACTACTACTACGACCTCTCCCGCGCCTGCACCGGGCAGCTGGAGGTGCCGTTCTTCGTGGAACCGGCCTTCCCCGGGGAGACGGCGCGCCAGGCGGAGGCGCGGCTCGTCGCGTCCGCGGTCCGCATGCTCGCGGGGGAGCAGGTCACGCGGCCGTTGCCGGCGGTGCTGGCAGGGGACCCGATCCAGGAGGCCAGGGAGTCGGTGGAGCGGGGAGGCAACACCTTCGTCCTCGACATCGAGGCCCTCCGCGACGCCCCCAACCTCGTCCCCCAGCTGGGGGGCCAGGAGACCCGCCGCTCGGACATGATCTGGGCCGTCGTGCAGCGGCGCCGCTTCGGCCGGCGGATCGTCCGGGTGGACTTCCCGCTGCGCCAGGACCGGAGCGACCTGCCGCCCGCGGGCCTCGGCGTGGAGAAGCTCGTGCCCGACATCGAAGGCTATGCCCTGCGCACCGCCCTCCACGAGGTGCTCAAGGAGAAGGCGATCGGCGAGGGGGCCCTGCAGTTCTCGGACGCGGAGGTCGCGCGTGCCTGCCGGCGTGCGGCCAAGTACCTGGAGGAGCGGCTGGCGGCCTTCTCCCTGAGCTTCTACAGGATCCGGGGTCTCTCCCGCGCCCTCCGCCGCCTGGACGCCTCGGGTGCGCTCTCTCCCCTGCTCGATGCCCTGGACAGGGACTACACGCCCGAGAACCTTTCCTTCGTCCGGGAGCGTGTGCGTGTGCTCGGCACCGGCGAGGTCAGCGCCTTCCTGCGGGACCTCGACCGGCGCGTGTCGGAGTTCCGCGGGGTGACGGTTGTTCCGGAGGACCTGGAGCTGCAGCGGGTGGACAACGCGAGGCGCCAGGTCCTGAGGATGTGCAGCCCCCGGGGCGACCTCCACCTTCTCGGCTGCGGGAACGAGGCCGTCGTGCTGACCGACGGTCTCACGGTGTTCAAGTACGTCGACTACTGGAAGGCCGCCGGGTCCTCGGCCGCCCGCACCTTCCTGAGTGGACTCGTGGGAACGTGGCGGGAGAGCCGCTCCCTGTACCCCGTGCTGGCCGTCCGCGAGGAGGGTGTGCACTTCATCCTCGAGTACCCCTTCGAGGAGAGCGAGCCGTACGTCGGCGGCCATGGTCCGGGCCTCGTCGCCCTCCTCCGCGAGTGCCGGGAGCGGGGGCTCGCCTGCCGGAACATCCACCCCGACAACCTCCGGGTGGTCGGCGAGCGCGTGGTCCTGGTGGACTACGGATCCGACCTCCGGCCGCTCACGGACGGGGAGTTCCTCCACATGTGCCGCCGGGCGTGGCTCTCCTGGAGATGGCACCACCGGCCGGACCTCAAGGCCCTCATGACGAAGGCCCTGAAGGACACGACCCTCCCGGAACTCGATGGCTTTGAGCGGTTCCAGGAGGCGGTCAAGGGCACGGACGTGAAGGAGAGGCTCGACTCCCGCCTCGCCGAGATCGCCCTCGAGAGGAGCCCCCGGCGCGTCCTCGATGTCGGGTGCGGGAAGGGGGACCTCGTTACGCGGCTCAGGGAGGAGTGTGCAGACGCGGTCGGCTTCGACCCCGACGCATCGCTGGCCGTCACAGCGTGGCCCAAGCGCGGCCAAGGGTCCGCGCTCACTGGCGACCTGGAGATCGTGCGCGCCCGGGGCCCGTTCGACGTCGTGGTGTCGGAGCTGGTGCTGTGCTCTCTCCACGACGATGACGAGTACCGGGGGGCCCTGGGGACGCTGCGCTCCCTCGTGTCCCACGACGGGCAGATCCTGATCGCCGTCTGCGATCCGTTCTTCACCCAAGGTGGGCCGACCTCCTTCCAGGAGCGGACCCTCCCCCCGAACGCCGCCTACGAGCAGAGCTTCAACTGGACCAAGCGGGTCCATCGGGGCGGGGACCGTTGGGGAACGAGGGTCGATCGGCACCGGCCGCTCGAGCGCTTGGAGCGGGATCTCCTGCGCGCCGGGCTGGAGGTCCTGGACGTGGAGCCCGTCCCGACCGTCGACCTGGTGCGCTTCGAGCCGGCGTCGGAGTTCCTCATCCTGAAGGCCCGGCCGGTCCCGCCGGTGCCCGCCCAGGTCTCGCTCCTCATCAAGGCCTGCGCCATGGACTGGGAGTCCGTCCACGAGCAGGTGCCCCATCTCGTCGACCAGCTGGAGAGGCCGCACGCCTTCGCGGAGCGGGTGGTGGTGGTGGACTCGCGTACGGACGGCTTCGTCCGCCAGTACGCCCGGCCGGACCTGCCGCGGCTCCTCGAGGAGCTGGAGGTCCTCCGGGAGGCGGGCGTCATCGACCGCGTCGTCCGTGCAGAAGGTGTCGAGGCGTTGATGGAGCGCTGGACGGGAAGGTCGACCGTGCATGGGCACTCCGTGAAGGGCGCCCCGCTGTCCGCCTTTTTCGCGGGGGTCGAAGCCTGCTCGGGCGAGTTCGTCCTCCAGGTCGATGTCGACATGATGGTCGGGAGGGATCCCGCGCGCAGCGACTACCTGACCGGGATGGTGCGCCTCCTCCAGGAAGACCCTCGGGGCCTCACGGTTGCGATGCCGATCCCGAGGAACTCACCTCTCCCCTGGACCAGCGAGGAGCGCTGGCGCGTGGAGGTCCGGGCCTGCCTGTTTCACCGGGAGCGGCTCCTGGCCTGCCGTCCTCTGCCCGTGGACTACGAAGGCGACGTGCCCACCCTGTCGTGGCACCGCGCGCTGGACCGCCTCGTCCAGGACCGCCTCTGGACCTCCTACCGCGGCGGGGGCGACGGCATCTTCGCCATCCACCCTCCGAACGACCGGAAGAAGTGCGTCGATGGCTGGCTGGCCGTCCTCGACGGCATCGAGCGAGGGCAGCTCGCTTCAAGTCAGCGCGACCACGCGGAACTCGTCGCCGACCCCGCGGAGTGGCTCCTGCCGAAGCGGGAGGAGCCCTACGTGTTCGTCGTCTGCGGCCGGGATGTCCCCCCGGGCCGCGCCCAGCGCTGCCTCGACTCCCTGCTTCGCCAGGAGGGGGGCGACTGGGGCGTCGTCCTGATGGACGACGGCTCCTCGGCCCGGTGCTCCCGCTACCTGTGCGAGGCTGCGAGGGGGTTCGGGGCCAGGGCGACCCGGGTCCGGGTCCGCCGCCGGCGCGGCCTCCTCGCCAACCTGGTCTGGGCGATCCGCCATGTCTGCGTCGACCCGGAGACGGTGATCATCACGGTGGACCTGGACGACTGCCTGCTCGGCCCCGGGGTCCTGGCCCGCGTGCGCGAGGCGTACGCGCGGGGTGCCGAGGTGACGGTGGGCTCCATGCTCCGGACCGACAAGTCCGCCCTCTACCCCGTCGACTTCGAGGATCCGGTCCGGGGGAACGTCTGGCAGCACCTGCGAACGTTCAAGAAGAGGCTCTTTGACCAGGTGCCCGAGGCACTGCTGCGGCCGGACGGGGAGTACGTGGACATCCCCAACGACTGGGCGTTCATGCTCCCCATCGTGCAGATGGCGGAGCGCAAGGAGTGGATCCGCGACCCGCTCTACCTCCACGAGCCCTCGGGCGTGGGCAAGGGGCGGGACCGGGAGCGCCGGGAGACCGAGATCGGGTGCGTGGTGGAGCGGTTCCGGGCGTGGCGGGCGGGCAACGCGAAGGAGCGGTAACCATGACCGACAAGAGGAAGGTCGTCTCCGTCGTGGGGGACAGCTCGCTGGAGCCCGGCGACCCCCGCATGGCCGCCGCAGAGCGGGTGGGCGAGCTCCTCGCGGACCACGGGTACCGGGTGATGACGGGCGGCCTCGGCGGGGCCATGGAAGCCGCCTGCCGCGGGGCGCGCCGCTCGGCCGCCTGGACGCCCGGGACCACGATCGGGGTTCTCCCCGGCACGGACCCCGCGGAGGCGAACGAGTTCGTGGACGTGGTCCTGCCCACCGGGCTCGACCACGGCCGAAACGTCATCGTCGCCCAGGCTGACGCCGTCGTGGCGATCGGCGGGGGAGCGGGCTCGCTCTCCGAGGTCGCCCTCGCCTGGGCGCACAAGCGGCTCGTCCTGGCCATGCGCTGCGACGGCTGGAGCGGGCGGCTTGCCGACGCGCCCGTCGACGGCCGTCGGCGATACCCCGCCATCGAGGACGACAGGGTCTACGGCTTCCAGTCCCCCGATGAGGTCCCCGAGCTCCTCTCCCGGCTCCTTCCGCTCTACGACGGCCATCACCGCGGGATCCGGCGGCGCAGGCCTTGAGCCACCTCACCCTCGGCTTCCACCGGGTCCTTCCCGTCGGCGTGGGCGGGCCGCTTGCGCCCCTCAACACCAGAGGAGAGGGATGGTGCTCGGCGTCTACACCGCGCGGGGGTTATCAGGGACTGAGCGCGGGAAGCGCGCGCGGTGAAGCCTGGGGGACCGCCCCGGTCCATCGGGCACAGGCCATGCGGAATGGGCACCCTCCGCAGAAGCGCGCGTAGGCCTGGGTCGGCACGGGCTGCCGTTCGCCAGAGAGGATCTCCTCCATCTGGCGCACCGTCGGGTTCACCACGGCGGCGAGCCTCTGGAGCTCCGCGACCCGATCCTCCGACCGGACCTCCAGCCGGTCCTCGTGCACGGCGGGCTTGACGGTCTTCGTGAGCACGGACCAGCGCCAGGAGGTGACGGGGCGGTTCATGGTCAACTCGATGCCGCGCGTGTAGGCGACCTTCTGCCCGTCGTGGTAGTCCAGGAGCTCGTCGGTCTGCCGGCGGCTGGCGCTGACCTTGTGGTCGCAGACCTCGAACCCGTCCTTCCGGTCGATGACGAGATCGACGAACCCGAGCATCTCGTGGGTCTGGCCCGGGAGCCTGACCCGGAGCTCCTGCTCGACTCCGGCGACCGTCCCCTCGATCTTCAGATTGGCTCGCCAGTGCCGGAACAGCCCCTTCAGCCGTTCGAGGATGGTGTCCCGGCCCCTTCTCTCCCCGTAGGCGACCTCGCCCTCGAGTTCCTGCCCGAGCATCGCTCCCTCGAGGATCTCGATGGACTCCTCCTCGGTCGGCGTCTTCCCGTCTTGCATGCCGCGGAGGTGGTGGGCCAGGGCCTCGTGCATGGCCGCCCCCTCTGCGAGCGCGACCGGCTTGAACTCCTCGCGGACTCCGATCCTCTTGAAGAACCAAGCGAGGGAGCACTGGTGGAACTGACGGATCGACGATACAGACCAGGACTGCATGATGTTCTCCTCGAATGGTGTGGCGACCGTAATGACCGTCGCTGGACTTGACAAGTGCGGGCAACTCGCTGTGTGAGGGGCCCATGGCATGCTAGGATCATCGCCTCACATGGCAAGGGAAGGCTCTCAAGTCGACACGCAGATCCTAATTGCCGCGTTCTTGGGGGGCGCATCACCGCGTCCGGCGGGTAGCGCGCTTTCCTCGGTAGTCGCGAAGGAGTTCCTGCACTCCTACACGAGCGACCCGGCGGCTGATCGGTACTACGTTCCGACCTCACCTGGATGGGCCTACGCGGCCCACCGATGGCCCCGCCGTTTTGACCCTGCCCGCAGCAACCATCCATTCGCCCGACGAGTAACGGACCAGCTCATTCTCTACTTCGGTAGCGCATTCCCGACCATTCGCGAGTTTGGCAGCTTCGCTTATGCCCGAGTGATCAACGATCGAGACGAGCGTTCACTCTCGCTGGCTCTCTCGCATCTTTCCAAGAGGCAGCGGAGCGCCACTCTGAGTCGCTTCTCGTACCTGTGCGATCACGACATGCTGTGTGTGCCATTGCGCGCGACGACCGCGACCATTGCCCAGCAACTCCTGCTCCACTTCGTGGAGAAGTACGCTCCCAAGCGGAACTTCCGCAACACGCTGAACGACATCCTCATTCTTGCGACAGCAATCGAGGCCGGGGCGTCGCTTCGTACTGAGGACAGCGTCCTAAGTCGGTTTGCGGCATCGGAATTCGCTGGGAATAGTAGGAGCGAGGGAGCGTGGCTGCGCATCGACTTCTCACCTCAGAGCGCGACCCGCCCTAAGGGCCAACGGGAGTCCAAGGGCTTCGTGAACCGTGGATGGAAGGTCCGGGAGATGAAGGGATTGCAGTGGCCGAATGGGCCGCACAGGTAGTCGAAGGTGTGGTGGAGAGCACTGTCCCGCTGGGGCGGGCCACAACCTACGCCGCCTGCCCCGCCGCCAGCAGGGCCTCGATGAGCATGCTCATGTCCTGCCTGGTCAAATGCTTCGGGTCCCGACCGGGGAGCAGCCTCTCGATGGTCTGCTTGATGCTCTCCGGCCCGAGCTTGCGCTCCCGGGCCAGCTTGGCGAGGAAGGCCCTCTGCTTCGGCGAGGGCGAGTCCTGCGGCCTCCCGTAGCGGCGGCCGTTGCCGTTGCCGGACGGGTGGGTCCCGTTGCCGTTGGACCCGTTCCCATTCGAGGGAACGAGCGGGGGCTCGGGCGCCTTCGCGGCGGAGTCCCCGCAGGCCTGGCGCTCGACCGCCTCGCGAGCCACGCGGAAGAGCTCGTCGGCCTTCGCGGCGATCTCCTCGGGGGACTTGAGCTCGAGGTTCTCCTCGGTGACGATGATGCCGACGGCGTTGCTGCCGAAGTTGCCGTCGGACTTCTTCGAGTCGATGCGGGCGCAGATGCTGAACATGTTGGACCTCCTGTCTGTGAGCGGGATACCCTTGTTCGGGTGAAGTAGGCGGGCAGTCTCTGAAAGGAAGCGTGGATGGAGTGGTCCGAGGGGGCTCTGTTCGCGAAGGCAACCGACTACTCAAGGCGCGCGATGGACGAGGATCGTTCCGGACCGCAGTTCCCATTCTGGGCGATCCTGTCCCTTGAGTTCCTTGCGCGAGCGGCGCTCGCAAAGGTCTCTCCGGCACTGCTTGCCGATCCTAGGAGTGAGGACAGCCTGATGTTCGCGTTCGGCAAGTCCACCAAGTCACCCTCCTCGATTGAGACGAAGCGGGTCGTCGATCGCTGTGGACGATTGGTCGGCGGGTTCACGAGTGACCATGTGAACGCCTGCAACCGGCTCATGGGGCTGCGCAACGCGGAACTGCACTCTGGGGCAACGCCCTTTCGTGACCTGCCTGTCCAGGCCTGGCTACCCGACTACTACGGAGTGTGCAAGGTCTTGCTTGCCCACCTGGGGAAGTCGCTGGAGGGGTACTTCGGGAGGGGTGAGGCTGAGGCCGCCGAGAAGATGATCGATGCGGCATCGGCCAAGTCTCGCAAGGAGGTTCTCGACAGGGTGTCGGCCCATCGGAGTAGTTTCAAGGCCCTCGACGAAGTCGAGCAGATTGCCAAGGCAGTTGCGGGGGCAATGAGGATGCAGGAACTCGAGGGTGGGGGGAGAACCCGCAAGCAAGTGAAGTGCCCTGCATGTGGGAGCAAGGCCATGGTGAGCGGCACCTTCATCGACCACTCGGCTCCCCGGATCCAGGGGAAGCGGTTGGTGTACGACGTCAATGTCCTGCCCGAGACCCTTGAGTGTTTCGCCTGCGGTCTCCGAGTAACCGGACACCGTGAGATGCATGCAATCGAGATGGGGGGACAGTACACGATCACTGAGTTCGACGACCCTGTGGAGTACTTCGGGATCGAACCCGCTGATGTTTACGGGCCGGATCCGGCCGATTACTACGACGACGATCGCTAGGCCTGAGTCCGCTTGGCCTGTGCCGAGGCCCTCGTCACCGACTTGGCCAGCTCCTGTATGCTCCTCCTCGCCATCTGCACGACATTGGGTCCCTTGTATAGCAGGCTGACCTTGTGGTTGAGCTGCGTGGAGCCCCAAACGATCACGACGTCAGCCCAGCCGAGGTCGGAGTCGGCCTGGCCCTTCGAGCGGGACATGGTCCCGTCCACGAGCTTCAGGTCGAGGTCCCTGCCGATGAGCTGGGTCAGCGCGGTCCGGGCGTTAGGCGAGCCGCCGACGACGCAGAGCCGCCGCCAGCCCCGCACCTGACAGGCCCGAAGCATCTCCTCCACGGCCCGCTGGTTTGCCGACCCGCCGCATACCGCGCAGTGCCTCGGCGCCGAGGCCGGCACCACGGTCCTCCCGTCACGCACCGCCGCGGCTTCCTCCTTGCAATCCCCCCGGGCGCAGACGAGGAGGAAGTTCCTCTCCAGGGCTTCGCGCACGGCGTCGGTCTTCGAGACGTTGATGTTGGGCTTCCGCGGGTTGGAGAGTCCGGCCTCCTGCAAGACGACCTCGGCGAGATCTTGGTCGCCCCCGTACCCGAGGTCCCGGAGGAGCGCGGCCTTCGGTCGGATGTCGTTGTCCTTGGAGATGGGGGCCTCCTCCCTGACCCAGTCTACTTGCCGATGGCGGTTGACCCGAGGCCGCGTCTGTCTCTACGCTAAAGCGCAGGGTTGGCCCGGACGCGCAGGGTCCTCCCCGAAGGTCCCCGGGGGCAGTCCGCAGGAGTGCTGCCTCTGGAGGACCCGGAGACGCCGCACGGCGCATGCCAGTACAAGGTGAGGGTCACGAGGCATGGACGGTCCAGGACGGTGCCAAGTCACAAGGCGAACGGTGCGGGGAGTACTCACTCAACTCGTGCGGAGGCGGAGGCTGGAGTCTCGGTGGGTCGTTGGGATCGACGGCTTCCCCGGAGCGGGCAAGTCCAGCCTCGCAAGTGCCGTCGGCGCGGACTTGGGGCTCCCGGCCTTTCGCCTCGACGACTTCCTTGATGATGAGGATCCCATTGGGCGTAGGTACATGGACGTCCTCCGATGGGACCTGCTTCGGGGAGCCGTCCGTGCTCGCCATGGACGCGGGCTCATCTTGGAGGGAGTGCTGCTCCTAGACGTGGCCGAGAGGCTCGCGCTCTCGCTCGATTGCCTCATCTACGTCAAGCGGCTGCTGCGAGGTGGCGCGTGGCGGGACGGGGTCGTCTACGATCCAACGGACCCTCGCTCTCCCTCTCTTGGTCTTCAGATCGGTGCGTACCACCTGGAACGACGGCCAGACCTGATTGCGCAGGTCGTCTACGAGCGCGTGGATCGAGCCGCTACCGTGCGGAGAGCAAGTCCCCCGCGATCGTCGCAAGCGAGACACGTCCCTCTGCGTAGGGCTCGAGCTTCGCCACGCTGGTGAGCCCGTTCACGACCCCCCAGACGCTCAGGTCACCGGGGTTCTCGGGGAGGTTCACGGCCTCGAGCACCTCGGGGACGAGGTCCCGCGAGATGCCGAACTCCTTGTGGAGCCGCTTCGCCGCGTCATCGGGCCAGCCGCTCTCGACGAAGAGCGTGCTGGCCGCCCGCTCGATGGCCGCGTACTCCCTCGGGCTCACCTGGTTGCTGATGGTGCGCAGCTCCCGGTCGAAGGAGAGGTAGAGCTCGCGGACCGTGGAGGTGTGCCGCTTCCGCATCTCCACGACGCCCTCGGCGCCCCAGATGAGGAAGTTCCCGCAGACCTCGCGGAAGATGAAGGTCGAGTAGCCGAGGGCCTTGGCGCCGACCTCGGAGTTGAAAACGACCACGCCCTTCCGGAGGCCGCCGAACGAGTCCCGCGGATCCTCGGTGCTGTAGAAGAAGGCGAACGAGTCCCGGTCGCTCCGGAAGAGCGCGGGCTTCTGGTCGCCCCCGCCGCCCATCGTGGGCACGGCCGGGATGAACCCCGACGGGACGAGCCAGCGGTCCAGGACCTCGTAGAGCTCGTCGTCCCAGACCCTCTCGTACCGGTCGGAGTTGATGCACCGGAGCGAGTTCTCTTCGGCGAGGCCGCTCTTGTGCTTGCGGCCCCGGTGGAAGGTCTGGTTGAGGACCGAGGCCCGGGTCTCGGGCTTGAGGCGCTCCAGCAGGCCCATGGGCACGCGGGCCATCGCGGCGAGCTGGCCGAGGCTGTAGTGCGTGGGCTGGACGGCGTGGTCGCCCAGGTGGACGGTGCCGGACTCGGAGAAGAGGACCTGCCTCTCCCGGCACTCGACTTCGCGGCAGCGCTTGCGCTGCTCGGCGGCGGCGATGCGGAGCTCCTCGAAGGAGCCGAACTGCTCCTCCGGGGGACGGCGGAACAGCTCGGTGTGGGCGGCGGTGAGGACGGTGGACATGGAGACCTCCTGGCTGGTGGGGCCAACTTCGGTCTTGGGGTGGACTGGTGCGAGTGGCGACAATCTGCTGGGCTTGACAGGGTTCTCGGGAGCAACGGCACATGTCCTTCGCGGCTCAGTTCCGACGGGAGTTGGACCGTCTCTTCGAGCGACGGACACACTGGCTGCGTAGCGTGGTCGCCGGCCGAAGTCCCGGGAAGCCCCCGGCCTTCAGTCGGAAGGACGTTCGCAGGGCCATCGACAAGCTCCAGAGCGTGGCCTCCGATGCCCTCGCGAGGGACCTGGCGCGCGACGAGTTCGAGGAGGGGGTTGCGGAGAAGCGCAGCTGGCACGCCAAGCGGGGCAAGGGGTTCCTCTTCGACGACCGCAAGTGGGCGTTCCTCGACTGGTTCGACGAGAGGTTCAGGGGCAGGAAGCGCGCCTTCATCTACGTCTTCTGGAACCGGCGGCGCTGCGTGTACGTCGGGAAGACGGCCCGCTCCGGTAGGCGCATCGCCTCGCACTTCGACAAGCGCTGGTTCGGACCGGTAACCCGACTCGACGTCTACGCGATGCGTGGCCGCCGGGTGCTGCCGGCGCTCGAGTGCCTCTCCATCCACCGCTTCCAGCCGACACGCAACAAGGTCAAGGCCGAGAGCCGGAAGTGGACGAGGAAGTGCGAGCTGTGCTCCATCCACCGGGAGATCGAAGAGGAGGTCTCCAGCATCTTCCGGCTGCAGACTCCACGACCCAGGCGAAAGCGGCGGAGGAGGTAGTCCGAGGATGGGGGCTGCACCGGGGACCCTGGAGCGCTTTCGCGGTCTGGTGGAGCGATGTCGCTCCCTGAGCAAAGCCAGGGATGGCGGGGGCCGATCTAGGAAGGGCGACGAGCGTATCGAGGGGGTCGCCGCCTTCCAGGGGTTCCTGGACCGTGCGAGTGAACTGGCACTTCGCGCGGTCGCGGATCGGAGCGCCGAGATCCGTGAGATCGCAAGCCTGGAAGCCGCCTGGGCCGTTCGCCACGATCTCCTGGCCGAAGCCGGGCTCTCCTTCGTGGAAGACGCCTACACGAACCTCCTCGCATGGATGCTGAGGCCGGCGACACATCCGGCATCCGCGCTGCGCAGGCAGACCGCATTCCTGAGTCAGGTCTGGTCGGGGAACACGTACGCGCCTGATGCGCCCACGGAACCGCTACTTCAGGTCTGGACGGAGGACGGCATACCAGACCTTGTGCTCCAGTACCCGTCCGTCGTTTTCGTGGTGGAGGCGAAGACGGGTTCCGAGGAACACGAGACCCCGGATGGCGACGCCCAGACGGTGGCCTACCCGTCCGCCTTGCGGAAGAGGTGGTGCCTGTCTCCGGACGTCCCGGCGTTCATGGCCCTGCTGTCTCCGGACGGCCGCCGTGCTGCGTCGCCGGATGCGGTCTCGTGTTCCTACCTGGATGTGAGCGCCGCGTTGATGCGGGCGATGGAGACGGAAGGGCTCGATGGAAGCGACCGCGTCTCGTTCGGGCTCGTCTTCACCCACTGGATCGGGCACGCGACTCCGCTGGGCGACAGGCTGCGCCCGCTCCTGGCGAGAGTCCGTGCCACGGGTCTCGGCGCGACGGCGCCCATGGGGGCGAACGCGACCATCCCCCTGTGGCAGATGGTGAACTGTCTCTCAAGGAGGGCCTGAGATGGGTGCCGAAGTGCGCTTCTCCGACGCGGCTCGACTGTTCGCGGAGAACTGGCAGGTGGTCGAGGACATGCGGAAGAACTTCCATGGCGAGATCCAGGACTTCCTGCGATCGGTGCGAGAGTCCGTGGAGAGGCACCTGGGGCGCGATGTCATGGAGAGGAGGACGGGGGGGACGTTCCTCTACTGGTGCCTCGCCCCGGGCGGGCAGAAGCTCGACTGGCCGAAGAAGGCGCAGGCATGTTGTCGCCTCGATCAGCCGGGCATCATCGTTGGCCAGGAACTCGTGGTCCACGTCTTCTCGAACACGAAGGACAGGGAGAAGAAAGATGCGGTCAAGGACCTCCGGTCCCACCCGGACATCGCCGAGCGAGCACGGGATCCGAAGGACAAGTGGGCGGAGTTCGAGATCGTGCTTCCGTGCCCCGCGGGAACCCAAGTGGAGGACATCGCGAAGCCCATCGCGGACCTGCTCGTGCTGCTCGAGCCGTTCTGACGTGTAGCTCCTACCTCAGCGCCCTCTGGATGCACCCGCCGATCTGCGGCAGGAACCAGAACACGAAGATCGCGGCGACGATGACCCAGAGGCAGCCGTGGGGGCCGCTCTCGCCGTCGGAGCCGGAGTTGCCGTTGGACATGGATGGACCTCCTCAGCGTGGATGGTGGATGCAGCGCGCAGGGCTTGCGAGACGGCGCTACTTCGAGGTGCCGAGCAGGCCGCGCTCGAGGAAGGAGACGTAGGAACCGTCGCCGACGACGACGTGGTCCAAGATCCTGATGCCCACGAGGTCCGCCACAGCGCAGAGCCGCCGGGTGATCTCGACGTCCTCGACGCTCGGCGTCGGGTCCCCGCTCGGGTGGTTGTGGACGAAGACGAGCGCTCCGGCCGACTGCTTGATGGCCGGAGCGAAGACCTCCCTCGGGTGGACGAGGCTCGCGGTCAGCGAGCCCTGGCTCGTCATGCACTCGCCCATGACGCGGTTCTTCCCGTCGAGGAGCACGGTCCAGAACTGCTCCACCTTCAGTTCCCGGAGCCGGTGGTGGTAGTGCTTGAAAATGTCGGAGCCGCAGCGGAAGCGGGCGCCAACCTGCATGCGCTCGCTCGCGGCCTCGCGGCAGAGGTCGGCCACGGCGGCAAGCCTCTTCGCGGAGCCCTTGGGCACCCCGTTGGCGCGCATCTCGCCCTCGGTGGCGCAGAAGAGGGCCCTCGGGCTGCCGTAGACCTCGGCGACCTTCTCGGCCACGCTCTGCGGGATGAGCCTCGACAGCTTCTCCTTCATGTCGCTCATGGGAGTCTCCTTGTGGTGGAAGGGGTGGATGGAAGTCGCGGCCTGCACTGCGGCCTGTCCCCGGGGTGAGGGGTACGATGCGTGGCGGCACCTGCTCGGGAGGATGGCCATGGCTGAGGGCGGAGGGTCGGTCTGGGGACGCGTCGTGGACCGCGGCGGCAGCGCCGTCCCCGATGCCGTCGTGCACTGGGTCGACTCGCGCCCGGGGGACGGACCGGTGCTACCGAGGCTCCGGTTCTTCCCGTTCGCGACGACGGACTCGTCCGGTTCCTTCTGGGCCTCGGACCTACCGCCCGGTCCCTGCGTGCTCGTCGCCGACCGCGAAGGCATCTGCGTCACCCCCGACGGCGGGCGTTGGCAGCACGGGACGAAGCTGACGCTCCCGATACCGAGGGAGCCCGAGGTCCTGCTCCAGTTCCCCCACGTGCCGATGGACTTTTCGCGCCTGAAGGGGACGCTGCTGCTCCCCGACTCGCGTCCAGCCCGGGAGTTCTCGGTCGCCCTCTTCAGCCCCGACCGCCCTCAGCCCGTACGCAGCGCCAGGACCAACATGGAAGGCGAGTTCGAGATGCCGCGGCTCAAGCCCGGCGACTACACCATGATCATCAACGGGACCGCGGAGGTGCAGGACTGCAACTCCAGGATCACCCTCCACGGCGGGAAGACGGGCACCTTCCGCGCGACGCTACCGCCGCGGCCGAAGGGCAGGAGCCACAGTGCCCGGGCCATCTGCCAGGACGAGAACGGCATCCCGCTGTCCGGGGTGCTCGTCATGTTCTCCGGCGTCAACCTCAACGCCGTGCCCGTGCGGAGCGGGGACGGCGGCGTCGCCATCGTCGAGGGCCTTCCTGTCCCCGCGTGCACGGCCATGGGCAATCTGGAGGGCTACTTCCCGGGGCTCGGGCAGTTCACGCAGGAGGCCGGCGAGGTCCCCGAGACGCTCATCACCATGCGCCGGATGCTCACCATCGAGGTGGCGGTCTTCGACGCGGCGACCGGCGAGGCGCTTCCCCGATACAACGTCCACGTCCACACCGAGGTCGCCATGGCCGGAGACGAGTGCGGGACGACGCCGCGGGGCATCCGGGGGAAGGGAGTCATGAACCGGGGGAAACTCGTCGCCGTCCCGGGACCGTGCAAGGTCATGGTCGAAGCGCCGGGGTACGAGGGAGTCGAACGGGAGGTGGACGTGCCTGCGGAGGGCATGCACGGTCCGGTGAGAGTCACCCTCGAGTCGCGAAAGAGGTAGGCCCGTCGACGGGCGGGGGAGAGCTACGCCGGCGGCGCGTAGCGCTCGATGAGCTCGTCGCTGCTCACCGTATCGAAGGTCAGGAGTCCGAACTCCCGAAGGCGCCGGCAGCGTCGCTGGAGTGCTTCGTCGTCGGTGACCAAGAGGTCAGAGCGCGCGGCGGCAACAGCGACGTTGGAGTCCGACCAGGCGCTCTTGTCGGTCCGGAAGTTCGCGGCGGCCTCGGAGTCGCGCGACCCAATGAAGTTGCCAAGCGTGTTCGTCGTGAAGAGGGCAATCCACGTGTGGCAGTAGCGGTAGCGATCCGGTGACGCTTTGATCACCTCGACGGGCGCACCGGGGAAGTGCCTCTCGAGCGCCCACCACTGGAGGTTCAGATGACCGGAGTCGAGTTCCGCTTCCACCCGTTCCCGCTCGGATGCGGTGGTCGTGGCGTCGAGACCCGGGTGGCTCTCGGTTGCCGCCAGCGACGTGTTCTGCCGAAGGGGTACGTCCTTCTCCCAGAGCCTCTTCCGACGTTCCCGAAGCTCCTCAAGCTCACCCTGGATGTCGGCCAGCGCACTCGCAACGCGATCGCGATCCTGGAACGCCTCGAAGTAGAACTTCCGCCGAGCCGTGGTCACGAGGTGGATGGGCCCGGTCTCGCCCCTGATCTCCGCCTCGAGCGTCTCCTGCTCGGCCCGGCCGAGGACCAGCGCCTTGAAGCCGACGGCGTTCCAGTAGCTGCCGAGCTCAAGGAACCCCTCGACGGCCTTGCCGCCGACGCAGAGCTCGTTGGTTGCCTGGCTCGGGAGCAGGAGGTGCGCTCTCGGATGTCTCAGGAGGACGTCGCGGACTCGACGACGCCTCATGGAGTCCCAGAGCAACTTCGTCCAGGCCTGGGTGTCCAGGGTGATCTCTCGCATGCAGAGATCTTACGGGTCGTGCCCCCGGCAGGGGGCGCCGAGCGGCAGCGAGGCGGTGTTCTATTGGACCGGTCATCCCGGTCGGCCCCGCCCGGCCGTGGGAAAAGGGTCGGTCCGGGAGAAACCCGAGGGGGGAGGACAGGAGCGGCGGGGGACGTACTGCTATTGGGTCAACGCGTCCTTCTGTGTCCTACAGGGTCACGCACGCGTAGACGGTCTTCCCGCGGAGGAGCAGCTGGGCCTTGCGGGTGCCGATGAGCCGACCGTCGGGCTGCCCGGCCTTGTCCTCGGGGACGAAGCCGAGCGGGTCGTCGCCCATGGCCGCCGAGAGCACCTTGTGTCCGTTGGTGGGCGAGTTCGTCCACCGGAAGTCTACGGTGGCCGCGTCGGGCCCGGACTCGTCGATGACGCGGGCGAGGTAGAGCAGCGCCTCCGTCTCGTCGACCCCGTAGGACGCGCTGATGGCCCGCCAGCCGCCCACCAACTTGACGAGGGTGGTCCGACCCTCCGACAACCTGCACGGGGCCTCCACGGGCTTCCTGGTGCGCACCACGGCCCGGCCCTCGACGAGCTCGACCGTGGAGGAGCAGCTCTCCAGATGCGGCGGGACCTCCAGTGGCCGCCTGTAGCCGCCCGTGTCCTGCAAGTCGCGGCAGAGGACGTCCGGGAAGGCGTGGATGGCCATGCTGGCGGTGGACTTCAGGCTCCTGGACCTGTGGCAGAGGTACCAGGCGCTCCTCGCCGCCTCGACCCTCTCTTTCCCGTTCTTGGTGGCGGCCCAGTCCTTGACGGCCCGGATGGCCTGGCGGATGGCGTCCTCGTCGCCCTCGCTCTGCGCCACGCGGCGGTTGAAGTGCTGGCGCTGGACCTCGACCTCGGCGAGCACGTCGGCGTCCCCGCGGGGGAGCGGCACGGAGTCCGCGAAGTCCTGGAGCTGTCCCGCCGGCGCGAGGACGTCCTTCTCGAAGGCGTCCACGGCCCTGTTCCAGAAGACACCGAGGCCCACGTCCGGGACCTTCGGCGCCTTCGTGGTGAAGACGGACCTGTCCTGGGCGAGCTCAAGCCACTCCGGGAGCCGGAGCCCCGCCTGGCACTCCTCGATGACGGTCCAATCTCTCTCGATGGACCATTTCAGGCTCATCGTGGCGCACTGGAGGGCGAGGCTGAGACGGGGCACGAGGTCCCTCCGGTCCTTCTCCACGCACGCCGCCACGTACCAGGTCGGCGTCCCGATGCCCGAGGCCCCGATGGCGTCCACGGCCACGCGCGGAAGGAGGACCATCCGGGTCCGCTTCCGGGTCTTCGGCGGGATGGGCAGCCGCGGCGGCTCCCTCCGGTGCATGACCTGGACGCCCCGCTGGACATCCCGGTCGCTCGTGAGGCAGACCCAATCGCCGTCCTGATCTCCATCGATCTCCGCCATCCTCGCGGGATGCACGGCGATGCTCCCCTCGGGGACCTCCTTGCAGTGGCGGTTGCGGACGAGCCTCATGCTCCAGCCGTCGCGGATGGGGTAGCGCGACAGGACGTAGTTCCCCTCCGGGAGCGAGTTGCAGCTCACGACGTGCTGGCAGCGGTCGTCGGCCACGACGCAGGCCATGCCCCCGTGCATGGGGACGGGCCCGAGCCCGAGCGCCGCGTCGAGGTAGGACCGCCGGACGAGCTCCGAGAGGCGGCGGTGGACCCAGGGGTGGCGCGGGGAGAGCCCGGCCGAGAGGTAGGCCGTCAGGAGGTCCCTGGCCTCGCGCTGCTCCTCGCCCTCGAAGGCGATGGAGTCGATGAACGCGAGCGCCGAGTCGTTGGAGGTCATCGCGCGCCTCACCGCGTCCAGTATGGGCACAGCGTGCTTCTCGAACAGCCTCTCCTGCTGGTCGTGGTCGAGGAACTGGGTCCACGTCCACGAGGACTTGAAGGTGCGGGGCTCCGCGACGTCCCGGACGGCGACGAGGAACTCCCCGTCGACGCTCTTGCCCACGCTCTTGAGCTGGGAGGAGTGGACGAGGACCTCCACGCCCTCCTTTGCCCGGAGGCCCTCCACGGGGAGCAGCGTCCCCTTGCCGAGCGTCTTACCCGGCCAGAGGAGTCTGACCTGGAGCTGGCGCACGGGGAGGTTGTGCTCACGCAGCGTGCCGGCGTCGACCCAGCCCATCCCGTCGCCGAGTCCCCGGTCGGTGACCTTCGCGGACGAGAGGCGAAGGACGTCCCGGGCCTCCGAGAAGAGCAGGCCCGTGTACGCCAACGCGTCCTCGGCCGAGCCGAAGAAGCCCTGCACCGCCTTCGCGACCGCGATCGTGCCGGCGTAGAGCTTCCCCTCCTTCACGCCGCCCGACGAGCCCATGACCCGGAAGCCCCGAATGCCCTCCTGGATGGCGTTGACGAGCCCCAGGCGCTGGGCCATGCCGTCGAAGCCGGTCTCGTCCGGGACCTCGAGGCGGAGCAGCGCGGCCTCCCCGGCCCCGTAGGCGTGGCCGAAGAGCGTGTTGCGCAAGAGGATCGGCTCCTCCTCCTTCACGTTGCCGTCGACCTCCACGAGGAACGTCCGCAGCCTGTCCTTCCTCTGCGGCAGCAGCATGTGGCCTCCTGTAACGAAGAGAGCCCGCCCTCCAGATGGAGAGTCGGGCTCGGACAGTGGGTGGCCCCGGCCAACGCGGTCGGGGCGATGGAGAGGCAACTACGCGACGGTCTCCTCCCAGGCGGGGGAGAAGGTGGTGGCCTTGGGGTCGGTGTAGGTCCCGAGGGAGACCCTGCTCCCCTTGCCCAGGACCCGGGCGAGCTTGAGCCCCCGGTGGAAGCGGGTCTCGGCCCGGTCGAGGTCGACGATGGCGTCCCCGGGGAGGAGTGTCCGGACGGCGACCCGGCCCGAGGGGTGGGTCACGAGGAGCACGTTGTCCTGGCGCGACAGCGAGCGGAACCGCGTCATGGGAGACCTCCTTCGATGAGCCCGGACATGGAAGAAGCCGCCAGCCCGGGCTCGGGGCAGGCGGCTTCGTGGGATGAGAGGGAGGAGAGGAGGGGAACGCCCCGGTCAGCGGCGGGGTATCAGCGGGGGCGGGAGGAGTTCACCGCGGGAAGACACCCGGGGGCGGGAAACGGAAACTGCCGATGGGACCCGATCCTCACCACCTAGTGGTCACGCCCGAGCAGGAGCCTTGTTTCGGCTGAGGGAACTCGCGGGCCGGGAGCGTGGCTGAGGGCCTTCGCTCGTTTGAGAACTCGCCAGATTTTTTCCGCGCGGTGGTTTCCCTATTGGGCGCCGAGGGGCACCTCTGACGCGCCCGGCAGGGCCTCGGTCTCTGGTACTCGATCGGTGCCAGGCAGTGCCCGCGAGGACGCGGAGGTCCCAATCCAGAGGCAGGCGAGCGCCGCCCAGAGCCTTGTCGCGATTGGCAGTGTGTCAATGGCGATGTCCAGGGCGGTCGAGCGGTTCCCCCAGTTCTGCGACATGAGCCAGTCCGTGCCGGCGGTGCGAAGTAGGTAGGCCCCGAGCAGGGCCCAGACCGACATCGCCCCGAGCATCGCGGCCCAGAGGAGCTGGGAGTTGAGGGTGAGGCGTCGCCACGGCGATCCTGGTGCTGTCGATGCGGCCCACTGCCCGATGGACAGGCTCATGACGAACAGGAGGAGCACCTGGACGGCGTAGTACGCGATCTGCGGCCAGGGCCCTGAGAGGGTGAACGCCATGACGAGGGAGCCGCCTGCGACAAGCGCACCCGCCAGGAGACCCGTCCAGGTTGGAAGGCCCGGCAGGGGGATCCCGATGGTGGAGAACATCGTGGCCAGCACGACAAGCCCCCAGCCGGACCGGGCGAGGATCGAGCCCAGTCCCTGCTCGCCTTCGGCCCTGCCGCTTGCCAACACGGCGTGGAGCACGAGGGCGGCGAACGCAATCAGGCGAAGGAGGTTGCCCGTCCGCAGGGAGAGAACCCGGCCAATGACCAGCGATGCCCAAAGCGCGAGCCCGAGTCCCGCCGTGAGGACTCGCCAGAGGAACGGAGAGGAAGTGCCAGAGTACTGCTCCCAGAACATGGCGGCGTGCGCCGTGCCGTTCCGGTCGACGGCGAATGCCGAAGGCACGATGCATGGCAGCATCAGCAGGAGTCCGGCAACCACCGTGGCCCAGGTCGAAGGGGAGGAGCGCAGTAGACAGGCGACGGTCCCTGTAGGCCCTGCGGAAGGGACCTCTCCCCGCACCTCGGGGACGTCGGAGCGGCCGCCGCTCGAGGATGACATTCGCCGGGCCATCACGAAGAGGCCGACGGCAAGCGCCCCTCCGAACAGAAGCGCCGGCCAGTGGGAGGGCTGAAGCGGCGAGAACTGGCGCTTGAAGTCGGCGACGGTGAGATGCTCGATGCGGTCCCACCCCGTCAGGGGGTAGCTGCACCGGATGGCGTTGTACTCCGGATCGACGGAGTCGACGACGACCCACACGCCCTTCGCTCCCATGACGTCGGAGCCCGGGACGGAGGCGGACACGACCCAGATGTCCCCGGGGGCCGGGCTCTTGAACGCCCGGGTGCAGACTGACGTCAGCAGCAGTCCGATCGTGAAGAGAGCGGCGACACCCGATGCGGCAAACAGCGCCCACACCACTCCACTGCTCGCGCGGTCCTGCAGGCGCGTGGTCATTCCGTTACTCCTCGCGAAGCCGGGCGGCCTCGCATGCCCATCGGCCGGACGAAGAGACTAGCGACATGGTCTGTAGCGGCAAGGTCTAATCTTCGACACCTTGGGCGCGATGCCCAAGCGCCCGAAGGCCGCCTACGCGCATACTTCCCCTCTCCGCATCTTCGGGGAGAGGATCCGGGCGCTACGCCTCGCGCGGGGATGGAGCCAGGAGAAGCTGGCCGGGCTCGCCGACCGCCACCTGACCTACGTGTCCTCCATCGAGCGGGCGGAGCGGAACGTCACCGTGCTGACCATCCACAGGCTCGCGGACGCCCTGGGTGTGGACCCGGGCGTACTCCTCACCCGGGACGCCGGTCACATCGGGCGGGAGGTCAGGCGCCTGCGGGGGCTCGCCAGGAAGTAGGGTGCCCGCCGCCGGGGGAGGCCCCTCAGGGCTGGGTCGAGCCGGCGGGCAGGGCGCCGGGTTCCCCTGTCTCGGGCGGCGCCTTCCCCGGCTCTTCCTGGACCGCGGCCGGGGCGGGCAGTTGTGTACGTGGCACCGGCCCAATAGACGGAAGCAAGCGAACCGTGTCGCCCCGCATCCAGGCGCGCACGAAACGGGCCTTCGCGAGCGCCTGGAGCTGCCTCATCGTGGGCATCCGCTTGACGCGTCCCATCGACCTCCTGGGCATGGTGAACTCCCTCTTCAGAAGGGCCGTCGCCCACTGGGCTGACCTTCGGGGAGTGTCCCCGAGGACAATGGGCGAGGCCTGGGTGTGCCCATCATTATATGGGCACACAGGAGGGTATGGCCGATGGCCAGTCTATTTGGCTGCAGGTTTCCGCGCAGCTCGCTTCGCGGCGAGCACTTCACGGGCCTTCGCCAGGCCGGCGAGCACCTTCGCTGACACTCTCCTCATCCTCTTCGCCGGGCCGGCCTTGGCGGCCTTCCGGCCCTTGGCACGCTTGCCCCGCTGCTGGTCGACGTACCACTGGGGTGGGCGGCCCCGGCCCCCGGGCTTCCAGGTCCCGCGCTTCCTTCCCTTGGCTCCCGTGCGGCCCGCTCTCCTTCCGGCCCCGCCTAGGGCGGCGATGGCCCCGTCAAGGGAGTCCATCTGGCCCTTCCAGCCGGCGATGGACTGCTCGGCCTGGGCGACCTTGCCCTCCAGCTTGCCCCGCTGCTTCTGCAGCATGCGGATGACCTGGGAGTTGGCGGCCATGGGACCTCCGGGGTGGTGAACGAGTGCCTGTCTCTGGAGGGGAGACGGTACCACTCGAAACGGTGCGGTTCGCCGGTGGAAATCGCCCGCTGCACCCCGTGTCCTCTCTGGGCTACCCGAGCACCTGGAGCAGGAAGCCGAGTAGCGAGCACACGGTCGCGGTGATCCCGAGCGCCCAAGCCCATGGCTCATGCCGCTGGATGAACGTCCGGACCGTGAACTCCGCCGTGGTCGTTGTCGAGACCCACACCTCCCCGTTGAAGTACGTCAGCACGAAGTGCATCCAGTGCGTCCCAGGACGGACGGACTTCCTCGTGGCCAAGTTCACGAGGACCGGTGGGTTCCTCTGAACGGTCTCCGCCAGGACCTGGGGGACCGGAGACGGCGCGACTCCCGGTCTGTCGGAGAACATGGACAGCCTCTCACCGCTAGCGTCTGCGGGGGTTGCTGCGACAAGCACGAGAGTGAAGCCATTCTCGTCGGGATGGCGAGGATCCCCGCCGAAGTAGGCTGTGGTTCCCTCGACGACGATCCCAGAAGTGACTGTGCTCTTGCCGAACTCAACGAACTCAGGCGAGGGGTAGAAGACGAGCTTGGGCCCGTCGATCATGCCGTAGCCGGACACGAAGACCTCCACGCGAACCTCGTCGCCCGGGTCGAGAACGTTGGGCCGAGCGCGAACCGCCAGTGAGTACGCGCCAGGCTTCTCCGCGTTGATCCCCTTGCGGGTCTTCCCCTGCGATCCGACAGGTGACTGTCCAATCATCGTGCCCTCCTCGGTCGGATACTACCTCGGCGGAGGGCCTGTTATCGGAGGCGCACGCGGTTGCGACCGGCTACCGGGTAGCCGCGCGCCCCTTGGTCCTGCGCGCGATGACCCCCGCCATCACCTTCACCGGGTCCTCCTTGGGCTCGTAGACTTGGAGCAGCCGGAGCAGGGCCCCAGGTTCACGCCCCTGAGCTTGGCCCTGAGACCCGGCGAGCCCATATAACAGGAAAGGGGCTCGGTGACAGGGGGGGGCGTTACCGCCACTCCCTCTGCCACTTTGCCCCTGCAATCCTGTTGGACCGACCATGGGGAGTATACAACTCCCGAGGACGGGAGGCCAATCCAAGTGCGGTTTCCAGTTGTGACGGACTGGGACGCTTGGGGCGTCCCCGAGGGGCTGCCTCGGTACTTCGTGCTGGTGTGGGAGGAGATGCTCGACTCGGAGACCCTCGACACCTGGCAGGTTCGCACCCTGAACACGCGCCTCGCCATCGATGAGCTCAATGCTGCCGTCGAGACTGCGCTTCGGTACGACGTCTATCGTCGCCACGTGGCGGTCATCCTGCAGGAGACCTATGAGGTAGCTCGGGTGGACACCGTCGTGAAGAGGTCCCATCCCATGCTACTGAAGTTCCTGGCTCCCTTTGTCAACGCCAAGCCGCGCGACATTGACCTCGGGGCTCTACGGAAGCGGGTGCACGTAGGCCGCGAGATGCTGAGAGACTACTGGTCTGAGTGCGTGGCTCTCCTGAAGGAGTCCCTCCGAGGAGAAGCGAAGGAGAAGCGGCTCGTCTGGGAACTGGCCCACACGATTGGGAGCGATGCTTGCGGCCGCGGAATGTCGCCAGGGCACCTGAAGTTGTTGGGGGGTGGCCTGAAGACTCCCGGCTCCGACTTCGCGCAGCGCGTAGATGTGCTTCTCGCTGCTTGTTCGAGTGCACCGCTGTCCTACACCTGCGTCATGGCGCTTCCGCCAATGAGAGAAGCAAGGGTGGGAGCTCTTGACTCCGACACATGCTCTGCTGAAAGGGTCATGCCGCCGCTCCGAGGAGCATCAGGTTGTGCGTGAGGACCTTGAGGAGGCACTCGCGC
>JAKLKS010000150.1 GCA_023150535.1 Planctomycetota bacterium
GCCCCCGCCTCCTTCGGCGGCCGCCGCGCCGCCCCCGCCCCCGCCGCCCGCCCCGCCACCGCCTCCGCGGGCCTTCCCGCGCCGACGGAGCGCGGCGGCCACACCGCGTCGAAGGCCGTCGAGGAGGCCCTCGCCTGGCTCGCAGCCCACCAAGGCCGCGCCGGCAACTGGGACGCCGACGGCTTCGCCGCCGCCTGCAAGGAGTCGCTCTGCCCCGGCCCCGGGGCCGCCCTCTACGACCCCGGCATCACCGCGCTCGCGACCCTCGCCTTCCTCGGCGCGGGGGAGACCCACAGGACCCCGAAGCACGGGGAGACGGTCGCGAAGGCGCTCAAGTACCTCAAGTCCATCCAGGACGCCGAGGGCTGCTTCGGGCCCCGCACCTCCTCCCACTTCACCTACAACCACGCCCTCTGCACCCTCGCCATGAGCGAGGCCTTCGCCCTGACCCAGTCCCCGCTGTTCCAGGAATCGGCCCAGGCGGGCGTGAACTTCGCGCTGTCGGCGCAGAACCCCTACCTCGGCTGGCGCTACGGCGTGCGGCCCCAGGACAACGACACCTCGGTCACCTCCTGGATGGTGATGGCGCTGCGCTCCGCGAAGGCGGCCGGCCTCTCCGTGGACGACGCGGCCTTCGAGGGGGCGATCGCCTGGTTCGACAAGGTGACGGAGCCGGAGTACGGGCGGGCCGGCTACACCGCCCGCGGCAACGGGCCGGCGCGGCCCCAGGAACTGATGGATGCCTTCCCCTCGGACCGCTCCGAATCGATGACGGCGGCGGCGGTGATCGCGCGCCTCCACTGCGGGCAGAAGCCCGACAACGAGTGGATCCGCAAGGGGATCGACCTCGTCGGGAAGACGTTGCCGGCCTGGTCGGACGACGGGGGGATCGACTTCTACTACTGGTACTTCGGGACCCTGGCCAGCTTCCAGGTTGGCGGGGACGCCTGGACGAAGTGGAACGGGGCGGTCGAGGCGGCCCTCCTCCCGCACCAGCGCGGCGAGGGGGACGGCTGCGCCCGCGGGTCCTTCGACCCGGTGGACCCCTGGTCGCCGGAGGGCGGACGGGTGTACAGCACGGCGGTCAACGCCCTGACCCTGGAGGTCTGCGCGCGGTACGCGGCGGCGTTCGGGGGGAAATAGGGAGGGGCCCCCCGCCGCCCCCTACCCCCTCTTCAGCCGCGCCGTCCACTCCCGGAGCTTCATCAGCGCCTCGATGGGGGAGAGGCGGTCGGGGTCGGTCTCCCGCATCTCGCCGAGGATGGGATCCTCCTCCGGCGGCGGGGCCGCGAAGAGCGCGAGCTGCGCCGCCTGCCCGACGGCCGGCTTCTGCGCCAGCCCCCGCTCCATCGCCTCCGTGGACTGCTCGAGCCCGTGGAGCACCCGCGCCGCCCGCTCCACGACCCCGCGCGGGATCCCGGCCAGCTTCGCCACGTGGAGCCCGTAGGAGCGGTCGGTCCCCCCCTCCTCGATGCGCCGGAGGAACACGATCCCGTCCTTCCACTCCCGCACCGCGCAGGAGAGGTTCCGCACCCCCGGCACCAGCGCCGCCAGCTCCGTCAGCTCGTGGTAGTGCGTCGCGAAGAGCGTCCGCGCCTTCACCGCCGTCGCCAGGTGCTCCGTGATCGCCCAGGCGAGCGACACCCCGTCGAAGGTCGAGGTCCCGCGCCCCACCTCGTCCAGCAGCACCACCGACCGCTCCGTCGCGTTGTGGAGGATGTTCGCCGTCTCGCTCATCTCCACCATGAAGGTCGACCGCCCCGCGGCGAGGTCGTCGGAGGCCCCGATCCGCGTGAAGATGCGGTCCGCGAGCCCGACCCGCGCCGAGGCCGCCGGGACGAAGGAGCCGGCCTGCGCCAGGAGCACCAGCAGCGCCGCCTGCCGCAGGTAGACGCTCTTCCCCGACATGTTCGGCCCCGTGATGAGGGCCAGCGGCGGCACCTCCCCGCCGAGCCGCACGTCGTTGGGGACGAACCGCTCCCCGCGGAGCGAGGCCTCCACCACCGGGTGGCGGGCGTCCCGCGCCTCGAGCACCGGCCCCTCCTCGAGGAGCGGCCGCACCCAGCCCCCCTCCGCCGCCGCCTCGGCGAGGGAGGCCAGCGCGTCGGCGCGGGCGACGGCGTCCGCCGTCGCCTGCAGGCGGGGGGTGGTCTCCGCCACCTTCTCGCGGAGCGCCAGGAACTCCCGGTGCTCCAGCGCCTTCGCCCGGTCCTCGGCGCCGAGGATGCGCTTCTCGAGGTCCTTCAGCTCCGGCGTGACGAACCGCTCCGCCCCCTTGAGCGACTGCCGCCGCTCCCAGTCCGCCGGGGCCTTCGCCGACTGCCCGCGGGAGGTCTCGAGGTAGTAGCCGAAGACGGAGTTGAAGCCGACCCGCAGGTTCGGGATGCCGGAGCGCTCCGATTCCCGGGCCTGGAGGTCGGCGAGCCAGCGCCGCCCGTCGCGGCCCGCGGCGCGCAGTTCGTCCAGCTCGGCGAGGAACCCGTCGCGGAAGATCCCCCCGTCGCGGATCGTCGTCGGGGGATCGTCCACGAGGGAGCGGGCGAGGAGGTCGCGCAGGTCCTCCATGGGGTCGCAGCCCGCGAGCGCCGCCGCCAGGGCGGGGGAGCGCGCCCCCTCCAGCGCCGCCCTCGCCGCGGGGAGCGCCTGCGCCGATTCCCGGAGGCCCGCGAGGTCGCGGGCGTGGGCCCGCCCCGTGGCGGTGCGCGCCGCGAGCCGCTCGAGGTCCCGCACCTCGGCGAGGGCCTCCCGCAGGCGGGCGCGGAGGGCGGGGGCCCCGGCCAGCTCCTCCACCGCCGACTGCCGATCGAGGATGGCGTCCCGGTCCCGCAGCGGGGCCACGAGCCAGGAGCGCAGCCGGCGGGCGCCGGTGGCGGTCACCGTGCGGTCGAGCACCGAGAGGAGCGTCCCGTCGCGCCCGCCGTCGCGCAGGTTCTGCACGATCTCGAGCGAGCGCAGCGTCACGCGGTCCAGCACGAGCCGGTCCTCCTCGCGGTGGACCCCGATGCGGCGGAGGTGCCCGAGGGAGGTCTTCTGCGTGTCCCGGAGGTACTGGAGGACGGCCCCCGCCGCGCCGACGCGGGGGCCCTCCCCCTCGACGCCGAAGCCGCGGAGGTCGGCGGTGCCGAAGTGCTCGCGGAGCGCGCGGGCCGCGGTTCCGGGCTCGAAGGCCCAGTCGGGGAAGGGGGTGACGGCGCCGCGGACGGCGGCGCGGACGGCGTCCGCAAAGGAGGCGGCCTCCTCCGCCGCCGCCGCGCCCGCCGCCTCGGGGACGAGCACCTCGGAGGGGTCCACGCGGGCGAGCGCGTCGGCGAGCTTCCCCGCGGGGAGGTCCTCGACGAGGAACTCCCCCGTGGAGAGGTCCACCCAGGCGAGTCCGGCGGCGCCGCCCCGGGCCGGCAACGCGGCGGCGAGGAAGTTGTTCGCCCGGGCGTCGAGGACCGCGTCCTCGGTGAGGGTGCCGGGCGTCACCACGCGGACCACCTCGCGGTCCACGACCCCCTTCGCGTCGGCGGGGTCCTGCATCTGCTCGCAGACCGCCACCCGGCGCCCCATGGAGAGGAGGCGCTGCAGGTAGCCGTCCACCGCCCGCACCGGGACCCCGGCCATGGGGATGGGCGGGTCCTTCGTCCGGGTGGTCAGGGTGATGCCGAGGAGCCGGGAGGCCTCCTTCGCGTCCTCGTAGAACAGCTCGTAGAAGTCCCCCATGCGGAAGAAGACCAGGCAGTCGGGGTGCTCCCGCTTGGCCCGCGCGAACTGCTGCATGGCCGGCGTGTCGTGGGGGGAGGAGGCGCGGGCTGCCATGGGCCGCAGTGTAGCGGGGGGGCGGCGGGGGCGGCGACGGGTACCGGGGAGGAGCGATAGTTGCCGGGCCCCCGGGGCCTTTGATAGGTTTGCCCTCTGTCTTTCATCCAAAACAACTATCGACAGGAGGTCAAAGCATGTCCTGCGTCCATGGCCGGGCCGCCCTCGGGGGGGCCCTCCTCGGGGCTGCGCTCGTGGCGGGGTCGATGGCGGCGCCCGCCCTCGGGCCGGAGAAGCCGATGCGGATGGACCCCGACCCCGCCTTCCTCGCGCCGGGCGAGACCCGCAGCTTCCAGATCTCCTACACGGGAAGGGTGAAGGACATCCCCGAGGGGACGAAGACGCTCCGCGTGTGGATGCCCGTCCCGCAGGACACTCCGCTCCAGACCATCAAGGGACTGGAGTTCTTCGGGGAGCCCAGGCCCCGGATGACGACCGAGAAGGTCCACGGGAACCTGCTCGCCTACTACGAGGTGGCGAACCCCGGCAGGGAGGCGGAGTTCTCCTACTCCTTCACCTGCAGCCGGAAGGAGCTGATCACCGACTTCGCGAAGATCGGGGAGGAGGCCGAGGAGAAGGACCCCGCCGCCGCGTTCTTCCTGAAGGACAACCAGCTCACCATCGTGGACGACCGCATCCGGAAGATGGCGGCGGAGGTCGTCGCCGGCAAGAGGACCACGGTGGAGAAGGCCCGGGCCATCTACGAACACGTCTTCGAGAAGATGGCCTACGACAAGTCCGGCACCGGCTGGGGCCGCGGGGACACGAACTTCGCCTGCGACGTCGGCAAGGGGAACTGCACCGACTTCCACGCCCTCTTCACCTCCCTCTGCCGGGCCGAGGGGATCGCCTCGGGCTTCGAGATCGGCCTCTACCCTCCCTACAAGCGGAACTCCGAGGAGAAGCTCGGCGGGTACCACTGCTGGGCCTGGTTCCGGGTGCCCGGGAGGACCTGGGTCCCGGTGGACATCTCCGAGGCCGACCGCTTCCCCGAGCGCAAGGAGTACTTCTTCGGCTCCCACACGAGCAACCGGGTGACGCTGTCCGTCGGCCGCGATCTCGTGCTGGAGCCGGCCCAGGCCGGGGAGCCCCTCAACTACCTGCTCAACCCCCACGCCGAGGCGGACGGGAGGAAGGTCGCCACGGACAAGTCCTGGACGCTGAAGGACCTCGACTAGCCCTGTACCCCGGGCCCCGGGGCCCGGGTTGCCGCCGCCCGGGGGGAGCGGATCCCCGCTCCCCCCGCTTCGGCGCCTTCCCTTCGCGGGGGGGGCGCCGCTAGCATGCGGCGATGAGAACCCTCCCCGCCCTCGCGCTCGCCGCCTTCGCCCCCCTCCTGCTCCTCCCGGCGCCGCCCGCGGCGGCGGGGGGCTGGTACGACGAGGAGATGGGGGTCGCCGTGGACCTCGACGGGGGGTGGGACGTCGCCACCTCCCCGCGCTCCGTCCCCGGGGCGGAGCTCGGCCGCCCCGCGGCGCGGTTCACGGCGGGAAGGTCCGAGGCCTGGCTCTTCATCTACGCCAACGCCCCCGTGGACCCGGGCAGGGACCCGAAGGGGGCGGCCCGGCTCGCGGGCCGCATGCTCGCCTCCCGCTACGAGCCCCTCGGCGAGGCCCTCGTCCCGGGGTTCAGCCGGTCCGAGGGGCTGGGCCGGGATCCCGCCCTCCTCCTGGAGTTCGAGACGACCCCGGCGAAGGGGGGCGGCGTCACCCGGGTCGGGCGCGCGGTCGTCGGCGTCCACGGGGGCCGCATGCACCTCCTCCTCGCGGAGAGGGCGGCCGAGGGGGCGGCGGCGGCGGACCTCGCCGCGCTGGAGCGCCTCGCGCTGTCCCTCCGCATGGGGGAGCGGGCGGAGGGGGCCCCGGGGGCGCCCCGCGCCGTGGCCGCCGTCCCCTCGGCGGTGGTCGGGGACGCCCTCCCGGCGCCGGAGTTCCGGTCCGGGGCGGAGATGCGGCGGCTCGCCGTGCACCCCTCCGGGCTCCAGGTCTTCCGCCAGTACTACCTCTTCGACGGGGGGCGGCTCCCCTCCTACCTCGCCCACCTCATGGGGAAGGAGTACGAGAAGGACGGGAAGAGGGGGCGCACGCCCGACCTCTGCCTCCTCCTCCTCAACCACTCGAAGGGGACGGCGCCGATCACGGTGCGGGTCGAGGTGGAGCTGGTCGGCTACGGGGAGAGGGCGTCGCGGACGGCCACCGTGGCGGCGGGGGAGACGGCGGCGGTGAGCCTCTCGCCCGTCTTCTCGCCCGCCCTCTACGACCTCGCGGAGCAGAAGCCCGGCGCCATCCGCCTCAGGGTCGAGGGGCCGGACGGGAAGGTGATCCACGAGGAGACCGAGCGGATGACGCTGCTCGGCCGCAACGACTTCTTCTGGCGGGACGGGACGGGGCGCTCCTGGGTGCCGGCGCTGGCGGCCTTCGTCACCCCCCACGACCGGGCGCGGCGGGTGGACGCCCTCCTCCGCGCCGCCCGGGACCACTGCACGCTCGGGGCGATGGTGGGGTACCAGGACGTGAAGGGGGCGACGAGGGAGGCGGTCGTCGTGGAGCAGGTGCGGGCCGTCTACGACGCGCTGGCGGCCACGGGCTTCTCCTACGTGAACGCCCCCTTCTCGGTGGACGCGCGGGCCCAGCGGATCAAGTACCCCTCGGAGACGCTGGAGGACCGGGGCGGGAACTGCATCGAGGCGGTGCTCGTCTTCGCCGCGGCCCTGGAGGCGCTGGGGATGCGGCCCTGCATCCTCGTCTACGAGGACCACGCGCAGGCGGCGGTGGCGGCCTGGAGCGACGACCCGGCGCTCATCGTCCTGGAGACGACCCTCTGCGGGCGGGGGCCCTTCGAGCAGGCGCTGGAGCAGGGGGAGCGGCGGTTCGCGCGGGCGCGGAAGGAGGGGAAGCCGCCGGAGGTGCTGGACCTCCCCTTCTGGCGCGCGGTGGGCATCACCCCCGTGCCGCGCTAGGGGGGGGGCCGGGCGCCGGTCCCGTTTCCCCGGGGGACCGTCCGTATCGCGGGGGATACGCTCAGCGGGGCGGCCGGCCTCGGATCCCCGTCAAGGCGCCGGGCACGGCGATTGCCATCGAACCCCCCGAACGGCCCCTTCGACACCCCGTCTCCGGAGACCCCCATGAAGACCCCCGGCGCCCTCCTCCTCGGCCTCGGCCTCGCCGCGGCGCTCGCCGTCCCCGCCTGCTCGAGCACCTCCGAGGGCGGCCCCCCCGCGCCCGCGCCGGCCCCCGCCTCCACCGGGAAGTCGAAGGAGGAGCTCCACCGCGAGGGGGAGGCCGCCGGCATCCACAACCTCGCCGAGGTCGCCCCGGGGATCCTCCGGGGGGCCCAGCCGGAGGGGGACGCCTCCTTCGCGCTGCTCGCGGGCCTCGGCGTGCGGACCATCCTCAGCGTGGACGGTGCGGCGCCCGACGTGGAGGGGGCGGCCCGCCACGGGATCCGCACCGTGCACATCCCCACGGAGTACTCCGGCGTCACGCGGGACCAGCAGGTGAGGATCGCGAAGGTGGCGCAGGTGGCGGCGGAGGACGGCGGGCTCTTCGTCCACTGCCACCACGGGAAGCACCGGGGGCCGGCGGCCAGCGGCGTCGCCTGGATGGCGCGGGACGGCGTCCCCGGCGAGGCGGCGGTGGCGGACATGAAGGCGGCGGGCACCGACCCGAACTACCGGGGGCTCTACCGGGACGTCCTGGGGTTCCGGCCCGTCACGGCCGAGGAGCTGGCCCGGGTGACGGACGCCGACCTGCCCCCCGTGGCGCGGGTGCCCGACCTCGTGGGCTCCATGGTCGACCTGGACAGGACCTTCGAGCGCATGAAGGCGGTGAAGGCGGCGGGTTGGAGGACGCCGGCCGGGATGCCCGACGTGCAGCCCTCCCACGAGGCGCGCATCCTCGCGGAGCGCTTCCGGGAGCTGCTCCGGCTCGAGGACGCGAAGGTGAAGGCGGAGGACTTCCGCGGGTGGGCGGCGGGATCGGAGAAGGCGGCCTGGGAGCTCGAGGCGGCCCTCGAGGCGGGCGACGGGAAGGCGGCGGCGGCGGCCCTGGAGACCGTCTCCGTCTCCTGCAAGGACTGCCACTCGAAGTACCGCAACAACTAGCCGCCACACCGAACCCGTCGCCAACATGGGTCGGGTTCGGTATGGCGGCTACCGGTTCAGCTTGCCCGCCATTTCGTGGGGGCGCTCCATCGGATTGAGCACCTTCACGGTGACGTTGTTGGCCTTGTCGTCGGCCACGTCCACGATCCGCTTCGCGAGCGCCTCCAGGTCGCGCTCCCCCTCGAACCAGCACTTGTCCAGGACGACGGTGTCGGAGACCTTCGGATCGGCCGGCGAACGGAAGACGATCCTCTTCGAGTAGAGATCGCACTTCATCACCTTCGTCCGGGCGAAGCCTCCCGCCTTCGACTGGAGGAAGGAGATCTCCTTCGCCTCGACCTTGCAGCCGTCGAAGGTGAGGTCGCCGACGTCCTTCAGGGTCACGGGCCCCTCCCCGAAGGCGCAGAGCCTCACGGTCAGGTCGGCGAGGCCCTCGGCGTGCAGGCCACCGGGATGGAAGCCCCGGAGGACCGCCTTCACGCGGTTCGTCTTCCCCTCCGGGACCACTCCGAGCAGCCGTACGGTCCCCCCGGCGCTGCCGTCGAGGAGTTCGAGGGACCCCGCGACCACGGCGAGCTGGATCCGGGCCCCGCTCTCGAATCGGCAGCCCTGCACCTGGAGGTTCCCCTCCGCCGCGCTCCCCTCCGCGGTGGCGAGCCCGCCGCCGCGGAAGATGCAGGTGTCGAGCTGGATCTTCTGGAAGGAGGCGGCGGGGACGACCGTCACCCCCTCGAAGATCACCTCCCTCGCGGAGACCCCGTGCACCTCGAGGTTCCCCTCGACCACGATGCGGGCCGCCCCTCCCCCCTTGGCCTTGATGTAGACGTCCTTCTGGATGGAGATCTCCACCCCCCGGGGGATGGTGACGGAGCCGTCCACGAGGTAGGTCGTCTTCTCCTCGCGGAGGATCCGGCTGCGGTCCGGAGCGGGGAAGGGCTGCTCCCCCGGCGCCGCCGCGGCGGCGGGGAGGCAGGAGGCGAGGAGGAGGAGCGCCGGGCGCCTCACCGGTCGATCTCCCCGGCGAGTTCCAGGGGGCGCTCGTTGATCTTGGGGAGCTGGACCCGGACGCCGTTCTTCTCCGGCTCGTCGGCCCCGTCGAGGATCACCTCCTCGAACACCTTCTTCGGGTCCGTGACCCCCTTGAACCAGCACCGGTCCATGGTGAAGGTGTCCTTGACCCCCTTCTTCGCGGGTGCGGAGGCCGACACCTTGCCGCTGTAGACGTCGAGCTTGGCGCACTGGACCTTCTGGAACATCCCCGGCTCCGCGTGGGAGAGCTCGAGGCGGTCGGAGTTGATCTTGTTCCCGTCGAAGATGAGCTTCTGCCCCCAGTTCCGCACCGCGGCGAGCCTCCCGCCGATGCGGCTCAGCTGTACGGTGATGTCGTCCCCGCCGTCCACCACCAGCCCCCCGACCAGCCCCACCCTCCCCCCGTGCGGGGAGCACCGGTGGCGCGGCTCCTGGTGGCACCCCCGCACGAAGACGCGCACCTTGTTGCCCTTGCTGCCCTCGGCGCTGCTGGACCGGATCGCCGTGTTCCCGTCGGCGCACATGGAGGAGAGCTCGACCGACCCCTTCTGGAAGTGGACGTCGAAGACCGCACCCTTCACGAAATCGATGTTCTCGATGAGGACGTACCCGTCGGCGGGCGCATCCGCGGGCGTCCGGATGCCCCCCCCTCCGCGGAAGATGACCATGTCCATGTGGATCCGCTCGAACTTGGCCCGGGGCTCGACGGTCACGTTCTCGAAGATCGTCTCCCGCTCCAGGACGCCGATGGCGTCCAGCCCCCCCTCCACCTCGATGACGGCGGGGCCGGAGCCCTTCGCCCTCACGATGCAGTTGCGGAACAGGGAGATCTCGACCCCCTTCGGGATCCGGATCCGTCCCTCGACGGTCCAGACCGCCCCCTCCTCGATGAGCTTCTGGGTGCGGTCCACGGGGAAGGGCTTTCCGGCCACCTCCGGGGGCTCCTCGGCGGGCGCCGTCGCGATCCAGCGGGGACCTGCCGGAAGGTGAAGCAGCGCCAACGCGACGAAGGCGAGAACGGCGAAACGGGGACGGATGCTCATCCCGAGATCCTCCCTGGCCGGAATCATCATGGGCCCTGGAGGAGTCGCCGTCAAGGCCCCCCCCGCGAATCCCGGGGTGGAGGAAAGGGGGGGGCCGCCGCCCTACCCCCCCGCGGGCGCCGCCTCCTCGGGGAGGCTCTCGTCCGGAGGCGGGCGGTCGAGGGCGGCCACGATGCCCCAGACGATGCCCGCGAAGAGGAGTCCGAGCACGAGGAAGAGGGCCAGCTTGAAGGCGGGGCCCCGCTGCCCGATGTCGTCCTTGAGGAGGCCCCCCCGGTCGTCGACGCGCCCGTACTGGAGCACCGTCTCCCGGATGACGATCCCGCTCCCGTCGTCGGCGGCCGCGCGAGCGCCCGCCGGGCGCTTCTCCGCCTCCGCCGCCCGCAGGCGCTCCCGCTCCCGCTCGACGGCCGAGGGGCCGCGGGGGGCCGCGGGAGGGGCCTTCGGGGCGGGGGGGGCGCCCCCGCCGGCGCGGGGGGCGGC
>JAKLKS010000151.1:0-3124 GCA_023150535.1 Planctomycetota bacterium
CAGGCGGCCACGGCGGGGGGGACGAGCCCCTCCAGGGGCTCCCCCCCGGCGGCCCGGCGGCGGATCTCCGTGGAGGAGAGGGCGGGGGGCGCGGCGTCGAGGAGGAGGTCGGCCCCGGCCGGGGCGGGGGCCCCCGCCCGGAGGCCGGCCACCACCGAGGCCATCCTCCGCACCTCCGCCGCCTCCCTCCAGCGCGGCATCTCCGCGAGGGCGTCCGCCCCGAGGAGGAGGAGGAGCTCCGCCCCCGGCGGGAGCGCGGTCCTGAGGGCGCGGAGGGTGTCCACGGTGTAGGAGGGGCCGGGCCGCCGCAGCTCCAGGTCGGAGGCCTCCAGCCGGGGCCGCCCCTCGACGGCGAGGCGGACCATGGCCAGCCGGTCCTCCCCCCCGGCCGCGGGCCCCCCGGGCTTGAGCGGCTGGGACCGGGCCACCACGAGGAGCACCCTGTCGAGGGCGAGGCGGTCCCTCGCCGCCTCGGCGAGGGCGACGTGGCCGAGGTGGACGGGGTCGAAGGACCCGCCGAGGATGCCGACGCGCACGGGGTTGGTGATACCGAACCCGGCACGGATCGGCAGGGAGATTCCATGGCGGGCGGGGCGGGCCCCTCCCGGGGGCCCGCGGGATCCGGCGGGGAGCCGGGGAGGACGGCACCCCCCCCTCCCCTCCTGCTGATTTGTGCCGGGTTCGGTATCGCCGCCCGGGGATAGGATCCGACCCTCCGCCATGCTCCACCTCGGCTCCGTCCCCTACGCCAACGCCCGCCCCCTCATCGAGGGGCTGGCGGGGGACCCGGCCGTCTCGCTCCTGCTGGAGACGCCCGCCCGGCTGGCCCGCCGCCTCGCGGAGGGGGGGCTCGACGCCGCGCTCGTCCCCTCGGTGGTCGTGGTGAAGAACCCGGCGCGGGTCCCGGTCCCGACGGGCTGCATCTCCTCCCGGGGGCCCGTGGCCAGCGTCTCGCTCTTCTGCCGGAGGCCGCTGCGGCGGGGGGCGCGGATCCTCCTCGATTCCTCCAGCCTCACCAGCGCCCACCTCGTGCGCATCCTGCTGGAGGGGCCGCTGGGGGCGCCGGGGGCGACCTTCGACACCTGCCCCCCCACGGTGGACCCCAGGGTCGCCGACGCGGACGGGGTGCTCCTCATCGGGGACCCGGCCCTCGTGCTCGACCGGACCGGCCTCGGGGAGGTGGACCTCGGGGAGTGCTGGACCCGCTGGACGGGGCTCCCCTTCGTCTGGGCCCTCTGGACGGCCCGGGACGGCGCGGCGGCGCGGGCCGCGGAGCCGGTGCTCCGCGCGGCGCGGCGCCGGGGCGAGGCGGCCCTGCCGGCCATCGCGGCGAGGGAGGCGGCCCGACTGGGGATGGCGCCGGAGGCCATGGCGCGGTACCTCGGGGGGAACATCCGGTACGAGTTCGGCCCCGAGGAGAGGGCGGGCCTCGAGCGCTTCCGGGCGGAGTGCCTGGGGGCGGGCCTCCACGCCGCGGCGGGCTCCTAGTTGCCCGGGGGGTTCCCCCCCGCGGCCTCCTTCTCCTTCTCGGTGTCGAAGGCCCCCGGGAGGACGACCCAGCGGGTGAAGCGGTACTCCACGAGCTCGTCGGACCTCGCGGGGTCCGTCGAGAACCCCTCGATGGCCAGGGTGATCTTCACGGAGCGGGGCAGCTTCCGCTTCTCCTTCGCGTCCCACTCCCGCAGCGCGTCCTTCTCCTCGTCGCCGCCCTCCTCCGAGGGGTCCTTCTCGAAGAAGTCGAGGCGGAACTCCTTCACCCCGGCGAGCACCTTGTAGTAGTCCCCGCCCTCCAGCGGCTTGTCGTCCACGCCGAACTGCTCCCGCCGGAAGAGCGTCCAGCCCCGGTCCCCCTGGCGGAGCCGGTAGCCGGTCTCCGTGACGTCGGAGCGGAGCATCCGGCGGGCGATCTCCTGCTGGCCCCGGCTGTCGAGCGTGGTGAGGAAGTCGATGCGGCTGCGGTCCCCCCCCTCGTCCACGGCCTTGAAGGCGTCCGCCCCCTTCAGGGGGACGAGGAAGGCGTTCTCCAGGTCCCGCGCGACGACCTCCACCGCCACGGTCCCGCCGGTCATGGCCGAGGTGGTCGCCTGGACGACCCCCCGGACGTTGAAGGCCGAGACCACGGCCCCGTAGACGAAGGAGATGAAGATGCCGAGGACGAGGGCCCCGACGAGGACCTCGATGAGGGTGAACCCGCGGGGGGAGGGGCGCCTCACCGGGGCGCCCCCTGCCCCTCCTCCTCGGGCGCGGGGAGGTAGGTGACCACGTGGAACCGGTCCCCCCCCTCCTCGCCCGCCGGGACGTAGGAGACCGTGAGGTCCAGCCGGAGGAGCCTGCGCTCCTTCGGCGCGGCCTTCCCGTCGGCGGGGGCCGGCGCCTCGTCGGCGTCGTCGGCGCTGAACAGGAAGCCGACGTCCTCGCCGTCCTCCCCCCCGCGCGGGGTGGCGCGCACCTCCTCGACCTCGACCTGCCAGCGGTAGTCCACGTAGGGGTTGTCCTCCCCGAGGTCGACCTCCTCCTCGAAGCCCCCCTCGGCCCCCTCCTCGAACTCCGAGGGCTTGGCCCGGATCTCGGCGAGCTTGCGGGCCGCGAGCATGCGCAGCGCCCGCTCCTGGTTGGCCGCGACGGCCCCCGCCACCGCGCCGTCCGTGGCCCGCGACCAGGCGAGAACGACGGCGGAGAAGATGACGAGCGCCACCAGCACCTCGAGGAGAACGAGGCCCCGCTCCCCGGCGCGGGGGGGGGCGGGGGCGGGCCGGGCCGGCCGGGGGGCGCTAGAAGGAGTCACCGCGCACCACCTGCTCGAAGGGGGCCTCGCCCGGGAGGTAGTCCACGGTCCCTGTGAGCCCGTTCACCTCCACGGAGAACTGGGCGGCGTCGGGGTCGGCGATCTCGTCGGAGACGAGGCGGACCATGAAGCCGTTGGGGGTCATCTCCCCGAGGGGGGAGAAGGTGACGATCACGGTCCCCGAGGTGGTCACCGTGCCCGCGTCGAGCTGGACCCCGGCGAAGCGGATGTTCCTCGGCAGCGCCACGGGCTCCGTGACGATGATCTCCTCCTGGGTCCTGCGGTCCTCCTGCGCGTCCGCCGGCCGCAGCGGGATCACCGATTCCCACTGCCCGGTCT
>JAKLKS010000151.1:3134-10214 GCA_023150535.1 Planctomycetota bacterium
GGTGTGGGACTGGACGGCCTGCCCCTTGAGGAACTCGATGGAGGACCCCACCTGCCTCGCGGCGGCGGAGAGCTTCGCCTCGCCCGTGGCCCCGTCGAGGTGGAGCACCGCGTAGGTGAAGGCGAAGGAGAGGATGGCCAGGACGACCATCAGCTCGATGAAGGAGAAGCCCCCGGGGCCCGGGGGCCGGACCCCGCGGGGGGGCACCCGGGATCCCACGGCCTACTCCCCGGAGCGGTCCGCGCCGCCGGACCCGGAGCCGCCCTCCTCGTCCTCGTTCAGGTGGTCGGAGTCGATGTCCCTGTCCTGGCCCTCGCCCCCGGGCTGGCCGTCGGCGCCGAGGGAGCGGATGACGAACTTCCGGGTCCCCGTCACCTCGTACTCGTACTCGTTCCCCCAGGGGTCGCGGCCGAGGTCGGGCATGATCCCCTCCTCGTCGCCCTTGGTGGGGTTCTTCAGGTCCTCGAGGCTCTCGGGGATCCGCCCGGAGTTCTTGATCTGGTAGATGCCGATGGCCTTCTTCATCTCGGCGATCTCGGCCTTGGCGCGGACGACCCTCGCCTCGCCCAGGGCGCTGACGACCTTCACGGTCACGGTCGTCGCCAGGATCCCGATGATGGCGATGACGACGAGGAGCTCGACGAGGGAGAAGCCGGCCTCGGGGCGGCGGCGGCGGACGTCCTGCATGGTCTGGCCTCCTGGGTCCATTCTATGGGACGACGGGGACCCGCGTCACCTGCGGATGTTCGAGCCGATGTCCATGATGGGGAGCAGGACGGCCAGCACGATGAAACCGACGACCATGGCCATGGCCACGATGAGGATGGGCTCGAGGATGGACGTGAGCTTGGTCGTGGTGACCTCCATCTCCTCGTCGTAGGCCTCCGCCACCCGCTCCAGCATGTCGTCGAGCTGGCCGGTCTGCTCCCCGATGCTGATCATGTAGCCCACGACGGGGGGGAAGACGCCGCTGCGCTTCATGGGGCCGGAGATGTCGGCCCCCTCGAGGATCCGGTCGTGCACCTCCCGGACGACCCGGGCCAGCACCTGGTTGTCCACGACGTTCTGGACGATGGTGAGGGCGTGGAGGGCCGGGACGCCGCTCTTGAGCAGCGTGGAGAGGGTCACGGCGAAGCGGGACACGGCGGACTTCTTCAGGAGGTCCCCGACGAGGGGGAGCCCGAGCATGAAGCGGTCCCTGCGGAACCGGAACCCCTCGCTGCGGAGCGCGCCGCGGTAGAGGAACCAGATCCCGAAGGCGGCCAGCGCGGCGGCCCACCACCAGTCGCGGATGAAGTTGGAGGTGCCGATGAGGATCTGCGTGGGGAGGGGGAGGGTCGCCTGCCCCTTGCCGGCCGACTTGACCACGGCGAGGATGCGGGGGACCACGAAGGTCATGAGCCCCACGACCACGAGGGACCCGATGATGACCATCACCACGGGGTAGGCCAGGGCCGCCTTCACGCGGGCCCGCGTGCGGTTCTGCTTCTGGAGGTAGTCGGCGAGCCTCTTGAGGACGACGTCCAGGGTCCCGGCGGCCTGCCCGGCCTTCACCATGTTGACGAAGAGGTCGTTGAAGTAGGCCGGGTGGAAGGCCATGGCGTCGGCGAGGTTGGCGCCCTGGGTGACCTTCTCCCGCACGTCGCGGAGGACCGCCTCGAGGTCGGGGTGCTCCGCCTGGTCGATGAGGGCGGAGAGGCTCTGGGCGAGGGGGATGCCGCTCTTGAGCATCGTCGCCAGCTGGCGCGTGACGCCGGCGACCTCCTCGGAGTGGCGGCGCTTGAGGAAGGACGGGACCCAGTCCCGGCGCCTGCCGCCGACGTCCTCCTTCGTGCTGAGGTCCACGACGTGGACCTTCTGCTCCCGCAGGCGGGCGCGCGCCTCCCGGGCCGTGTCCGCGTCGAGGATCCCCTCCTTCACCTTCCCCGAGGCGTCGAGGGCGCGGTACTGGAAGACCGGCACGCTAGAAGGCGTCCAGCTGGGTCACGCGGAGCACCTCCTCGACGGTGGTGACCCCCTGCACCACCTTCGAGGCCCCGTCCATCCGGAGCGTGCGGCACCCGCGCTCGATGGAGGACTTCTTGATCACGCTGGCGGAGGCGTGCTCCATCACCTGCTGCTTCACGGCCTCGTCCACGGGGAGGATCTCGTAGATGGCGGACCGGTCGGTGTAGCCGGTCTGGAAGCACTCGGGGCAGCCGGTGCCGCGGTGGAGCTTCCCGGAGGGGAGGTCGGAGAACTTGAGGCCGATCTCCCCGAGCTCCTTGAGGTCGCTCTCGGTCGGGTCGTAGGAGGTCTTGCACTCCCGGCAGATCATCCGCACGAGGCGCTGGGCGATGACGACGAGGACCGAGGAGGCGACGAGGTAGGGCTCGATGCCGAAGTTGAGCATGCGCGCGACCGCGCCGGCGGCGTCGTTGGTGTGCAGCGTGGAGAAGACGAGGTGCCCCGTGAGGGCGGCCTGGGTGGCGATGCGGGCGGTCTCCTCGTCCCGGATCTCGCCCACCATCATGATGTCGGGGTCCTGGCGCAGGAGGCTCCGGAGCCCCGCGGCGAAGGTGAGCCCCTTCTTGGAGTTCACCTGGATCTGGCTGATGGACTCCAGGTGGTACTCGATGGGGTCCTCGATGGTGATGACGTTCTTCTGGGAGGAGTTGATCCGCTGGAGGGAGGCGTAGAGCGTGGTCGTCTTGCCGGACCCCGTGGGGCCGGTGACGAGGATGATCCCGTGGGTGTAGTGGATGTAGCGGTCCACCATCCTCAGGTCCTCGTCGTCGAGGCCGATCTCGGGGAGCTCCAGGAGCCGGGCCGTGAGGTCGAGGAGCCGCATGACCACCCGCTCGCCCTGGGAGGTGGGGACGGAGGAGATGCGGATGTCCACCTCGCCGTCGCCCAGCTTGATGGTGGCGCGGCCGTCCTGGGGGAGCCTGCGCTCGGCGATGTCCATCTTCCCCATGACCTTGATGCGGGAGATCACCGCCTCCTGCACCTTCTTCGGGATCGCCTCCATGTCGTAGAGGATGCCGTCGATGCGGTAGCGCACCTGGAGCCGGTCCTCGTAGGGCTGCAGGTGCACGTCCGAGGCGCGCATCTTGAGCGCCTGGAACAGCACCATGTTGACCAGCTTGATGATGGGGGCCTTGTTGGCGACGTCGAGGATGTCCTCGGACACCTCCACGTCCGCGGTGAGGCCGAGGAGGTCCCCCTCGTCGAGGGTGTCGAGGGCCTCGTCCACCATGTCGGCCTTGCGCTTGTAGGCCTTGTTGATGAGGTTGGTGATCTCCGTCCGCGGCGCCAGCACCGGGTCCACCTCGCACCCCATCATGCTGGCGAGGTCGTCGAGGGGGAAGGTGTCGAGCGGGCTCGCCGTGGCGACGCGGACCGTCCCGTTCTCGCGGGAGAGGGCGACGAGGCCGTAGTTGCGGGCGAAGTTCACCGGCACCCGGTTCACGAACTCCGCGGGGACGGAGATCTCGGAGAGGTCGGGCAGCATCGGCATCCCGAGCGCCCGGGAGAACACCTTGAGCACGTCCCCCTCGGTGAGGTAGCCCTTCTGCAGGAGGACCCGGTCCAGGGACTGCCCCGACTCCTCCTCGAGGCGGAGGACCTCGGAGAGCTTCTCCTCGTCGAGGAGCCCCTCCTCCCGGAGCATCCGGACGACGGTCTCGCGCATCGGTCCCCCCCGGCTACCGGGGCCCCGGCTCCCCCGCGGGGGCGGGGCCGGTGGCGGGGGGCGCGGGCTCGCCGGCGGGGGCGGCCGCCTTCTCCGCGGCGCGGCGGCGCTCCATCTCCTCCCAGGCCGCGCGGGCGGCGTCCACGCGCTCCTTCTCCCCGGGCTCCTCCGCGTAGCGGTAGGCGTCGAGCCCTCCCGAGGAGTCGATGCGGAGGACCGCGTCCACGGCCGAGCGCGGGGCGTCGGGGCCGAGGAAGTTGGTGCCGAGCAGCTTCACCTCCTCGCCGAAGAGCTTGTCGGACTGCATCTTCTTCTCCCACGAGATCCTGTGGTAGTCGCTGAAGTTCGTGAGGTCGTGCATGATCGTCGGCGTCACGAAGAGGAAGAGGTTGGTCCTCTGCAGGCGCTTGCTCGTGTCCTGGAAGAGGAAGCCGATCCCCGGGATGTCCATCAGGACCGGGATGCCGGTGCGGCTCTCGACCTCCTGGGAGGAGACGATCCCGCCGAGCACCACCGTGGCCGCGTTGGGCACCATGAGCTCGGTCTCGATGCTGCGGGTGTTGGTGGGGGGGCGCTGGCCCGAGGGGGCGTTCCCCGCGGAGGAGACCTGCTGGGAGATGTTGAGCCTCAGGAAGTCGTCCGCCGAGATGCTGGGGCTGATGGTCAGGTTCGACTCGACGGTGACCTCGTCGTAGCTCTGGGTGGGGGTGGAGTCCGGCCCCACGAAGGTCGTCGTCAGGTAGGGGATCTGCTCCGTGGTCTTGATGGTGGCGGACTGGTTGTCGCTGGTGACGATGGAGGGCATCGTCAGGACCTTGGTCGGGTTGCGCTCCTGGACGGCGCTGAGGATGAAGGGGATGCGCCCGTTGTTGAAGATGCCCGCCGTGAGGCCGCGCCCGATGAGCGGGGCGACGCCCACCGGGATGTCCACACCGTTGACCGACTCGTTCACGATGGTGGAGTTCCCGTAGAAGGAGGTCCCGAAGAACTTCCTCTCGTCGGTGAAGGTGTCCACCACGCCGTCCCCGTTGGTGTCCACGGCGATGTCGTCCTGGACGCCGAAGAGGTCGATGCCCACGTCGAGGTTGTCGCCGACCGTGAGCTCGATGAGGCTCGTCTCGATGAGCACCTGCTTGCGCGGCCGGTCGAGCTTGTCGATGAGGCTGGTGAGGTCGGCGTACTGGTCCTCGGTGGCGTGGATGATGAGGCTGTTGTTCTTCACGTCCGCGATGATGACCGGGTCCCCCTCGTTGGGGGACGTGCCGAAGGGGGCGGGGGCGGGCTGGCCCGGCTGCGGCTGGGTGCGGTTCCGCGAGGAGGAGGAGGAGCGGCTCGTCCCCGTCCGGCTCGAGGAGGACGCGGTCCCGCTGATGAGGTCCTCGAGCAGCCCCTGGACGTCCTCGGCCTCCTGGTACTTGAGGGTGCGGAAGTGGAGCCGGCTCTTCCCCCGGTACTCGGTGTCGAGCTGGTCGATGAGCTTCTCGATGTCCTCGATGTCCTCGGGGATCGCGTAGAGGATGAGGCTGTTGGTCCGGTTGTCCGCGATGATCTGCGGGTCCGGCTTCTCCGTCGGCTGCTGGGGGTTGGCGGGGCGGCGGGGCTGGCCGTTGATCCCGGTCCCCGTGAGGAGGTCGTTGAGCATGGCCTCCATGTCCGAGGCGAGCGCGTAGAGGATCTGCTTGCGCTTGAGGACCTGCTTCTTCGACTGGAGGGGGACGTCCATGGCCTCGAGCAGCTTCTTGGAGGCGTAGACCACGGGCGCGAAGTCGGCGATGACGAAGGCGCTCTGCCCGGGCACCTCGTTGATGCGCCCGATGGTGGCCGTGGTGGTCAGGAGCTGCTGGAGCCCGGTGCGCGCCCTCTGGAGGTCGGCGGAGTCGAGGTTCTTCACCCGGAGCGTGCTCACGATGTAGACGCCGTCCCGGTCCTTCCAGGCGTCGAGCTCCTCCTCCTTGACGTAGGTGGGGCGGCTGCGGATGGCGGGGTTGGTGACGTCCACCACCATCCACTGCTCGTGGTCCGCGGGGCCGATGGGGATGAGGATGAAGGAGGCGAAGGAGAGGACCCCCTGGAGCCAGTCGAACATCCGGCTCTTGGGGACGGTGTAGTTCCCGATGAACTGGACCTTCGTCTTCTCGATCTTCACCTTGATGTTGCTGTCGTAGAGCACGCTCCGGTCGGTCTGCGCGTTCACCCCCTCGAGGAGCTCGAGCAGGGTGAAGCCCTCCTTGGGGGAGGAGAAGGTGACCGTGCGCTCCCCGGGGGCCGCCTCGGGCGGGGGCGGGAGGGGGATGGGGGCGTCCTGGGCGGCGGCGGGGAGGACCGCCTCCGCGGCGAGGCCCGCCGCCAGGGCGGCGGCGAGGAGCCGGCGGAGCGGGCTCCTGCGGGGATCCGTCACGACGATGCGGCGCGCCGCGGGCGGCTGGTTCACCGGTGGATCCTCCTCGGGGACTCGCGCGGCGGGATCCGGATGGCCGGGGCGGTCCGCACGGGGCGAGTCTAAGGGGCCCCGCGGGGGCCGCCACCGAATTCCGGCATCCCTTCGCCCTCCTTGGACGCCCGGCGGCGCGGGTTGCTTCCGGTCCTCCCCGGGGGCTCCCGGCCCGTCCCCTCCGCCGTGTAGGATGGCGCCGTCCCGGAGACACCGAACATGCGCGTCGCCGTCGCCTCGGACCACGCCGGATTCGCCGCGAAGGAGAGCCTCAGGGTCCACCTCGCCGCCCTGGGGCACGAGGTGGTCGATCTCGGCTGCGGGAGCGCGGAGTCCTGCGACTACCCGGACTTCTGCATCCCCGCGGGGGAGGCCGTGGCCTCGGGGCGCTGCGAGCGGGGCTTCGTCCTCGGCGGCTCGGGCAACGGGGAGGCCATCGCGGCCAACAAGGTGGACGGTGTCCGGGCGGCGGTCGTCACGGACGACTTCACCGCGGAGATGGCGCGGAGGCACAACGACGCGAACGTCGCCTCCTTCGGGGCCCGGGTGCTGACGGAGGAGCGCATCCGGCGGCTGGCCACCATCTTCATGGACACCCCCTTCGACGGGGGGCGCCACCAGCGGCGGGTGGAGAAGATCGCGGAGTACGAGAGGAGGCGGGGGAGCGGACGCTGAGGGGCGGGGGGGACGGCGGCGCGCCTAGGAGCGGGGGACGAACTCCCGCCTCTCCTTGCGCTCCTTGTCCTTCGCCTCCTTCTCCTTGTCCTTCTTCTTGCCCTTCTTGCCCTTGTCCCCGCGCTCGGCCTTGCGGAGGTTCTTGATCCGCTCGCGCTCCTTGCGGCGGCGCCGCTCCGAGGGCTTCTCGTAGAAGGAGGACCGCTTGAGGTCGCGGGTCACCCCCTCGTTGTTGCAGATCTTGCGGAGCCGGCGGAGGGTCTTCTCCAGGGGCTCGTTGTTCTTGACGAGGACGCGAATG
>JAKLKS010000152.1 GCA_023150535.1 Planctomycetota bacterium
GCCCTCCGCCCCGCCCTCCCCCCGATCCGCCGCCCCCCGGGACCTCCCCCGGGCCGCGCGGGAGAGGGCCCTCGCCGCCGTCGCCGCCGAGGTCGCCGCCTGCACCTCCTGCCGCCTCGCCTCCGGGCGCACCCTCACCGTCCCCGGGGAGGGGGACCCGGAGGCGGCGGTCCTCTTCGTGGGCGAGGGGCCCGGGGAGCAGGAGGACCTCTCGGGGCGGCCCTTCGTCGGCAAGGCGGGCCAGCTCCTGCGGACCCTCATCCGGGAGGAGCTCGGCCTGGAGCCCGAGCGGGTCTTCATCGCCAACATCGTGAAGTGCCGGCCCCCCGGGAACCGCGCCCCGGAGCCGGACGAGGCCGCCGCCTGCCTCCCCTTCCTGCGCCGCCAGGTGGCGGCGGTGCGGCCCCGCATCATCGTCACCCTGGGCAACCCCTCGACCCGCTCCCTCCTCCAGACCGAGGAGGGGATCACGCGCCTGCGGGGGAGGGCGGTGGAGCGGGGGGGCTTCCTCTTCTTCCCCACCTTCCACCCCTCCTACCTCCTGCGCAACAGGGCCGCCCTCCCCCAGGGCCGCGAGGACTTCCGGGCGGTGCGGGCCCTGATGGAGGGCGCCGCGGGACCGCCCTCGATGCCTTGATCCTCCCTCCCCGCGCGGGTACCCTCGCGCGGTGGCCGGGGACGCCCCGGGACAGCGACGGATCGCGGGAACCGCGGAGATCCACCCCTTGGGCCCCACCGTGCCGTTCTGGTGCGTGGACGCGGGAGACGACGCCGTCTCCGCGCTGCGCGTCCGCCGGACCGAGGACGGCGCGCTGGAGATCCTCTCCCACTGGGTCTCCCCCCTCCCGCCCTCCCTCCCCTGGACCGACCTGCCCCGCGCCGTGGCCTCCCTCCTGCGGTCGAAGGGCCTCCGCGAGCACGGCATCCACCTCCTCCTCCCGGGCCGGGGGGCCTCCTGCCGCTCCTGCCGCATCGCCGCCGAGGACGCCGACCTGCCGGCCCGGGAGATGGAGAGGGAGCTCTTCGACCTCACCCCCCTCGAACCCGACGAGGCGGTCCTCCGCTGGCGCCGCCTCGGGGGGCCCGAGGTCCTCGACTACCGCGTCGTGGCCGAGCGCACCGCCGAGGTGGAGCGCTGGCGGACCGCCCTGGCGGAGGCGGGCTTCCCCCACGTCGGGATCGGCCTCTCCCCCGTGGCCTCTCTCACCGCCCTGGAGTCCCTCCGCCTGGTGCCGGAGCGGGGCTTCCTCATCGAGGTGCGCGGGACCTTCTCCTGCCTCACCTCCCTGGAGGGCGCCCTCACCGTCCGCCACCCCATCCCCTTCGGGCTCGGGGACATCGGCCGCGCGCTCCACGCCTCCGGCTCCGGGGTCTCCCTCGGGGAGGCGCTGGACGCCCCCCCCGGCTCCCCCGCGGCGGCCGCCCTCGCCGCCGCGGCCGCCCCCCTCGGGGAGGACCTCCGGCGGGCCCTCGAGTACCACCGGGCGGCGGCGGCCGGGAAGGGGGACGAGCCCCTCCTCCCGCTGGGACCCGCGGCCTGCCGCCCCGGGCTCCGGGCCCTCCTCGCCTCCCTCTCCCGCGCTCCCACGACGCCCCTCCCCGATCCCGCCGGCCTCCCGGGGGTGCGCCTCGGCCCCGCCCTCCGGGTGGAGGCTCTCCGCGGCGAACTCCCCGCCCTCCTCGCGCCCCTGGGGGGGGCCCTCTCCACGGCGGGGCTCGCCCCGAGGGACCTGGAGTTCCACCTCCTCCCGGAGGACCTCCCGGCGCCGCGGGACCGGACCCTCTACCCCCTGGCCGCCGCCCTCCTCCTCGCCGCCCTGGGGGTCTCCCGCGTGCTGGCCGTGGAGGCCCGGGACCGGCTGCGCGCGGGGAGGGAGGCCCTGGCCGCCATCCCCGCCCCCTCGCCCCCGCCGGGGAGCCTCCTGCCTGCGGAGGCCGCGGCGAAGGCCGCCCTCCTCTCCTCCCTCACGGAGGAGGCCCGCGAGCGCGCCGCCCTGCGACGGGCCCTCGCGGACCTCCAGTCCGCCTTCCCTCCGGCCGGGACCCAGGGCGGCCCCGGGCAGGCCCCGGCGGGCGGGGTGCCCCCCTACGGGACGGAGGCCTTCCAGGTCCTCCACGAGGGGGGCAACTACAGGGTGCGGGTCCGCCTGCGCCCCGCTCCCGCCGTCCAGGGGACCGGCGCCTCCCCCGCCCGCATGGAGCCCCTGGTCCGCACCCTCGAGGAGAGGGGGTGGCGCATCACCGGCTCCTCGGGGGGCGTTCTCACGGCCGAATCCCTCCACATGAAGAAGGGGGGGCGGTGAGGCCCGGGGCGCTGCTCTTCCTGGCGGCCCTCGCCGGCGGCGGCGCGGCCTGGTTCCTCGCGGTCCTCCCCCTGGAGCGGGAGGCGGCGTCCCTGGCCGCCGAACTCGGGGGGGCGGACGTCGAGGCGGCCCGCAGGAGGGCCCGCGCCTGGCCCGGCCCGACGCCGGAGCAGGAGGCGCGGCTCGCGGAATCCCTCGCCGCCTACTCCCGGCCGGTGCCCACGGCCCCCCTCCCCGCCGGGCTCCAGCCCGACGGGAAGGGGGGCTACGCCGGCACCCTGCCCTGGTCCTCGGTCCCGGCGCTCCTCGCCTGGGCGGCGGACCAGGCCCGGCCGGTCCTCGCTCTCGAGGTGCAGGCCTCCCCCGGGAACCACGGGAGCGCCTCCTGCCGGATCCAGCTCGGGCCGGAGCGGACGCCGTGAGACCCCCCGAGTCCGGCCGCGCCGATCTCGCCGCCCTCGCCGCGGCCCTGGTCCTGGGGGGCGCCTCCCTCCTCCCGGGGATCCTCCTCCGCGGCTCGGAGGGGTGGAGGAAGTGCCGGGAGGGCGTCCTCTCCGAGGGACCGGGGCGGGCCGACCCCGACCCCCTGGCCGGCCCCCTCGCCGCCGCCGCCGGCGCCCGCACCCTGGTGGCGACCTCCCTCTTCCGGCCCGACCCGGACCGGATGGCCGGCCCCCTCCCCGACCCCGCCGCCGCGGCCCCGGTCCCCGTCCGGGACCTGGCGGGACGGGTCGCCGAGGGGCGCCTCCACCTGCGCTGGCGGCCCGTCCCCGGCTCCTCCGGCACCCATCTCCGGGTGGAGGGGCTCGGCGGGCCCGGCGCCCTGGAGATGGAACTGGAGGGGGAGCGGGATTCCGTCGAGGTGCCCATCCCCGGGGTCGCGGGCACCGCCCTCGTGCGGGCCCTGCCCCTGGGGCCGGCGGCGGCCGCGGGGCGCCCCCCGGAGGCGCGGGTCTCCATCCCCTTCCGCATCCCCGTGGAGGCGGTGCGGGCCACGGCCGCCAGCGCGGCCACCGGGAGCGCCCTCCTCGTCCTCCGCCGGCCCTTCGACGGGCGCCTCCTCGAGGGGGAGTTCCCCCTCCGGGAGGCGGACCCCGTGGGCGGCCTCTCCTCCTCCGGACCCGGCGGGCCCGTGGTCGACTTCCGGACCGACCTCGTCCTCGAGGCGGTGAGGCCCGCCCCCCCCGACCCGGGGAGCCGCCGGGGGGCCCTCTCCGGGGGCCGGACGATCGGCGGCAGGTCCTCCTCGTCACGGCGGGCCCGCGGTAGCCCGTGGCGGAGGGTAGCCCCCCCGATCCGCCCTCCTCCCGCGGGATCGGGTATCCTCTACTTGCGCCCTGCCCGTTCCCGGCCAGAGGTGGACCGTGATCCGACCCGCCGGGAATCGAAAGTTGTTGCCCCCCTGCCGGGCGCTCCTAGAATGGCCCTGTTCCCGTCCGTTCCCGGCGCCGGGCCGCCGGGGCGGTCCTCCCGGCCGGCCACAGCACCGCCTCCCGGCCTCCGGCGCCAGCCGGCAGGTCTTCCGCGCACCCCCATCGCAGGAGAGGTACTCCATGGACAAGCACTCCGGAGCGCCGAGGATCGCGCGGGGGCTCCTCCCCCGCGCCGCCGTCCTCGCCGCCGCGCTCGCCTCCTGCTGCCTGCCGGCCCTGGCGCGGGACGACGACGACCAGTTCGCGATGCGCCTGGCGGACCGCGGCTACGAGGCCCTCGCCCTGCAGGTCATCGACCGCATGTCCTCGGCGAAGGGATCCCCCGACGCGAAGGGGGGCGCGGAGTTCGCCCGCAGCGCCCTCCTCCGGCGGGCCGCCCTGCTCGTCGCCGCGGTCGACACCTCCGACCCGGCCGAGGTCCGCACGAAGTTCGGCAACGCCACCCGCGCCTACGAGGCCTTCCTCAAGTCCTACGGCTCCCACTCCCGCGCGGCGGACGCCGAGTACGACCTCGCCAACCTGAAGAAGGACTTCGCCTACTACCTCCAGAAGAGCCTGGAGAAGTTCCCCGCCGCGGAGCGGGACCCGGTGAAGGCCGAGGCGGTGAAGCTCTTCGAGGACGCGGTCCGCTACCTCACCTCCATCCGGGACCGGGAGCAGCAGAAGGGGGACGCGGCCGCCCGGGCGGGAGGGGGCGGGGAGGAGGAGGAGGAGGGGAAGGAGGAGCGCGAGGACCCCTACCTCCAGCGCAACATCGCCTGGTACTACCTCTGCGTCGCGCTCCACGACCGGGCCATGCTCCACCCCCCCGGCGACGCGCTCCGCCTCCAGCAGTTCACCCAGGCCATCGAGGAGACGACCCGGTTCCTCGAGGAGACCGACGGCACGATCTTCGGCTACTTCGCCAGCATGAACCTCGGCCTCTGCTTCTGGCACCGGGGCCAGTCGAAGGACGGCTGGTCCGCGGACGACGTCAAGCAGGCCACGGAGTGGTTCCTCGTCAACATCGACGCCTCGGACATCCCCGACCTCGACCAGCAGTGGCCGGCGCTCGCCCGCTGCGTCTACCAGGCGGCCGACCACTGGGGCGAGATGTGCAACGCCGTGGGCGTGCTCGACGGCGTGAACTACCGCAAGGAGTTCGTGGACAAGATGGCGAAGGTCGAGGCGAAGATGCCCGGCCTCCGCAACGAGCGCTTCGGCCTCGAGGCCCTCGTGCAGAAGGGGCTCGCCCTCTCCGGCCTCGGGCGCCACGCGGCCGCGGTGGAGACCCTCAACGCCGCGAGCGAGGCGGCCGGCCGTGCCGACCCCTCCTGGGGGCGGGGCGCGGACGCCCACGCCAAGAGGGCCCTCAACGACGTCGTCGCCGCCATCCCCCCCGACGCCGGGGTCGCCCTCTCCCCCGCCATCCTCTTCAAGGCGGCCGAGGGGTCCATGAGGGACGGGGACTTCGGCCGGGCCATCCGCGTCTACCAGAGGGTGCTCGCCTCCATCGCCGCCGAACCGGACGCGGCCCGCCGCCGGACGCTGGCCGACGAGTACGACCACGCCTGCTGGCTCAAGATCAACGAGTGCTACGCCCGGCTCGACCGCAACCTCGAGGCCTACTACGCCGCCGACTTCCCGGTGCAGGAGTACCTGCGGGCCGGGCGGAAGGACCAGGACGACGACGTGGACGACCTCGCCTACTTCCGCATCACCGCCCTCCGCTCCGTGCTCGCCAAGGCGAAGCCCGAACGCAAGGAGGCGCTCCAGAAGGAGATCGAGGAGGCCCAGAAGCTCTTCACGGAGAAGTTCGCCGACTGGTCCAACATGGGCGGGAGCACCGCCTACTCCGTCGCCTTCAACAAGCAGCAGGAGGCCCACGCCGCCCGGGGCCGCGGCGACCGCGCCGCCGCCGAGAAGGCCTTCGCGGAGTGCATCGAGCTCTTCCGGAAGGTCACCGACAAGGACCGCTACTACCTCAACGCCCAGTCCCGCATCGGCGAGTCCATGGTGGCCATGGGCAAGACGGACGAGGGCATGAAGTTCCTCCAGGCCTTCGTCGCGAAGCACCTCGAGTACTGGAAGGACCCCAACACGCCGACCAGGGAGCGGCAGGCCTGGGGCTGGGCGGTCCTGTGGATCGCCAACGGCCACGCCGACCTCAAGCAGCCGGCGAAGGTCGTGGAGACCCTGGCCGACTTCGAGAGGAGCTTCGCCGCGGCGGGCCTCGACGCCACCTTCCCCCGCGTCCGCTACCTCCGCGTCCTCGCCCTCGTGGACGCCGGGCGCTCCGCCGACGCCGAGAAGGAGTGCCGCGTCCTCCTCAAGGAGAACGAGGACTCCGGCTGGACCGTGCCCGCGGCGCTCCGGGTGGCCAACGACCTCCAGTCCCAGGGGGCCAAGGCCAAGGGCGGGGGGGACGCCAAGGCGTCCCTCGACCTCCGCAGGCGGGCCGTGGAGTTCTACGAGTTCTGGCTCCGACGCTCCTCCGACGTGGGGGCCGACCAGCTGACCTTCATCGGCCAGATCTACAACGACGTCCTCAAGGAGCCGGCCCGGGCCGCGGAGCTGTGGACCCGCGCCCTCAAGCTCTACGAGGAGAAGGGGGACGCGGAGAAGGCGGAGCTGCTCACGGTCTACCTCTCCTCGCTCCTCGTCGAGCAGGGCAACTACGCCGAGGCGCTCCCGAAGTTCGAGCGGCTCTTCATCAAGGTCCCCGAGAACATCGACTCCCTGCGGGAGGTCTTCGACCAGCTGCGGCGGAGGCCCGCCAACGTGGAGAAGACGGTCCACGAGAAGAACGTGAAGGACCTCCTCGGGAAGATCGCCGAGATGACCGCCACGGACGCCGCCGTCGCCAACCTCGCCTCCGAGGCCCGCCGCGCCGCGTCGCTCGGGGACGCGGACATCATGGTCCGCGCCTTCTCCGACACCCCCGACACCCGCAAGGGGCTCGCCACGGCCACGGCCTTCATCCTCCTCGGCGAGAACCTCCCGCCGGAGCTGAAGGTGGCGGTCTTCGGCCTCGTCAAGCGCCAGCCCGACCTCATGTCGAACCTCGGCCGCTGCTACGACGAGCTCTGGCTCACGAAGCCGGAGTTCCCCTTCCGCGCCCTCAACCTCTACTCGACCCTGCTCGACTCCGCCCCCCCCGGCTACGAGGGGGAGGAGGTCCCCGGCGCCCGCTACTCGGAGCGCTGGTTCGACTGGAAGGTCCGCATGACGCGGCTCTGGTTCAACATCGGCACGAAGTTCTCCCTCGAGCCGGCCCTGCGGACGGTCTGCGGCATCGTGAAGGCCATGGAGACGGTGAACGAGTACGACAGGGCCGAGAAGGCGCGGCAGGGGCTCTCCAGGGAGTTCCAGGCCCTCAAGGACCAGGCGGACATGGCGCTGTCCAAGCTCGGCAAGGAGGGATGCAAGTGAGGATCCGACCCGCACCGACCGCCGCCCTCGCCGCGGCCCTGCTCGCCGGCCTCCTCCCCGCCGCCCCCCCCGCCCGCGCGCAGGACTACAAGGAGCAGTTCAAGGACGAGATCCACGTGAAGGGGGCGAAGGGCCCCTCCACGGGCGTCGAGATCCTCTCCGAGTCCTACGACAGGGTGGAGTGGAAGGGGAAGTCCGGCCCCGCCCAGAACAAGACCCCCGCCGAGATCCTCTCGCTGTCCTACGGGGACGAGCCGCCCCCCTACACCCGGGGGATGGACGCCTGGAAGTCCGGGCGCTGGTCCGAGGCCGTGACGGAGTTCCGCGCCGTCGCCGACGCCGTCAAGGCCGGGCGCTGCCGGAGGTTCTGGGAGGCCCGGGCCATCGCCCACGCCGCGGACGCCGAGCGCCGCATCGCCCTCAAGGAGAAGAACCCGGCCAAGTTCCTCGACGCGGCCCGCTCCTACGAGGAGGCGATGAAGAAGGACCCGAAGTCCCCCCTCCTCTCGATGATCGGCACCGGCCTGGCCGAGGCGCGGGCCCTCGGCGGGGACTGGGACGGCGGCCTCAAGGCCCTGGACGAGCTCAAGGCCACCGCCGGAGCCGCCGGCCGCCCCCTCTGGGAGGCCGAGGCGAGGCTCGCCCGGGCGCGGCTCCTCGACCGCAAGGGGGAGGCGGCCGCCTCCTCCAAGGAGTACGAGGAGCTCGGCGCCTTCGCCGGGAAGGCGGCCGCGGCCGCGCCCGCCGACTCCCCCCTCCGCGACTCCCTCGAGAGGATGATGGTCACGGGGCTCGTCGGCAAGGCCTGGGCCCTCTACGGGAGGGCGGAGAAGTCCAGGGCCCCCGCCGACCTGGAGGCCGCGAAGCAGGCCTTCGACCGGCTGCCCTCCGAGACCGGCACCTCCGCCGCGGGGAAGGCCGCCTCCCTCAACGGGCAGGGCGGCCTCCTGCTCCTCCAGGGGAAGGCCGACGAGGCGCTGAGGAAGTTCATCGAGGTCGAAGTCACTATGTTCTCCGCTCCCGAGGAGGTGGCCCACGCCCTCTGGTTCAAGGCGCAGGCCTGCGAAAAGCTGGGAAACCAGGCCGCTAGGGATCAGGCTCTCAAGGATCTGGTGCAGTACCATCCGTGGTCGGAGTGGGCGGCACGCGCGCGTTGACCCCCGAGCGGGGGCCGTGGCGCGGGGATCCGTCCGATGGTTTCCGGTTCCCGGTCAAGGAGATTTTCGGACCATGAGCAATCGCAAGCTGCTGGCAGTGGGGGGCGCCGCCGCCCTGGCCGTGCTCTTCATGGCGGGGGGCGCCTTCGCCCAGGACGCCGAGCAGTTCATCCCCGAGGAAGCGAAGATCAACGTCAAGAACATCCTCGCCTGGGGCAGCTGGGTGGGGGTCATCATCATCCTCCACTCGATCGCCGCCGTCGCCCTCATGATCGAGCACGCCATCAACATCAAGCGCGACAAGCTCGTCCCGCCTGAGATCATCGACGAGATCGAGGCCCTCTTCGAGGAGGAGGAGTACCAGGAGGCGCTGGAGCTCTGCGAGGCCTCCCCGAACTTCGTCACCAACATCCTGGCCGCCGGCCTCCCCAAGCTCAACAACGGCTTCGACACGATGAAGCAGATCATGAGCGAGCAGGCCGCCGTCGAGGCGACGAAGCTCCACCAGAAGATCTCCTACCTCTCCCTCATCTCCAACCTGGCCCCGATGTGGGGGCTGTTCGGCACGGTGTCCGGGATGATCCTGGCCTTCGCCAACATCGTCATCCTCGGCCCGAAGGTCACGCCGAAGGACCTGGCCATGGGCGTGCAGCAGGCCCTCATCACCACCTTCGAGGGGCTGTTCGTCGCCATGCCCTGCATGATGGCCTTCTTCTGGTACCGCAACAAGGTCGTCGCCCTCATCAACGAGCTGACGGGCGTCGCCGACGAGATGGTGGAGCGCTTCCGGCCGCAGAGGCAGTAGGACCGCAGGCAAGGCGCCCCCCCGGGGGCCCGGAGGCACACCATGGCGAAGCGAGTCACGGCCGAGCAGATGACCGAAGGCCTCGAGATGAACATGACGCCGATGATCGACATCGTGTTCCAGCTCATCATCTTCCTCATGCTCGCCAACGACATGAGCCGCAAGGAGATCGAGGAGCTCGAGCTGCCCATCGCCCTGAACGCCCAGGAGGACAAGGGCGACAAGGAGAAGTACCGCCTCATCGTGAACCTGATCAAGAACGAGGGGGACGCCCCCCCCACCCTCAAGGTGCGCGGGGAGATGTACGACCTCAACGGCTTCCAGCAGCTCCTCATCCCCGAGTCGGAGCGGAGCCGCGAGCCGGAGGACCCCAGGGCCTCGGACCTCTTCATCCTCGTCCGGGCCGACACGAAGAGCCGGTGGCAGGACGTGCAGTGGGTCATGCAGGCCTGCGCCGACCCGAAGATCCGCGTCTACAAGCTCCAGTTCGCCACCACCAAGCCGCCGGAGCCGGGGCAGTAGGCGCCCAGGGGAACCCAAGCCATGGCCAAGAGAGAAGTCGACGACGGGACCAAGGGTGCGAAGTCCGAGACGAACATGACGCCGATGATCGACGTCGTGTTCCAGCTCATCATCGTCTTCCTGTGCTCCATGAAGTTCCGCACCCTGGACATGAAGATCGAGGCCTTCCTGCCGAAGGACGTGGGGCTCAACACGACCCCCGCCACGGCGGAGGTCGAGGTCAAGGTGAACGTGAAGCTCCGGCGGAAGAAGGGGGAGAGCCAGACGCAGATCTACCTCCTCGACAGCCGGCTCGGCACCGCCTCGGGGGAGGGGATCTGGACGACCCTCCAGACCCGCCTCAAGGAGTTCGTGAACAAGGACAGCAAGGTGAAGGCGGAGATCGACGCCGACCCCGACGTCCCCCACGGCGACGTGATGCGGACGCTGGACTCCTTCACCGCCGCCGAACTCGCCAACGTGGTGTTCCGCGGCACCCAGCTCAACAAGACCGGCTCCTTCAGCCAGCCGGG
>JAKLKS010000153.1 GCA_023150535.1 Planctomycetota bacterium
GCTGGAGGCGCTGGAGATGGGCATCGCCTCCTACGGGGCGCCGCGGGAGGTCCTGACCGACCAGGGCCGTCAGTACGCGTCCTGGCGGGGGAAGTCGGCCTTCCAGAAGCTCTGCGCGAAGAGGGGCATCGCGCACTTCACGAGCAAGGCCCAGCACCCCGAGACGCTGGGCAAGTGCGAGCGGCTGTGGCGGACGGTGAAGGAGGAGCTCTTCGACCGTGTGCTCGTGGAGACGGTGGAGGAGGCGAGGCGGCGACTGGAGCACTACTTCCGCCACTACAACTTCTTCCGTCCGCACCAGGGGCTCGACGGGGCGGTGCCGGCGGACCGCTTCTTCGGGGCCGAGGAGGAAGTGAGGCGGGCGCTGGGGGAGATCCAGGCGGAGAACGAGTTGCGGCTCGCGCTGGGGGAGCCGCCGCGGCGGCCGCTCTTCCTGGCGGGGCAGATCGACGGGCAGCCGGTATCCATCTCGGGCGAGAAGGGGCACGTGGACATCCAGTTGGGCGAGGTGATGAAGAGGCTCCAGACGGGCACCCTCGGGGGCCCGGAGGCCAGGGAGGAAGACCATGACGGAGGAGGAGGCGACGGAGCGAAGGCCGCGCAGGACGGGCCCGAGGAGGCGGCGGGCTGGCTTCGCGATGCCCGAGCGGCCGGCGGTGGCGGTGCGGGGGCTGTGGGGGGCGGCGAGCGAGGAGGAGAGGAGCCGGGCGCACGCGGCGGCGACGGCGATCCTCGAGTGGTGGCTGGGGGTGACGCCGAAGGAGGAGGTGCTGGCGCGCCTGCAGGTGAAGCCGCTGCGGCTGTGGCAGATGAGCCAGATGGCGCTCTCGGGGATGGTGGCGGGGCTGCTCAAGCAGCCGGGCACGGTGCGGGTGCCGCTGCTCCCGGGGGAGGAGGGCCGGGAGGAGCTGCGGAGGAAGATCGCGCGTCTGGAGCAGGAGCTGTCCAGGACGCGGGAGATGGTGTCCCTGCTCCGGGAGATGCCGGCCTGGAAGGGGCGCACGGATGGGCACCGGAGAGCGACGGTGGAAATGGGGCGAGCAGCGAAGGGCCGCGGAGCGGGCGGGCGTGACACCGCGGGCGATGCGATACCGGGACCACAGGACGGGACGGCGGCGGGGGAGGCCGCGGCTCCCCCGGGAGGAGCGGGACCGGGTGAGGGCGGAGGTCGCGGGGCTGCTCGCCGTGTACGGGCCGACGCTGGGGGAGCCCACGGCCCACGCGCTGCGTCCGGACCTCAAGCGCCACCTGCTGCGGGAGGCCCTGCGTGAACTCAAGAAGACCGGCCGCCGGAAGGACAGGAAGCGCCGGGCCGAGCACCGTCACACGGTCCTGGTGCACGCCGCCGACGCGATCTGGTCCGACGACGAGACCCACCTCGGCCGGGCCCCGGACCGGACGGAGGTCCGTGGCAGGGTGCTGCGGGACCCGGCGAGCCGCCGCACCCTGGACCTGGCCGCCGGGGAGCCGGCCCGGGCCGAGGACGTCATCGCGGCCCTCCAACGCACCGCGGCCGAGCGCGGGGGGTACCCGCTGGTCTACAGCTCCGACAACGGGTCCTGCTTCGTGGCCGAGGAGGTGGAGGCCTTCCTGTGGCGCCACCACATCGTGCACCTCCGCAACGTCCCCCACACGCCCGAGCACAACCCCTGGGCGGAGAAGGCCATCGGGGAGCTCAAGGCGGAGAGCGGCCTCGGCAAGGGGGAGATCCTCCACACAGGACCCGCGGAGGGCCTCCGCCGTCTCGAGGAGGCGCGCGGGCGCCTCGACGGTCTGCGGCCGAGGCAGTGCCTCGGCTGGAGAACGCCCCTGGCGGTGGACGCCGTGCTCCCCAGGGCGTATGATCTCGTGGACCGACGGGTCTTCTACGAGACCGCGCTGCGGGCCGTGGAGAGGGCTGTGCATGGCATCGACAACCCCCGTGCTCGTCGCAGGGCCGAGCGCGAGGCCATCTTCTGGGCCCTGCAGCTCTTCGGCTTGGTCACCAGGTACCGAGGCGGGCGCGAGATCCACCTCCAGAACGAGGAAGCATTATTGTGAGAGTTACACGTATATCTACCCAGAGACTGCCGCGAAGGACATGATCAAGGTCGTAGATATTCTGCAAGTACCGTTCATGTCTTTCTGGGAGCAGGTCATTGAGAAGCTGGGATTGTGGGGGGGGGCGGCTGGGAGGTTGAGAGAAGAGCAGCTGGGCAGGAGTTCCGTGGGAATCTGTTGAAGTCGCTTGCAGATGGCATGATAGAAGGAGGCACTGCTTCAAGTGTTGCTGTGGGAGAAGCATTGTTGAGAGCAGAACAGGAAGAAAGGTAGTAACGTGAGAAAGCCCGCTTGGATTAGATGCGTGTGCATGTTCGCTGCGGGACTAGTGTGCGCCTGCGCCAGTTCTGGGGAGGGGGCAGTATCCGCGGGCTCGGAAGTGAAAGAGGATGAAGTTCGGAGGGTCTTGGCTCTGAGTGGATTCCAAAGCGTGGTGCGTGAGATTCACCGAGGACTGTGGCATGGCAGGATGATGAACTCAGAGGAGTCTCTTCGGGAAGGATTTGTGGAGTGGGAGGAGGGTCTGGTCTCCGCGGTGGGTGCTCGTTTGTCATCAGATGAGTTGCGGCGATTGGCAAAGTGGGTCGGGACTGATAGCATTAAGGATATCGCGCGACTCTGTGAAGTCGTTGGTCAGGCTGTAAGGGAGCAAGGTCAGCATTCAATTGTTCCAGGAGTAGAGAAGGGTGTTGTGTCGCCCCTGAGCAATGCGAGCGGACTGGCTGAGGTAATTGTGAGAAACGAGGGCGAAGCTAGAGAGAGAATGTTTAGAATTTTGATTGAGCAGCGAGAGTGCGCAGCTCGTGGAGAGATCGATGTAGACCGTGATGGGAGAGGGGAGTATGCGTCCGGAGTGGAGTTGTGCCGCGCTTCGGCGCTGCGCGGAGGTGTGGTTCTAGGGTCAAGCCCTGTTGCATGTACATTCGATCGTGTGGTTGGGTGGTACTCGGGACTGGCGCTGACAAGCGCGCATGCGGTCATTCGGAGTGATGGATCATATGAAGAGAGCGGCTATGTAACTGTGATTTACCTGCCTGACGGCAATGTCCCAGAGCAGTGGACAAGCGTGGGACTCGATCATGGGCAAGTGGGTGCATTGAGCGGCACGAAGACGATTGGAATTGATGCGGCAGAGCGTGTGTGGTGCGCATACTCAGTTCCAATTAGGTACGGAATCACGGGTCGCAAGGTGTACTTTGTGAATCAGTCTGGGAGCATCTTAGAGTGCGCCAATGAGGGCGGTGTTGATGGGGAAACAGGGATTGATAGTGCAATGGCGTTTTCGGGGAGAGGTGCGATGGTAGAGATGCATGAAGGCAACCGAGCCATGAATGGTGAGGTCTGGACTGTCGTCAGGTAGGGCTGGGGGATTCCCGCACTGTCCGACTGTACCGGCCCGGGGAACGCTGGACACTTCATCGCGCGCATAGTCGAGCTCCCCGGGAATTGGCAGGGTGGTGGGCGGGCCCCACTGGGGGCAGGGAGCGAACGACTCTCGACGTGGACTACGTGGTTCTTGAAGGAACTACGTCGCTCTGCGAAGGCGGAAGACCGGCAGGGCACGATCACCTTCGAGGAATCGGACGCAGAGGGTCGAGCGGACCGGATGCTGGCGGAGCCTTCTTCGGCGCCCTCTGTGCACCTCGACGGGCGTTCGGTTCCCGAGTCCCTGGTGAGGCCTCTCCTAGTTGAACCACCTGGCGTAATTCGCGACGTCTTCCTCGATGGACCGGAGGGGCCTGTAAAGGAAGAGTGCCCGGGCGTTCTCCATCTTCATGCTCCTCCAGAACCTCTCGATCAGGGCGATGGAACCGGAGCGACCGATGGCTCCGAACCTCCGGCGGATGCCGCGGCGGCGGAGGGCCTTCGTGAAGGCCCCCGAGGTGAACTGGCGCCCACGGTCCGTCACCACCCATCCAGGGACTCCTGCCCTGTCGACTGCCTCGCGAAGGAACCGGACGGCGAAGGCGGCCGGTGGTTCACCCGCGCCGACGCCGATGGCCACCACCTTTCGCGAGAACGCGTCGATGACGGCCCCGACCCGAACGGAACGGAAGAGACCCCCAATCCTCGTGAAACCGAGCAGCCAGATGTACCCGGGTTGGCGGGCCACGAGAGAACAACGGCCGGCCCTCCGGGTCCGGGCTTGGCGTGTGGGCTGCCGCGGATGGCGGAGGATCCGCTGCACGCTAGTGCGGGAGGCGACGATGCCCAGGCGGGTCAGGATCCCCGCAACCCGGCGCGTCCCCCAGCGCGGCCATTCGCCCTTCAGGCGATGGACGAGTTCGCCGACGAGGTCCGGAAGAGCGTTCACGGGACGCCGCCAGCGGACGAGCCGGGCCTCACCGCGGGTGACTTCGTTCCTCCAGTGGATGATCGTCTGGACCGAAAGGACGAAGGCCCGAGCCGTGGCACGGACCGAGAGCCCGAACCGGGCCTGATGCCAGAGGATGCGCAGGCGCTCCAGGGGGGGGGTACCGGGGCCGTCGCTTCGGCTCGAGGAGACGGAACCGGGCCCGAAGGAGATCGTTCTCCTCGCCGAGGCGGCGGAGCTGCTCGCGAAGGGCATCGACTTCAGCGGCGAGGGGGCGGCGCCGGGCGATCCGGGCCCGCTATCGGTCATGGGCCAGGCCGATCCAGCGGGCGACGAAGAGAAGGGCTCGGGTCATCGACTGAGAGTAGCCCGTCGGCCCGCAGGAGCATCCGCTCGGGGAGAGGTCCGCAAGAGGTGTCCATCTTCCGAGACACGGGGGACTCCCGGGACCCATGAGACAACCCGCGCACGCAAGTCCTTGCGGGACAACGCCCCCGGATCGGCTTGGGAAGCCGATGCTCTACCACTGAGCTACGCCCGCCCCGTCGTACCGCGAGGCCGTCCGCGCATTCCACCGCCGCGGCGGTCCCCCGTCAAGGAACCCCCGGGACGCTAGACCGCCTCCGCCAGGCCCGCGACGGCCGACTCCTGGGTCTCGAAGGTCGGGAAGGCCTTGTCGAGGCGCGTCACGCCGAAGAGCCGCTGGATCATCCCGTTGAGGCCCACGAGGGCCAGCTTCCCCCCGGCCGTCTCGACCTGCTTCTTCATGGAGATGAGCACCGACAGCCCGCAGGAGTCCACGACCCCGACCGACCGCATGTTGATGACCACGTTCGTCCGGCCCCGACCCATGGCCGACTGGATGAGGTCCTTCATGGCCGGCTTGAGCACGTCCGTGGAGGAGTAGTTGAGGCAGGAGTCCTTGATGGTGAGGACGAGGAGGTTCCCCTCCTTGTCCTCCTCCGCCGCGAGGCGGAAGGCGAGTTCGCCTTCGAGTTCGGCCATGTCGTTGCGCTCCGTTCGCTACCCCGGGCGCATCCTAGCACTCCCCGTCCCGCGCCGGAAACGGAGGCCACCCGCCAAGGAGCGGTTGGCCGGGGACCCCCGCCCCCCTAGAATGGGGGACCTCGCCCCCGGCCGGCCCCGGCGAGGAGACCCCATGACCGACCCCGCGACGGGACAGAGGAGCCTGATCCAGGCGCTGAAGGTCCCCTTCGATCTCGGCGGCGTGGCCCTGGGCGCCCTCGCCTTCCTCGTCATGACCTGGGGGGCCCGCCTCATCGGCGTCGAGACCAGCCCCTTCGCCTGGCTCGGCGGGCTGGGTCCCACCGGCGGCGGCCTCTCCTCCCTGGGGTTCGTCCGGGGGTCGGTCCTCCCCCTGCTCCTCCTCCAGCTCGCCGTCACCGCCGTCCTCGGCGTCGCCATGTGCCGCATCGCCGCCATGCGCCTCGCCCGGGACGAGGGGGTCCCCCTCGGGGAGGCGCTCGCCTTCTCCGTCGGCAACATCGCCTCCTCCATCGGGGCCTTCGCCTTCATGGCCGGCGCGATCCTCCTCTTCTACTCCTGCAACGCCCTGGCCGGCCTCGCCAGCGGCATCCCCGGCGTCGGCCCCCTCCTCATGGTCGTCCTCTTCCCCCTCGTCCTCCTCTCGACCCTCGTCCTCTTCCTCCTCCTCTTCGGGTCCGCCCTCGGGCTCCCCCTGGCGGTCGCCTCGCTCGCGGTGGAGCGCAACGGGCCTCTCGACGCCGTCTCCCGCGGCTTCTCCTACGTCTTCAGCCGCCCGGCGCTGTTCTTCCTCTACGCGCTCACCGTCTGGTTCCTCGCCTCCGTCCTCGTCGCGAGCGCCTTCGCCATGGAGGAGCTCGCCGCCTGGTCCTTCACCCACTGGTTCCCGGCGAAGGACTCCTGGAGGGACCTCGCCGACGCCACGGGGAGGGCGCTCCGCGCCGTGGCGGCCACGCGCATGCCCGACTTCACGGGCGCGGGCGGGTCCTCGGCGCTGGGCGGGTGGATCGCGTGGATCGGCGGCGTCGTCCTCCACCTCGCCCTCATGGGCTGGGTCGTCTACTACGCCTTCGGCGGCGCCACCGCCGCCTACTTCGCCCTCCGGCGGGACGTGGACGGCACCGAGGACGAGGAGATCTGGGTCGAGGGCGAGGACCAGGGCGCCTTCGGCGAGCCGGAGCGGCCGGAGCCGGTCCCCCGGGCGGAGGCGCCGGCGAAGGTCGAGCCCGCGGCGGGCGGCCCGGCGGGGCCGTCCGGGGGGGGGTAGGATGGCGGGGATGCGGCCGTCGCCGATCGCGGCGCTCCTCCTCCTCCTCGCGCTCCCCCTCGCCGCCCCCGCGGTCCGCGGCTCCCCCGCCGCCGCCGGCGGCGACCCCGCCGCCGAGGCCGCGGCCCGCCTCCAGGAGAAGTGGAGCGAGGGCGTCGACGCCATGGCCCCCGAGGAGGTCGACCGCCACCGGGCGGCGCTGCTGGAGCCGGTGGCCGCCTCGGGGTCGCTCGCCGGCCTCCGCGCGGTGCTCAAGGTCGCCCGCGAGAGGGCCGGGCAGGTGGACGCCTTCCGCAGGCGCCTCGATGACATCGCCGAGTTCGAGCGGAAGAAGGCGGAGCGGGAGGCCGAGGAGAAGCGGCTCGGCGGGGACGCCCCGAAGACGAAGCCGGCGGACGCCCCGAGGTCGGCCGAGGAGATGGAGAAGCGGGTCCTCGAGGAGAAGCGGAGGATCGAGGACGCCGCGAAGCACCCCGGGCGCATCGAGCGGGAGGGCCGCTGGCTCCCGCGCCTCGCCGCCGCCGCGGGGCCGCTCCTCGACGCGCTCCCCGACGGGGAGTTCGAGAAGCAGGCGGACCCGCTCCTGCGGGAGGCCATGGGCGACCGTCTCGAGGGCTGGGACGCCTGGCTCGCCTCCGCCCTCGGCGGGTCGCGCAAGCCGCGCACCGCCCGGTTCCTCCTCGCCGCGGGGGAGGAGGCCCTCGGGGAGTACCGCAAGGCCCTCGTCGAGCGGGTGAAGAGCGCGCGGGACCTGGACAAGGTCAACGACGAGTACAACGAGCGCATCCTCAAGTTCCTCGAGCAGGCGGGCAATCCCCTGGCCGTGCCCCCGGAGTCCCTGGTCGAGAACCTCCTCCCCAGGAAGCGGGAACTGGAGGGGGTGGTCCTCCGGCAGACCTCCGCCATGGAATCCGCGGACAGGCGCCGGCGCGCGGCGCGCACCTCCTACGGGGCGATGCTGGCCGGCGCGCCGGAGGCGGAGCGCACCGCGCTGCTCGACCTCCTCTTCAAGGAGGCGCTCGGGAGCCGCGACTTCGAATCCCGCTGCTTCGGCCTCGGGGCGCTGGGGCCCTGCCCCGGGGACCGGGCCATGGCGGCGCTCCGGGAGGCGGCGAAGGACCCGGTGCCCGAGGTGGTGGTGGCGGCGGTGGACGCCCTGGCCGTCCGCTCCGAGGCGGAGGCGCTGGAGATCCTCGCCGCGGCCGTGGCCGATCCCCGCTGGCAGGTGCGGGCGGCGGCGGCGGCGGGGCTCGGGGCTTCGGGGCGGGCGGCGGCGGTCCTCCCCCTCATCGAGGCCATGAAGAAGGCCGAGGGGCGGACGGTGGACGACCTCCACGCGGCCCTCGTCGCGCTCACGGGGAGGACCCTCCCGGCGGCGGCGGCGGCCTGGGAGGCCTGGTGGGCGAAGGACGGCGCGAACTTCCGCGGCCCGAAGGACCCCGGGTACGGGGAGGCCGCGAAGGGGGGCGGGGCGGAGGGCGGCGGGGAGGCCGGCGCGGGGGCCGCCGACGGGGGCGGGAACCGGGTCTCCTTCTACGGCATCGAGACCCGCAGCGAGCGCATGCTCTTCATCCTCGACTTCTCCGGGTCCATGAACTTCGCGGGGAGCTCCACCGAGAAGGAGCGGAAGAAGATCGACGTCCTCCTCGAGGAGATGAGGCGCACCCTGGCGGGCCTCCCCGACGGGTCGAAGTTCAACATCATCGGGTTCTCCGCGGACGTGCGCGTCTGGAAGAAGGGGCCCCAGGCCCGGGACGCGAAGACGGCGAAGGACGCCATGGAGTGGGTGGAGAAGCAGGCCGTGATCGGCTCCACGAACATCTACGACGCGCTGGAGACCGGCTTCAAGGCCATGGGCGTCGGCGCGGGCAAGGACAAGTCCTACGAGCCGGTCTACGACACCATCTTCTTCATGACCGACGGGAAGCCGACGAGCGGGAAGGTGCAGGACACCTCCCTCATCCTGGGGGACGTGCGGCGCTGGAACGACGGGCGGAAGATCCGCATCCACGTCGTGGGCATGGGCGGCAAGGAGAAGGGGGGCGCGGGGCCCCGCGGCGACGACCTCGATCGGAAGTTCCTCGAGGACCTGGCGGAGCAGAACCAGGGGAAGGCGGTCTTCCGGTGATCCCCGCCCGATCCCGCGCCGCCGCGGTCCTCCTGGCCGCGGCGGCCGCCGCCGCCGCGGGCCCCCCTCCCGCCGCCGCGCAGGAGCCCCCCGCCGACGACGCGGCGGTGGTCTCCCGCCTGGTCGAGGAGGCCTCCCCCCTCGTGGAGAAGGCCCGGGGGCTCCCCTTCAAGGCGAAGGTCGAGGCGGCCCCGGTCTCCTTCGAGAAGTTCATCGACCGGTACATGGTGGAGTTCGAGCGCCTCCTCGGGGGGGCGGAGAAGGCGGCGCCCGCGAGCCGGCTGCTGGCGCGGCTCGGGGTCCTGGAGGAGGGGACCGACGTCCGCGCGGTCATCGGCAGGTTCCTCCAGGGGAACATCGCCGCCAACTACGACCCCGTGACGGGGAAGGTCTCCTTCCTCCCCGGCGCGGCCCGGAGCGTGCAGCTCATGGTGCACGAGCTGACCCACGCCCTGGACGACCAGCACTTCGACATGAAGGCGCAGATGGCCTCCTGGAAGGGCCACGTGGACCGCATGCTCGCCTACGGGGCGCTGGCCGAGGGGGACGCGGAGAGCGTGGAGTACCGGTTCATGACGAAGGGGGCCCTCGCGAACCAGCCCCTGGAGCAGCTCCGGACGATGGCCGACGCCATGGCGGCGGCGGTGATGCAGGGGAAGTTCGGCGCGACCCCGCCCGCCCTGGCGCTCGCCTTCAAGTCCCAGTACCTCGAGGGGCTCCTCTTCGCCGAGGCGCTGCGCCGCACGCCGGAGGGGGAGAAGGCCATCGACGCCGCCTTCCGCGCACCGCCGGATTCCACGGAGCAGGTCCTCCACCCGGAGAAGTTCCTCGCGAGGGAGGTCCCGACGGCGGTCGCGCTCGGCGCCCCGCCGGAGGGGACGCGCGTCCTCATGGAGACGACCCTCGGGGAGCTGGCGTCGCGCATCGTGCTGCTCGCCCGCGGGGTGGAGAAGGGGGAGGCCGCGGCGGCCGCCGCGGGATGGGCCGGGGACGCCGCGGCGCTCCTCGCCCTGCCGTCGGGGGAGGCGCTCGTCTGGGTGACCGTCTGGGACACGGAGGCGGACGCCGCCGCCTTCCTGGAGGCGGCCATGAAGGCCTTCCCGGAGCGGAAGGGGGAGGGGGCGCCGGCCCGGACCTTCGTCCGCCGCGAGAGGCGGGTGGAGTTCGCGGAGGCGGGCCTCGACGGGCTGCCCGCGGCGCTCGCCGCGGCGAAGGGGGCGGTGGAGACGCCGCCGGCCGCGCCGGGCGGTCCGCCCCCCGGCGGGGGGACGCCGACGGGGAAGTAGCCTACCTCCGCTCCCCGCCGAGCCTCTCCAGCAGGGCCCGCAGCGCCGGGCC
>JAKLKS010000154.1 GCA_023150535.1 Planctomycetota bacterium
CCCCCCCCCGCCCCCGGCGAGAATCCCCGGTCCGGCGCCGCATCCCCGCTGAACGCCGTCCACCCCGCCGTCCGACAGGGTCCGCCCCCCGGGGGGGCCCGAGAAGGAGAGATCCATGCGCATCGGCGTGCCGAAGGAGATCAAGAACAACGAGAACCGCATCGCCATGACGCCCGCGGGCGTCGAGGCCCTCGTCGCCGACGGGCACGAGGTGATGGTCCAGGCCGGGGGCGGCCTCGGCTCGGGCATCTCGGACGCCGAGTTCAAGGACGCCGGCGCGAAGATGGTGAAGAAGGCGGCCGACATCTTCGCCGAGGCCGACATGATCGTGAAGGTGAAGGAGCCGCTGGCGGAGGAGTACGGCCTCATCCGCAGGGGCCAGATCCTCTACACCTACTTCCACTTCGCCGCCTCCCGCGAACTCACCATGGCGATGATCGAGACCGGCGCGGTCTGCATCGCCTACGAGACCGTCGAGGACGCCCACGGCCACCTGCCGCTGCTCACCCCCATGAGCGAGGTCGCGGGCCGCCTCTCCATCCAGGAGGGGGCGAAGTACCTCGAGAAGCCCATGGGCGGGCGCGGCGTGCTGCTCGGCGGCGTGCCCGGCGTCCCCCCCGCGGAGGTCGCCGTCCTCGGCGGCGGCGTGGTGGGCACCAACGCGGCGAAGATCGCCGCCGGCATGGGGGCCAACGTCGTCATCCTCGACGTCAGCCTCGATCGCCTGCGCTACCTCGACGACGTCATGCCGGCCAACGTCAAGACCCTCTACAGCAACAAGTACAACATCCTCGGCGCCTGCCGCCGCGCCGACCTCGTCATCGGCGCGGTCCTCATCCCCGGCGCCAAGGCCCCCTTCCTCGTGACCCGCGCGACCCTCAAGGAGATGAAGGAGGGGTCGGTCCTCGTGGACGTGGCCGTGGACCAGGGCGGCTGCGCCGAGACCACCCGCCCGACCACCCACAGCGAGCCGACCTTCGTCGTGGACGGCGTCGTCCACTACTGCGTGGCCAACATGCCGGGCGCCGTGGCCCGCACCTCGACCTTCGCCCTGACCAACGCGACCCTGCCCTACGCCCGGACGCTGGCGGGCCTCGGCTGGAGGAAGGCCATCGCCTCGGACCGCGGGATCCTCACCGGCGCCAACGTCGTCCAGGGGAAGGTGACCTGCAAGGGTGTGGCGGAGGCCTTCGGCCTCGATTACCATGACCCGGCCCGCCTGAAGTAGCGGGCCCCGGAAAGGGGGGAGGAAGGCCTTGGACATCGCGCTCCGGCAGGTCGGCTCGACGGTGCTGCTCTCCTTCGTGCGCCCCGTGAACCTGGAGGGGGACGATTCCATCCAGTTCCGGGACCGCGTGAAGAACCTCATCGCCGACGGCCGGACCCGGCTCGTCGTGGACCTCTCCCAGGTGCGCTTCATCGACTCCTTCGGCCTCGGGGCCCTCGTCTCGGCCCTCCGGGTCGTCCGGGCCGCCAACGGGGACCTCAAGCTCGCGGCGGTGCCCGCCTCCGTCGAGGCGGTGCTGCGGCTCACCCGGCTCCACACGGTCTTCGACTGCCACCCGACCATGGAGGCGGCCCTCAAGTCCTTCCAGGCGGCGGGGTAGCGGGCCGTGCCCGCCGCCCCGCTTCCCGGCGGGGCGGGGGAGGGGGCTTCCGGCCCCTCCCCCGGCCCCTCCGTACCCCGGGACGTCATCGAGATCCGCCTCCCCAGCCGGGCCGACTTCCTCGGCGCCGTCCGGTCCGTGGTGCGCGGCGTCCTCGAGGAGTGCCTCCAGGTCCGCGTGCCCGAGGAGGACGTCCAGCGGATCCAGATCGCCCTCCAGGAGGCCTGCATCAACGTGGTGCGGCACGCCCACCGGGGCGACCCGGGGAAGCCGCTGGTGGTGCGCATCGTCGCGCGGCCGGACCTCCTCGTGCTCGAGGTGGAGGACCTCGGCCCGGGGCTCCCCGCGCCGGCCGACCGCCCGCCGGACCCCGATCCGGCGAACCCCCGGGAGGGGGGCTACGGCCTCTTCATCCTCCGGGAGACCATGGACGAGGTGCGGAGCGCGCGGCGCGACGGCCGGCACGTGCTGACCCTCGTGAAGCGCCTCGGGGGCGCCCCGGCGACGCCGGCGCCGGGGCCCGGGGGGCCGGCGTGAGCCCGGAGGACCCTCCCGCGGCCGCGGTGGACCTCGCCCTCGTGGCGGGGGAGGAGTGCGCGGCGCGCCTCCTCGAGGGGGTCGCGGGGCTCCACGGGTCGCTGCTCCTCGTCCTCGACCCCGCCGGGAGGGTCCTCGCCCGCTTCGGCGGCGGCGGGGCCCCGGCGCCGGAGGCGGTGGCGGGGGAGGGCGCCGACGGGTTCCACCTCCGGGGGGTGGAGGTCTACGACCGGCCCTGCGGCGGCCTGGCCGCCCGGGGCGGGAGGGCCGCGGAGGCGGCCTCCTTCGCGGCGGGCCTCCTGGAGGCGCTGGCGGTGCGGCAGTACGAGACCGAGAGCCTCTCGCAGTCCCTGCTCTCCTCCTTCGAGGAGATCAACCTCTTCTACGGGATCACCGCCCGGCTCCACTCCCTGTCGGGCCCCGAGGGCATCTGCGACGTCATCCTCGACAGGGCCTGCGAGATCGTGCGCGCGGCCCGCGCCTCCATCCTGCTGGCCGACGCCCACACCGGGGTCCTGCGCGTGGCGTCCTTCCGGGGCATGCCGGCGGACCAGGCCGCCGCCATCCGCGTCCTCCCCGGCGAGGGGGTGAGCGGCCGGGTGATGGAGAGCGGGCAGGCGGTGCTCGTGGACGACGCCTCCGCCCTCGGCGGCGCCCGGCCCCGGTCCGAGGAGCGCTACGCCAGCCGGTCCTTCATCTCGGTGCCCCTGCGGGTCTTCCACCCCGACGAGTACGCCGGCGCCGCCCCCCCCTCGGCCAGCCGCCCCCTCGGGGTGCTCAACATGACGGACAAGGAGGGGGGCGTCCCCTTCACCTCCGGCGACATGAAGCTCCTCTCGGCCCTGGCCTCCCAGGCGGCGGTCCTCATCGACAACACCCGGCTCGCCGGGATCGAGAAGGAGATGGGCCTCGCCCGCAACATCCAGGCCTCCCTCCTCCCCCAGGGGGCGCCGCGGGTGCCCGGCGCCGAGCTGGCCGGCATCTGCATGCCGGCGCGGAACGTGGGGGGGGACTACTACGACCTCTTCGCCCTCCCCGGGGGCCGTTCGGGGATCCTCGTGGCCGACGTCTCCGGCCACAACGTCGGCGCCGCCCTGATGATGGCCGTCAGCCGCGCCGCGCTGCGCGCCGAGATCGCCCGGGCGGCGGGGCCCGAGGAGGTCCTCGCCCGGGCGAACCGGCTGCTCGACCAGGACCTGGCGCGGAGCGAGCTGTTCGTCTCGGTGCTGCTCGCCTTCTACGACCCCGCTTCGGGGGAGCTCTCCTGGGCGAGCGCGGGCCACAACCCCGGGTACCTCCTGCGCGCCGGGACGGGGGAGGTGGAGACCCTGGACGCGGAGGGGATCCTCCTCGGGGTGACGGGGGACTACCCCTTCGAGAGGCGGACCGCGCGGCTCGCCCCCGGGGACCTCGTCGTCCTCTACACGGACGGGTTCACCGAGGCCCGCGACCCGGGGGACGTCATGTACGGCGAGGAGCGGTTCCAGGCGCTCCTGCGCAGCCTGGCCGGGGCGCCGACGGATCGCATCCCGGGGGAGCTCCTGCGGGCGCTGGACCGCTGGACGGGGGCCGCCCCGGCCGACGATCGGACCGCCGTCGTGCTGCGGGCGTGTACCATGGCCGCTCCGGACGCGGCGGGAAGGAAGGAGTGACCGTGGCCCGCAGGGTGCTCGTGTGCGACGACGAACCCTTCATCCTCAAGGCCCTCACCTTCATCGTGCGCAAGGAGGGCCACACGGTCCTGGAGGCCCGCAACGGCGAGGAGGCGGTCCAGCGGATCCGGGCCGACCGGCCCGACCTCGTCTTCCTCGATCTCATGATGCCGAAGAAGAACGGGTACGAGGTCCTCCAGGAGGTGCGCGCCGACCCCGAGCTGGCCTCCACCTACGTCATCCTCCTCACCGCCAAGGGGCAGGATTCCGACCGCGAGCGGGGCCTCTCGCTCGGCGCGAACGAGTTCATGACGAAGCCCTTCAGCCCGGCCGTGATCCTCCAGCGCCTCCGCGCGATCCTCGCCGGGGACGCCCCTCCCCCCGCCTAGCGCCCCCCCGTGGAGGCCGCGGCGCCGCCGCCCCGCCCGTCCCCGGGCGCCGCCCTCCCCGGGCGCACCCCCTTCCCCGCCTCCCGGGTCCTCCCCTTCGGGCTGCCCCTGGTGATCGGCATGGGGGGCCACGCGCTCTTCAACCTCGTGGACCTCTGGATCGTGGGCTCCCTCGGCGAGGCGGCGCTCGTGGCCGTGACCATCGCGAGCCTCGTCAACGCGGTGGCCATGGTCGTCCTGCAGGGGGTCTCCGACGGCTCCGTCGCCCTCCTGGCGCGGCGGGTCGGGGAGGGGGACCGGGAGGGGGCGGCCGCCGCGGCCCGGCAGGGGATCCTCCTGGCCCTCCTCCTCGGGGTGCTCCTCGGGGTGCCCCCGTTCCTCGCCGCCCGCCCCCTGGCCGCCGCCTTCGGCGCCTCGGGGGAGGCCCTGGAGCCGACGGTCGAATGCCTGCGGATCATGTCCCTCGGCAGCGTCACGATGTTCCTCCTCATGCAGGCGGGGGCCTCGCTCCGGGCCCTGGGGTCGGGAAAGGCCCCGGCCGTCCTGCTCGTCGGGGCGAACCTCCTCAACCTCCCCCTCGCCCTCGGCCTCGTGCACGGGTGGGGGCCCCTCCCCCGGCTCGGCGTGGCCGGCGCCTGCTGGGCGACGGTCCTCGCGCGTGGGGTGTTCGCCGCCGCGGGCCTCTGGCTGCTCGGGACCTCGGACCTCCGCCTCCGGGCGGGCGGGCCCGGCCCCGACGCCCGGATCATGGGGGCCCTGCTGCGCCTGGGGGTCCCCGTGGCGGCCCAGTGGATGGTGCGGGTCCTGCCCGTGCTGGCGGCGCTGGAGATCGCGGGGCGCCTCGGCACGGCGGCCAGCGCGGGATACGGGATCGGGAGCCGGCTCGACCAGTTCGCGATCTTCGCCGCGGCGGGCTGGGGGGCGGCGGCGGCGACCGCCGTGGGGCAGGGGCTCGGCGCGGGGGACCCCCGGGGGGCCGCCCGCGCCTTCCTGCGGGCCGTGATCCTCGGCACCCTGACCATGGCGGCGGCGGGGGCGGCCTTCCGGCTGTGGGCCGACGCCCTCATCCCCCTCGTGGGGCGCGGCGGGGGGGCCTCGCCGGAGGTCGTGGCCCGGGGGGCGGAGTACCTCCGCGTCGTCGCCTTCGGCTACCCGGCGCTGGGCGCGGCGCTGGTCCTCTCCATGGGGATCTCCGGGGCGGGGAACGTCAAGACGGCGCTCCTCGTGGACGCCGCGGTGCTGCTGGGCGTCCAGCTGCCGCTGCTCCTCCTCCTCGCCCCCTCCGGCCCGGGGGATTCGCCGGAGCGCGCCTGGTGGGCGCTGACGGGGACCTGGTGGCTGCTGGCGGCCGTCTACGCGGTCCTGGCGGCCGCGGGCCGCTGGAAGAGCGCGCGGGTCTGACTCACGGGGCGCGCGGGGAGGAGGTAGACTCGCCCGCTCCCCATGGAATCCCCGCCCGATCCCGACGGTCCCGGCGCCGACGACCGCGTCGAGAAGACCGAGCGCCTGCTCAACCTCGTCTCCTGCCTGCTGGCCGCGCGGACCCCCGTCCCCTTCAGCGGGATCCGCGGCGAGGTCGTGGGCTACGACGACGACGCCGACGCCGAGGCCATGGAGAAGCGCTTCGACCGGGACAAGGCGGAGCTGCGCGCGCTGGGAGTCCCCATCGAGTACGTCGCCATGGACCGCCACGGGAACTCCGGCTACGGCATCCGCAAGGACCGGTACTTCCTCCCGGAGATCTCCCTGGACGCCGAGGAGGCCCTGGTCCTGGCCGTGCTCCACCGCATGGCGGTCGAGGGCGGCGCCGCCCTCGGCCCCAACCTCCTCTCCGCCCTCCAGAAGGTGAGCGCCGACAGCCCGCCGGGGGACGCGCTGCAGTCCTCGCTCGCGGAGCAGCACGCCTTCGGGCTGCGCCCCGGGCGCGGGGCCGTCGAGGAGCACGAGGCGCTGGAGGCCCTCACGGAGGCGGTGCTCACGCGGCGGAGGGTGCGGTTCCGCTACTACGCCATCGGGCCGGACCGCACGCTCGACAGGGACGTGGACCCCTACGGCCTGGGGTACCACGGGGGGCACTGGTACCTCGTCGGCTTCGACCACCTCCGGCGGGCGGAGCGCTCCTTCCGCGTGGACCGCGTCCGGGGGAGGGTGAAGGCGGGACCGGCGGGCGCCTTCGAGGTCCCCGCCGGCTTCCGGGTGCAGGAGCGCATCGGGCGGCCGCCCTGGGAGTTCGAGGAGCGGCGGCCCGTGAAGGGCCGCATCCGCTTCTCCCCGGCCATCGCCTGGATGGTGAAGGAGAACCTCCGCCCGGGGGAGCGCTTCGCCGAGGAGGCCGACGGCTCCGGGGTGCTCGAGATCGAGGCCCGGGACCGGGAGGCGCTGCTGCGCTTCGCCATGAAGCACGGCCGGCTCGCCGAGGTGGCCGGCCCCCCCGACCTCCGCCGCGAGGCGCGGGCTGCCTGGCAGGCGACGCTGGACATGCACCGCGGCGCGCCCCGGGACCCGGGGGCCGGCGGGTCCGCGGCCGCGGGAAGGGGGGCGGGCCGTGGCCGCGCCCCTTGAGCGCCTGCGCCGCGCCCTGACCCTCATCCCCCTCCTCCAGCGCCGGCAGGGGATGCGGATCACCGCCATCGCCCGCTACCTCGGCGTCACGCCGCGGGAGGTCTCCGAGGAGATCCGGGACCTCGTGATGATGTGCGGCGTGCCCCCCTACTTCCCCCACAACTACATCGGGTTCTTCATCGAGGGGGACCGGGTCTTCGTGCGGTTCGCCGAGCACTTCCGGCGGCCCGTGCGCCTGACGCTGCCCGAGGCGCTCTCGCTGAACCTGGCGCTACGCACCCTGGAGGGCTCCTCCGGCAGGGCCTTCGGCCCGGCCCTCCTCGGGCTCCGCAGGAAGATCCGGGAGGTCCTCGCCCCGGAGGAGGCCCGCAGCCTGCAGGACGCGGAGCGGCGGATCGTGGCCCCCACGGGGCCCGGGGCGGAGGCGGCGCGGCGCCTCCAGGTGCTCCGCGACGCCATGGCCCGGACCCGCCGCTGCCGCATCGTCTACTTCGCGAGCCACCGGGGCGCCCTCACGGAGCGGGTCGTGGAGCCCCTGGGCGTCGTGGAGAACGGGGGGGACTGGTACTGCGTGGCGCAGGACTCGGTGCGCCGGACGCCGGTGCCCTTCCGCGTGGACCGGATCCGGACCGTGACCGTGCTCGAGGACGAGGAGTTCGAGCCGCCGCCCCACTTCGACGCCTCCAAGTGGCGCGGTCCGGAGATGTTCCGCCCCCGGGGGGACGAGTCCGCCGTCCGGATCCGCTTCGGCCCGGAGGTGGCGCGGTTCATCCGGGAGCAGTCCGATCCCCGGGAGATCACGGAGACGCCCGACGGGGGCGTCGTGCGCCGCCTGCGCTCCTCCTCCATCCAGTGGGTGGTGGCGCAGGTCCTGCGCCACGCCCCCCACGCCGAGGTGCTGGACCCGCCGGAGGTGCGCGCCGCCGTGGCGGAGACCTGCGCCGCGGTGCTGGCGGCGACGGCGCCGGGGCGGGCCCCGCGGGCCGCGGGGACGGGGAGGCGGGCGGGCCGGGAGCCCGCCGCCGCGAGGTCGAGGGCGCCGGCGCGCCGCCGGGCCGGGAGGTGACCGTGGAGATCCGCGCAGCGGGACGCGTCGCGTCGCTCGGGGCCTACGCCTTCGCGGAGGTGGACGCCGCCGCGGAGCGCCTGCGGGCCTCCGGGGTGGACGTCATCGACTTCGGGGTCGGGGACCCGACCGACCCGACCCCCTCCCTCGTGCGGGAGGCGGCGAAGAGGGCGGTGGACGCCCGGGCCCGCTCCGGCTACCCCTCCTACGTCGGGGACCCCGGCTTCCGGGCCGCGGCGGCGGACTGGATGGCGCGGCGCTTCGGGGTCCGGCTCGACCCGGCGACGGAGGTGACGAGCACCATCGGCTCCAAGGAGGGGATCTTCCACTTCCCCCTCGGGCTCGTGGATCCCGGGGACCTGGTCCTCGTCCCGAGCCCCGGCTACCCGCCCTACAGCCGCGGCACCCGCTTCGCCGGCGGGGAGCCCTGGTTCTACCCGGTGCGCCGGGAGGACGGCTTCCTGCCGCGCCTCGACGCCATCCCCGCGGAGGTGGCGCGGCGGGCCCGCATCCTCTGGATCAACTACCCCAACTCCCCGAGCGGGGCGCTGGCCCCGGCCTCCTTCCTGGCGGAGGCGGCGGCCTGGTGCCGGGCCCGGGGGATCGTGCTCGCCTCGGACGAGGCCTACTCGGAGTTCCACTTCGGGGAGGAGCGGCCCCGCTCCGCGCTGGAGCAGGGGAAGGAGGGGGTGATCTCCTTCTTCTCGCTGTCCAAGCGCTCCTACATGACCGGATGGCGGGTGGGCTGGGCGGCGGGGGACCCGCGGATCGTGGCGCTCCTCCGGAAGGTGAAGACGAACATCGATTCCGGGACCCCCACCTTCGTCCAGGACGCCGCCGCGGCGGCGCTGGCCGACGAATCCCACGTGGAGGCGATGCGCACCGAGGTCCGGGCCCGGCGGGACGCCCTCTGCGGGGCGCTGCGGGGGATCGGGCTCCCGGACTGCACGCCGGAGGCGACGCTCTACGTCTGGCAGAGGGTCCCGGAGGGGATGTCGGGGGTGGAGTTCGCGAAGCGCCTGCTCGACCCGGCGGTGGCCCTCGTCACGACCCCGGGGGAGTGGATCTCCGACCCTCTGGCGGACGGGACGAACCCCGGCGCGGGCCACGTGCGGTTCGCGCTGGTGCCGTCCCTCGAGGACACGAATCGGGCCGCCGCGCGTCTGAAGGGGATGCGGCTGCAGGGAGGCCGCTGAAGGAGCGGACCGGGAGTACCCTTGCGGCCATGAGACCGAACCTCCTCCCCGTCCTCCTCCTCGCCGCGCTCCTGCCCGGGGCTCCCGCCGCCGCGGACGACGCCGTCCCCGACCCCGCCCTCCGGGAGGCGCTCCTCGCCCTGGAGGAGGGGCGCACCGGGGACGCCGAGAGCCGCCTCCGCCGCCTCCTCGAGGGGGAGGACCCGCCCCCCGCCGTCCCGGCCGCCCTCGCCCGCCTCCTCGAGGGGACCGGCCGCACCGCCGAGGCGGTGCCGCTCGCCGCCCGGGCCGCCGCCGCCGACCCCGCCCACCGGGTCCTCCACGGGAGCCTGCTCCTCTCCGCGGGGGCCCTGGAGGAGGCCGGGGAGGTCCTGCGCGCCGCCGCCGAGGCGCCGGGCGCCCCCGCGGACGCGGTCGCCGCCTACGGCGAGTACCTCCGCTCCCGGGGCCGCCGGAAGGAGGCCATGGCCCGGTTCCAGGAGGTCAACGACCTCTGGGCCTCGGGGGGCGCGGACGCGCCCGCGGAGCGGGTCGCCGTCGTCCGCGCCCGCTTCGCCATCATGGCGATGGACCCGGGCTTCCAGGGGCAGATGAACGCCACCCTGGACATCCTCGCGGAGCCCCTGCGCCGGGGCCTCCCGGAGGCCTCGGTCCTCCTGGCCGACCTCTACCGGCGCCACGACCAGACGGAGAAGGTCCCCAACGCGCTCCGCCCGCTCCTGGAGCGCAACCCCTTCCACGTCGAGGCCCTCGTGGTCGCCGCCCGGGCCAAGGAGGCCCGCTTCGAATCCGGGGAGGCCGCCGAATTCGCCCGGAAGGCCCTCTCCGTGGACCCGGTCCACCCCGGCGCCGTGGAGGTCCTGGCCCTCCTCCGCCACGGGGACGGGGACCGGAGGGGGGCCGAGGAGATGGTCCGGAAGGCCCTGGCGGCGCACCCGCGGGACCG
>JAKLKS010000155.1 GCA_023150535.1 Planctomycetota bacterium
CCTTGCCCCGTCCCCGTTCCCGTCCCCGCCGTTCCCGAGGTGACCCCATGACGACCCGCGCCGCCCGCCTCCTCCCCGCCGCCCTCCTCCTGGCCGCCGCCCCCGCCCTCGCGCAGGACGCGGGCCCCGGCACCGCCGTCACCGTCTACAGCACCCCCGCGGCCGACCCGAACCAGGTCCAGCAGGTCTTCAACCCCCGCACCGGGATGTGGGAGCAGCCGATCCCCGGCTTCTCCATCGTGAAGGTGCGCCGGAACCTCCGCCTCGAGGCCGGGATCAACGCCGTCCGGTTCGAGGACGTGGCCGCCGGCATCGACGGCTCCACGGTCCTCTTCCGCTCCCTCACCGACCCCGCGGGGACGAAGGTCCTGGAGCAGAACTTCGAGTACGACCTCGCCGGGGCGGACCGGATCCTCGACCGCTACCTCGGGAAGGAGGTCTCCGTCGTCCGCAACGAGGCCGCCTACGACGGGCGCCTCCTCTCCTTCGACGCCGGCACGCTGGTCCTCGCGCTGCGGGACGAGACGGTCATCCTCGCACGGGACGAGCGTATCCAGCGCATCGCGCTGAAGGGCCTCGCCGGGGGCCTCGTGACGAAGCCGACGCTCGCCTGGTCGCTCCAGGCGGCGAAGGCCGGGGAGCACCTCGTCGAGACCGCCTACGAGACCGGGGGCATGTCCTGGAGCGCGGACTACACCGCCGTCGTGAGCGAGGACGAGACCCGGGCCGACCTCTCCGCCTGGGTGACCATCCGGAACGAGTCCGGGGCCACCTACGCCGACGCGGCGCTCAAGCTCGTGGCCGGGGACGTGCACCGGGCGCCGGCGCCGGGGGCCGCCGGGGGGCAGTTCGGGATGCTGAAGGCCGCCGTCGCCATGGAGATGGACGGCGCCGCGGGCTTCACCGAGAAGCCCTTCTTCGAGTACCACCTCTACACCCTCGGCCGGCGGACGACGCTCCCCGACCGCTCCCTCAAGCAGATCGAGCTCTTCCCCCCCGTCGCCGGGGTCGCCTGCCGGAAGGTCTACCTCTACGACGGCGCCCGCGGGATGCAGCCCTGGTACGGGCAGGGTCCCAACATGGAAGAGAACTTCGGGGAGACCGGGAACCGCAAGGTCGGCGTCTTCCTCGAGTTCGAGAACCGGGAGTCCGTGGGCCTCGGCATCCCGCTGCCGGCCGGCCGGATGCGGGTCCACAAGCGGGACGAGGCGGACGGCTTCCCGGAACTCGTGGGGGAGGACGCGCTCGACCACACCCCGAAGGACGAGAAGGTGCGCCTCAAGATGGGGGACGCCTTCGACGTCGTGGGGGAGAGGAAGCGGACCGGGTTCCGGGCGGACTACGACTCCAAGTGGATGGAGGAGTCCTTCGAGATCCGCCTGCGCAACCACCGGAAGGAGGCGGTCGAGGTGCTGGTCGCGGAGCGCCTCTTCCGCTGGGTGAACGCGGAGATCGTCCGGAAGAGCGGCGAGTTCCTCCAGAAGGACGCGCAGACCGTCCACTTCCCCGTGAAGGTCGGGGCGGACCAGGAGGCGACGCTCTCCTACACGGTGAGGTACACCTGGTAGGGCGGGGCGAAGTCGCGGGGGCGGGCCCCGGCGCCTAGAATCCGGGGATGAGCGACGAGAGCGCATCCCCTTCGCCGGCGAAGGTGGCGGCGGCCATGGTGCTGCGGCTGCTGTTCTTCACCCTGCCCATCGCCTTCGTCTTCCTGCCGCGGATCCTGAACCTCGATCCGGAGACGGACCTCGTGGTCCTCCGGTGGGCGGTGGGGTCCCTCCTCCTCATCGTCGGATGGCAGGCCCTCTCCCTCCGTTCCGTCCACCGCGACCTCCGCCGCATGGAGGAGCTCCTCGTGGACGTCCGCTTCGGCACCGGGGTCCGCAGGGACCGGGACGCGGTGGACATCCTGGTCAAGGCCCTCCGCACCCCCGACGAGCGGGCCCGGGAGACGGCGCTCCGGACCCTCCGGAAGATCTCCGGCGTCGATCTCGGGGCCGAGCCGGAGCCCTGGGAGGCCTGGTGGCGGGCGGCGCGGGCGACCTTCGTCCGGCCCGGGAACCAGCCCCTCCCCGCCCCCGGTCCGCGGCCGGGGAAGAAGTAGGGGGCCCGCCCCTCCCGGCGGGAGAATCCGGCCATGTTCCGCCCCCGCAGGATCCTCGTCCCCGTGGACCTCTCCCCCGGAGCGGAGCGCACCGTGCGCACCGCCGCGGGGATGGCCTCCGGCTCCGGGGCCCGGCTCCTCCTCTTCCACGTCTTCGATTCCCGGGCCGTGGAGGACGTCTTCAACCTCCACGGGCTCAAGGAGGCGGAGGTCCGCGCCCGGATGAAGGCCAACGCCGAGGAGACCATGAAGCGCATCCTCGGCCGCTCCTGGATGAAGGGGCTCCGCGCCGAGGTCCGCTACGCGGGCGGCCTCCCCCCGGACGAGATCGTCAAGGCGGCGGTGGCCTGGAAGGCCGACCTCCTCGTCCTCGGCCGGCGGAAGCGCAGCGGCCTCTCCCACCTCCTCTACGGACGCACCTCCGACACCGTGGCCCGCGAGGCCCCCTGCGCGCCGGCCGGGATCCCCGGAGCCAAACATGACCCTGCCGCCCCGCCCCCCGTGTATGCTCCGCCTCGGGCGCTCCCCATGAACGAGACCACCCTGCAGGGCCCGAAGCTGTCCGATCTCCTCGCCCCCGTGGCGGCGGATCTCGCCTCCGTGGAGGCGCTCTTCCGGGAGACCTGCGAATCCCCCCACCCCCTGGTGAGGGAGATGGTCGCCCACTCCCAGCGGTTCTCGGGGAAGCGGCTCCGGCCGGCCCTGGTGGTGCTCTCCGGGCGGGCCTCCGGGGCCTTCGGGGGGGAGCATGTCCCGGTGGCGGTGGTGGTGGAGATGATCCACACCGCGACCCTCGTCCACGACGACATCCTCGACGAGGCGATGCTCCGGCGGAAGGTCGCCTCCTGCAACGCCCTCTACGGGAACGAGGGGGCGGTGCTCCTCGGGGACTTCCTCCTGGCCCGGGCCTTCGCCCTCTCGGCCTCCCTGGAGAACCGCTTCGCCTCCCGCTACCTCGCCGACGTCACCGCCGAGGTCTGCCAGGGGGAGATCCTCCAGAACCGCGAGCGGGGGAACCTCGACCTCCCCGAGGATCGCTACTTCGAGATCATCCGGAAGAAGACCGCCATCCTCTACGCCGCCGCCGGCGAGGTGGGGGCGCGCTACGCCGGCGCCCCCGAGGCCTCCGTCCGGGCGCTCCACGCCTACGGCCTCGGCATCGGCCTCGCCTTCCAGATCGTGGACGACTGCCTCGACGTGGACGGCGACGAAGGGGAGGTGGGGAAGTCGCTGGGCACCGACGTGGCCAAGGGGAAGATGACGCTTCCCGTCATACACTTCCTCCGCACCGCCCCCGCCTCCGAGAGGGAGGCCATGCGCCGCCTCCTCGCGGGGGCCGCGGGGGCGGACGGTCCGGCGCCCGCCCCCGGGGACCCCGGGACCGCCGCCGCCCGGGCCGCCCGGGAGAAGGCCCGCGAGCACCTCCGGCGGCGGGGGTCCATCGCCTTCTCCCTGGGCCGGGCCGAGGGGCTCGTCGAGGAGGCCCGGGGCCACCTCGCCGGCCTCCCCCCCTCCCCCTTCCGGGAGGCGTTGCACGGGCTGGCGGACTACGTCCTGCAGCGCAAGCGATAGCGGGACGCGACCTCCGTCAAGGTCGGCACTGCCTTTGCTCAAGGAGGGTGTGATTGGATTACACCCTTCGAGGGAGGCGCTACAGTGGCTGAAAATCCCGTGGATCCGAGGGAAGTCCTGAACACGACCGTGGCACCGTCCGCTCCGTCGCCGGGCCCCCTGAGGGCGGCCCTCCGCTCCGCCTGGACGGGGTGGCTGGGGGGGATCCTCACCATCGTGCTCCTGGGGTTCGCCTGCGTGGACGCGGCCCCCTGGTGGCCCGCGATCCTCCCCCTGCTGGCGCTCGCCGCCTGCCTGGCGGTGCGGGCGGCGGAGGAGTGGCCGAGGGTCGGCTTCCCCGCCTGCACCCTGGGGGTGGGGGCCTGGACCGTGGCGGCGGGCCTCTTCCGCGCCGGCATCGGCTGGTCGCGGGAGTGGGACGCCCTGCGCGTCTCCGGGGCCCTCCCCTCCGACCCGGGCCTCGGCTCCTCCCTCGGCCTCGGGCTCTCCATCCTCCTGGGCGGGGCCTTCCTCGGGGTGCTCTTCCTCCACGGGGAGGCCATCTGGAGGTCCCTCTCCTCCGTCCGCCTCGCCGTCACCACGCTCGCCGCCGTCGGCATCCTCAGCGTCATCGGGACCATGGTCGTCCAGCGGTTCGGCGCGGGGTCGCTGCCGGAGCCCGAGCAGAAGTTCGTCGAGAAGTTCATGAAGGGGCAGGGGGCCATCCCCGTCAACGCCCGTTTCATGGTCTCCCCGCCGAAGGTGGTCCTCACCGGCGCGGAGGAGGAGAAGATCCGCCTCACGGGGGAGGCCTTCGGCGAGGGGAAGGCGCGGCAGATGCGGCTCGGCCTCACCCAGATGCACGAGAAGTCCGAGAAGGCGCTGGCCATCGAGAAGCACGTGGCGGCGCGGCGGGAGCACCTCCTCTCCCTCTTCGAGCACCTGGAGTTCCTCGGCTTCACCAACGTCTTCCGCACCTGGTGGTTCAACTCCCTGCTGGTCCTGCTCTCCCTCCAGGTCCTCGCGGTGATGGTGAAGCGCTGGCCCTGGGGCTGGCCGATGTCGGGCTGGGTCATGACCCACGCCGGCGTGCTGGTGACCCTGGCCGGCTGCGTCATCTCCGACGGGCTGCTGCGGGACGGATCCGTGGGGATGTCCCCCGGCGAGACCGCGACCGCCTTCGAGGAGGCGACGCTCCTGCAGCCCGACGGGGAGCCCTCCCGGACCCCCTTCGGCTTCGGCGTCCGGATGCTCGGTACCGACCAGTCCTTCTACCACGAGCTCCAGATCGCCTTCCCCGCGGTGACCGCGGGCGACGACGTCCTGTGGACCCAGGAGCAGCTGCGTGCCGGGCGCGTCCTCAAGCTGAAGGACCCCGGGAACGGGGCCACCTACGAGGTGAGGATCCTCGACGCCTTCGAGCGGGCGCGGGTGCAGAGCGTCATGGTCCCGGCGAAGAGCGTCGGCCGGGAGGGCGGGGCGCCGGTCCTGAGGCTCCGGTACCTCCTCGACGAGAAGGCCGCCGGCGAATCCCACGCGGGCCACGCCCACGCACCGGGCGAGCACGTGGTGGACCAGGGCTACCTCTTCACCGACGGCTTCTACTCGGGGCGGGTCCCGGCCTACGCGGTCCGCTACATCGTCGCCGGCACCGAGGAGGAGGCCCGCGGCCACCTCGCGGGCCGCTCCATGGAGGGCATGGGGAAGCACGGGATGCTACACGTCACCGCGCCGGGGCTCGACCGGCCCCTCACGGTGAAGGCGGAGGCCGACGCCTCGGCCGAGGCCGTCGCACCGGACGGCACCCTCTGGAAGGTGACGGTCCGCAGGTACCACCCCGCCTACTGGGTCGGCCGGGAGCCCCGCCCGGAGGACGAGGAGGCGGAGGCCTGGCCGGAGAAGCCGGCCCTCGAGGTGCTGGTCCGCCGCGGGACGGCGAAGGGGGACGCCCTCGACGCCGGCGCGGCCCCCGGCGAGATGCTCGTCTACGCCGATCCCGACCTGCAGTCCCAGTGGGAGTCCATGGTGCGGAACGCCTCCGGCCACGGCGGCGAGGGCGCGCCCGCCGGCATGAAGGCGGCCATGAAGTGGGGAAGCGGCCCCGCGGGCCTCTGCTCCTACCGCTACGAGTTCGCGCCCCCGGTCCAGACCTGGATCGTCGAGGGGCCCGGGATCGCCCGGACCCTCGTCGTCCACCGACCCGGGAAGGAGCCGGAGACGGCGGACTTCTCGAAGCCCGGCGCGACCATGCCGCTCGGCGTCCAGGGGCTCGTGCTGCGCCTCGAGGAGGCCATCCCCGACGCCGTCCCCGACCTCCGCATCGAGGGGCTCCGGGAGGAGACCGACGAGGAGTACCTGGCGTCCTGCCTGCGCACGCTGGAGACCGGCGCGCCGCCGGAGCCCACCATGGCGGTGGCGCGGCTCGAGGTGAAGGAGAAGGACGCGGCGGGGGAGCGCACCCGCACGGAGTGGCTGCTGGCGGAGAAGCGCGGCGAGTTCGGCGGCCAGAGGTTCCACTCCACCGACGGGCGCCTCCTCATCGCCATGGTCGAGACCAACAACTCCATGATGTTCCGCAGCGCGCTCGAGGTCGTCGGCCGGGACGGGAATCCCATCCTGGAGGACGGGGAGCCGGTCCGGACCGTGGTCAAGGTGAACCACCCCCTCCACTGGGGCGGCTACGCCTTCTACCAGAACAACTTCATCGCCGCCGCCGGGGGGCGGCCCGCGGCCAGCGTCTTCCGGGTGAAGTACGACCGCGGCATCCCCACCATCTACACCGGCTTCGTGATCCTGACTCTCGGAACCTGCATGCTGCTCTACGTGGACCCGCTGCTCAGGAAGCGGCGCCGCGAGGCCGCGGAACGGGCCGCCGCCGCGGGGGCGGCCCCCGGAGGGACGACCGATGCCTGAACTCCAGTACGACCTGCATCTCGCCGGGTCCATGACCTTCGGCGTCACGATGCTGATCTTCCTCGTCGCCACCTTCTGGGCGGCGAAGCGGCGGGCCCTGTCCATGACCGGGCTCCTGGGCTCGCTGGCGGCCATCGCCATGGTGGGAGGGGTCTTCGCCATCCGCTGGATCGACCAGGCCCAGTTCCCGCTCCAGTCCCGCTACGAGACCTTCCTCATGGTCCTCATCGGCGTGGGCATCGGGATGCTCCTCTTCGCCTCGCGGGCCGGGCTCCCGGGCCGGGTCGACGCCCGGGGCGGCTTCTGCAACGCGGTGCTCGCGGCGGGCGCGGGGATCGGGCTCCTCTTCGGGCTCCTCGCGCTGCGGGAGGACTTCGAGCCGCTCTACCGGCCGCCGGCCCTCAAGTCCATCTGGATGACCATCCACGTTCCCTGCCTCATCATCTCCTACGGGTTCCTCTACGTGGGGGTGGCGGCGGCGCTGGCCACGGTGGTCCCCTTCCTGCGCGTGGGGGGGACGGCGGTGCAGTGGGACGACATCCTGCACATGGCCATGTCCATCGGCTTCCCCTTCCTCACGGCGGGCCTGCTCATGGGCGCCGTCTGGGGGCAGGAGGCCTGGGCCACCTACTGGGGCTGGGACATCAAGGAGACCTGGGCCTTCATCACCTGGGTCGTCTTCCTCGTCTACTTCCACATGCGCATGGTCCCGGGCCTGCGCGGCCTCGCCAGCGGCTGGGTGGTCGTCGTGGGGGGGCTCTCCATCGGCCTCACCTGGCTCTGCATGCACCTCCTCCCCGAGAGCCTGAGCAGCCTCCACGTCTACAACTGATGCGATAAAGCCGAACCCGTCCCGTTTTTATGATTTTCCCTCCCCGCCGCGGCGGGGAGGGAAAATCATAAAAACGGGACGGGTTCGGCTTTATCGCATCCTCTCCGCCGTCACGGCGGGGGGCTCGCCGGGGGGGACGTCGAGGAAGGTCATCCCGGGGAAGGACCGCAGCCAGGTCTCCTGGGCCCTCGCGAGGCGGTTGGTGCGGGTGCGCACCTTCTCCAGGGCCTCCTCCAGGGTCGGGACCCTCCCCTCCAGGAAGTCGAGGACCTCCTTGTAGCCGATGGCCTGGGAGGCGGTCCTCCCGAGGCCCCCGGGGGCGGAGGCCAGGCGCCGCACCTCCTCGACGAGGCCCTCCCGGGCCATGGCGGCCACCCGTGCCGCGATGCGGGCGTGGAGGTCGGCCCGGGACCTCCGCAGGGCGGTCAGCCGGTGGGGGAACCGGGGACGCAGGTCCTCCCACTCCTTCCGGATCTCCGACAGGGGGCGGCCGGTCTTCTCGATGACCTCCAGGGCCCGGACGAGCCTCCGGAGGTCCGTGGGGTGGACCCGCTCCGCCGCGGCGGGGTCCGCGGACCGCAGGCGCGCGTGGAGCGCCGCCGTCCCCTCCCGGGCCGCCTCCTCCTCGAGGCGCGCACGGAGGGCGAGGTCGGCCGGGGGCCCGCGGAAGAGCCCGTAGAGGAGCGCCTTGAGGTAGAGCGCGGTCCCCCCGACCACGAGGACGGCCCGGCCCCGGGAGGCGATGTCCCCGATGGCCTCCCCGGCCATCTCCACGAAGCGGCTCGCGCTCATGGACTCCGACGGGTCCGCCACGTCCACGAGGTGGTGGGGCACCCGGGCCCGGTCGGCCGGGGAGGTCTTGGAGGTGCCGATGTCCATGCCCCGGTAGACCTTCATGGAGTCGAGGGAGAGGACCTCGGCGCCGAGGAGGGGGGCGAGGTGGAGGGCCACCGATTCCTTCCCGGAGGCCGTGGGGCCGCAGAGGACCCGCAGGAAGGGAGCCCCGGGGGGAGGGGGCGGGGGGGGCGGCGGAGGAGGGGAGGAGTTCACGGTGTCACCGCCCTGGCCGCCGATGGGCTCCCGGAAACGAAACCGGCGGGCCCCGTCCGCCCCGCCAGGGGCTTCCGGGACCCGCCGATGCCGGCGCCTGCCGCGGTACGACTAGTCGTTGAACCAGTCGTAGTAGTCGTAGTTCATGAAGTACTTGTCCGTGAAGATCTGCATGTCGGACAGGTCCCGGCCCCAGGAGCGGAGGACCGATCCCGAGCTCTCGCTGGTCGGGGGGAAGATGGTGCAGCCCGAGAACGCCGCGGCGGCGAAGAGAAGCCCGACCAAGGCGACCTTCTTCTTCATGGTCTTCCTCCGATGGGGGGGTTGCCAGCTCCGGAACGGCCTCGCAGAGACCGGCCGTTCGTGCCCTCGAACCGGCCGAGGCAGTAGGATACGGACCCCCCTTCGGGGGGATCCACAAAAAAGAGCCTTTTCCGGAGACCCTCGACCATGACCGAGCCCCCCCGCCCCGTCCGGGCCCCCCGGGGCATGCCGGACCTCGCCGGGGAGGCCCTGGACCGGCTCTCCTCCTTCGAGAGGCGCGGCCTCGAGGTCCTGGCGGCCCACGGCTTCCGGGAGATCCGGACCCCCTTCCTGGAGGAGACCCGGCTCTTCGCCCGGGCGGCCGGGGAGACCAGCGACGTCGTCGAGAAGCAGATGTACACCATCCCCGTGGCCGAGGGGGATTCCCTCTCGCTCCGCCCGGAGGGGACCCCGGGGGTCGTCCGCGCCTGGCTCGAGCACTCCCTCGGCAAGCAGCGCCCCTTCGTGAAGCTCTGCTACGCGGGGGCGATGTTCCGCTACGAGCGCCCCCAGGCGGCCCGCCAGCGCCAGTTCCACCAGGTGGGGGCGGAGTCCTTCGGGTCGGGCGAGCCCCTCGTGGACGCGGATTCCATCCTCGCGGCCGCCGCGGTGCTGCGGGCCTCGGGGCTCTCGAGGTTCACGACGAAGGTGAACACCATCGGCTGCGCCGGCTGCCGGGGGGCGCTGCGGGACGCCATCCGGGCCGCCGCCGCCGCCGCCGCGGACCGGATCTGCCCCAACTGCCGCCGCCGCATGGACGCCAACCCGCTGCGCTTCCTCGACTGCAAGGAGCCGGCCTGCCGCGCGGCCGCCTCCACGGTGCCCCCGCCGGCGGAACTCGTGTGCGCCCCCTGCGCGGAGCACTTCGCCGCCGTGAAGACCGGGCTCACCGCCCTCGGCGCCCCCTTCGTCGTGGACCCGCGCCTCGTGCGGGGCCTCGACTACTACACCCGCACCGTCTTCGAGTTCACGGTCCCGGAGCTGGGGGCGAGGGACGCCGTGGGCGGGGGCGGCCGCTACGACGGGCTCGTGGAGTCGATGGGGGGGCCGCCCACGCCCTGCGTCGGCTTCGCCATCGGCGTGGAGGCCTCCCTCCTCGCCCTGGAGAAGACCGGGGCCGCGCCCGCCGCCGGGGAACGGCCCGAGGCGGAGGTCT
>JAKLKS010000156.1 GCA_023150535.1 Planctomycetota bacterium
CGGGATGCCCTCCCCCGCGGGCCCGCCGCCGGGGGGGATCCCCGGGCTCGAGGCCCCTCCGGGCGCGGCGGAGGGGGCGGGGGCGGAGGCCGGGCCCGCGGAGGGCCCCGGGGAGGGGGAGGCGGAGCCGGTCCCCGGCGGCGAACCGGTCGCCGGGCCCGCGGCGGCGGAACTCCCCACGGGGGAGGTGATGCGGGTGCTGGATCGGCTGCGGGCGCTGGAGAGGGAGAAGGCGGCCCGCCGCGGTGCGCTCCGCGAGGCGGCCGGCGCGGCCGTGGAGAGGGACTGGTGACCATCGGCCTCGCCGCCCGGGTCCTCGCCCTGGCCCTCGCGATCCTCCCCGCCGCCGCGCCGGGGGCGGAGGAGGGGGAGGCGCCCCGCGCCTTCGTGGAGGCGTCGATCCCGCGGGAGGAGGTCTTCGTCGGCGAGGAGGTGGAGGTCTCCCTCTCCGTCGGCGTCGAGGCCGGGCTTCTCGCGGAGGGGCTGGTCCCGTCCACGCTCCGCCGACTCGATATCCCGGTGCGGCTGGAGGCCCCCTGGCTGCGGGAGCCGCCCGCGGGGCTGGCGGCGGGGGATCCCCTCCCGGCCGCGGCCGGGGAGGGGCCGACCCTCGCCCTCGGCAACGAGGTGGCGGCGGGCGCCCCCCGGCCCGACCGGATCCTCGCGGGGCGGACCTTCCGCGTCTTCGAGGTCCGCCGGACCCTCCGGGCGGAGGCGCCCGGGGAGTTCGACCTCGCCGCGCCCCGCCTGCGCTACGCCTTCGCCGCCTCCTTCCGCGAGGACGCCCTCGGCGGGAGGGTGCCGGTGGACCGGGAGGAGGCCGCGGTCGAGGGGGAGCCGCTCCGCCTGCGGGTCCTCCCGATCCCGGCGGAGGGGCGGCCCGCCGGCTTCGGGGGGGCGGTGGGGCGTTTCACGGTGGAGGCGGGGGCCGCGGAGGAGGAGGGCGCCCTCCGCCTCACCCTCCGCATCCGCGGCGAGGGGAACCTCCGCCGCTTCGACCCCCCGCGCCCCGACCTCCCGCCCGGCGTCCACCTCCTCGGCGTGCTCGACGACCGCGGCGCGCCGGTGCGGACGGTGGCCTACGACCTCGCGCGCGAGGGCGCGGCGGCGGCGCTCCCGCCGATCCGGCTCCCCTTCCTCGACCCGGGTCCGCCGGCGGCCTGGCGGGAGGCGGCGACGGGGGCGATCCCGCTGCCGGCGGCGGCCGCCCCCGCACCCGCGTCCCGGCCCCTCCCGCCGCCCGCCTCACCCCCGGGAGGGGTGACGGAGATCTTCCGGGACCTTCCCCCCGCGGTCCTCGCCCTCCTCCTCGCCCTCCTCCTCGGCGCCGCCTGGCTCCTCCTGCGGTGGCGGGCCCGGCGGGAGGCGGCGGCGGGGATACCCGGGGGGCCGGTTCCCCTCCCGCCCGCCGCCGAGGCGGCCCTCCACTTCCACCGGCGCATGCAGACCCCCGGCGCCGACCCGGGGGAGGCGCTGGCCGCCTTCCTCGCGAAGCGGCTCGGCTGCCTCCCGGCCGCGGTGATCACCGCGGACCTCCCGCGCCGGCTGGAGGCGGCCGGGGCGCCGCCGGACCTCGCGCGAAGGACGGCGGACCTCCTCGACGCGCTGGTCGCCTCCCGCTACGGCGGCGGCCCCGTGGCGGAGGGAGCGGCGCGGGCGCAGGCGGTCGTGGAAGAATGGGACGCCGTGCCCTGACCGGGAGGTGACCTTGGACCCCGCCGCCGACCTCGTGGACGCCTGGCGCCGCGCCGCCGCGCTGAACCTCCTCCTCCTCGACGCGCTCGACGACGCCGCGCTCGAGGCCCGCTACGCCCCCCGCACCCGGTCCGTGGCGGCCCAGTTCGCCCACATGCACTCGGTGCGCACGTACCACCTCGAGGCCTTCGGGAAGCGTCACATCGGCTCCCTCGCCTCCTTCCCCCGGGGTGCGGAGCCCGCGCGGAAGGAGATCCGCGCCGCCCTCGCCGCCTCGGCGGAGGCCCTCGCCGGCGCCCTGGCGGAGGCCGCGGCGAAGGGGAAGGTCCCCTCCTGGAAGGGGACCCCGGCCTCCTGGCTCGCCTACTTCTGCGCCCACGAGGCCCACCACCGCGGCCTCGCGCTGGCGGCGCTGCGGGTCGCGGGCGTGAAGGTGCCGAAGGAGGTCGTCTACGGGCTCTGGGAGGGATGGGGGAAGGCGGGGGGCCCGTGAGGGCGGGGGCGGCGCCGCTCCTCCTCCTCCCGCTCCTCCTCCCCGCGGCCTCCCTTCCCGCCGCCCCCGCGGGGAGGGAGGTCCGGGTCCGGGACACCGCGGAACTGCGGGCCGCGCTCCGGGACCTCCGGCCGGGGACCACGGTCCTCCTCGCGCCGGGGACCTACGAGGGGGGCCACCGGCTGGAGGGGGTCGCGGGCACGGAGAAGGAGCCCGTCGTGATCCGCGGGGCCGACCCGGCCAAGCCGCCGCTCCTCGAGGGGGGAGGGTCGACGGCGCTCCACCTCTCCGACTGCTCCTTCCTCCGCCTCGCCCACCTCCGGGTGCGGGGGTTCGCGGCCAACGGGATCAACATCGACGACGGGGGGACCTTCGCGACCCCCGCGCGCGGCATCACGGTGGAGTCGGTCGGGATCGAGGACACGGGGCCGAGGGGCAACCACGACGGGCTCAAGATGTCCGGCGTCGCGGGGTTCCTCGTGAAGGACTGCCGCATCTCCGGGTGGGGGGGATCGGCCATCGACATGGTGGGCTGCCGGGACGGGGTCGTGGAGTCCTGCCGGTTCGAGGGGAGGGAGGGGTTCTCCGCCTCCAACGGGGTCCAGATGAAGGGGGGGACGCGGGACGTCCTCGTCCACCGCTCCTACTTCCGCGACTGCGGCTCCCGGGCGGTGAACCTCGGGGGCTCCACGGGACTGGAGTACTTCCGGCCCGAGGTCGGGGACTTCGAGGCGCGGGACATCGAGGTGGCGGGGAACCGGTTCCACGGGTCCGCTGCGGCCGTCGCCTTCGTCACCGCCGCCTCGGCCCGGGTCCACCACAACACGATCCACCTTCCGGGGAAGTGGGTGCTGCGCATCCTGCAGGAGACGGACCTCGAGCGGTTCAGGCCCTGCCGCGAGGGGGTCTTCGAGGACAACCTCGTCGTCTTCGACGGGGCGGTGGGGACCTTCGTGAACACGGGCCCGCGCACGGCCCCGGAGACCTTCCGGTTCCGCCGCAACGCCTGGTGGGACGCGGCGGGGACCGGGCGGCGGCCGGACCTGCCGGTGGCCGAGGAGGACGGGGTGGCGGGGGTGGACCCGGCGCTGGCGGACCCCGGCGGACCGGCCATGCGGGCGACCTCCCGGGACCCGCGCCTTAAGGGGAAGGGTGCGGACGCCTACGACCCTCCCCCGCGGGGGAGGTGACGGGAGCGGGAGGCGGGGGACAGCCGGTTTCCTCTGCCCGTTCGCCCCGCCCCGGCTTACAAGGGAGGTTCGCCGGCATCGGTGGCGCGAGGGGGAGGTCCGAAGGGTGAACTCGACCGGTCCGGCGTCGCTGGAACCGCCTCGTCCCGTCCCCCCGCCGCCCCCCTCCCCGTCGCCCGCCGCCGACGCCCTCCCTCCCGGCCTCCAGCCCTGGGAGCGGGGCTGGTTCTGGTGGCAGAAGGGGGAGGGGCTCACCTTCTTCTGGATCGCCCTCATCCACGTCCTCGGGGTCCTCGGGGTGATCCTCTTCCCGACGCCGGGGCCGACCGTCCTGCTCATCGCCTTCGTCTTCTTCTTCCTCGGCGGCTTCGGCACCACCGTCGGCTACCACCGCTCCCTCGCCCACCTCTCCGTGCGCCTGCGGAGGCCCGCCGAGGCGGTGCTCATCTTCCTCGCGGTCTTCAACGGCTCCGGGTCCCCCGCCACCTGGGCCGCCAACCACCGCAAGCACCACGCCAACGCCGACAAGGACGCCGACATCTCCAGCCCGCGCCACGGGTTCTGGTGGTCCCACCTGCGCTGGCTCTGGCAGGCCGACCAGGCCTCGGTGAAGCGCTGGGCGCCGGACCTCGACCGGCCCTTCTACCGGTTCTTCACGCGGTGGCAGTGGGCGATCCTGCTGCTCTCCCTCGTCGCGGGCGCGCCCCTCGGCTGGGCGGGGCTCCTCTGGATAGGCCCCGTGCGGCTGGTCGTCTCCCTCCACATGCAGTGCTTCATCAACTCCATCGCCCACATGCGCGAGAACGCCGCCCCGGGGGAGGACTCGAGCCAGAACATCGCCTGGCTCGGGCTCTTCCACGCCTTCCAGGGGGAGAACTGGCACGGCAACCACCACGCCAAGCCCTGGTCGGCCCGCATCGGCTGGACCTGGTGGCAGGTCGACCTCGGCTGGACCGCCATCCGCGCCATGGAGGTCACCGGCCTCGCGACGAAGGTGAACCGGCCGAAGTAGGGCGCGGGGCCGCCGCCGTCACCGCCACGCCTTCGCGAGGCGCTCCCTCGCCGCGGCGTCGTACTCCTCGGGGAAGGGGACCTTCCGCCCGGTGATCGCGCCGAGGGCCTCGTGGATCTCCTTCGCGAGCGCCGTCACCGCGCGGGCCGCGGCGGCGTCCCCCGGCTCCGGCTCCGGGTAGGAGGCGGCCAGCGCGTCCCTCGCCCCCGGCACCGCCGCCCGGTCCCGCTCCGCGACGGCGCGCAGCGCCTTCACCACGGTCCGCGTGAGCCCGTTCCTCCAGCCCGCCGCGGCGTGGGGGGCGAGCGCCTCGACGGAACCGGAGTTCCCGCAGGCGCCGAGCGCCTCCGCCGCCCGCATGCGGAGCACGTTGGGGTTGCGCGACCCCTCCGGCTCCCGGAGGAGCCCCTCCAGCGCCTTCGCCGCGGCGGGGCGGGGGGCCTTCGCCAGGGACTGGCAGAGGAGGTACCGGAAGGGGTCGTTCCGGACGGCGAGGAGGTCCGCGGCCCGGGCCGACAGGGCGGCCGGGTCCTTCGCGAGGAGCACCTCCGCCGCCCGGCAGCGGACGAGGGGGTCGGGGTCCTCCAGCCCCTTCCGCGCGGCGGCGGCGTCGCCGGATGTCCGGATCCGCTCCGCCAGCGCGTCGGCCCGGGCGACCCGGTCGGCGGCCGCGGGGGATCGGGCCTTCTCCACCTTCGCCCCGGCGAAGGCGGCGAGGAAGGTCGGGATCGCCCGGGTCGTGTCGGCGATCTCCTCCAGGGTCGAGGGGTCGAGGAGGAAGTGCTGCGGGTAGGAGGTCATGCCGAGGCGCAGCGCCACGTCCTCCGCCGCGCGGTCGGCGTCGCTCCCGGAGAAGTCCCGGTAGACGTAGAGCCAGGCGGCCTGCCCGTAGGCCGGCCTCAACTCCTCGCGGGGGAGCAACTGCTCCTCCATCACCACGCAGTGGGGTCAGTGGGTCTTCGTCATGTAGACGAAGATCGGCTTCCCCTCCGCCAGGGCGGCCCGCTGGGCCTCGCCGAAGGTGCGCACCCAGGGGGGGCCCTTCGGCGGGGTCTCGCTCCCCCCGGGCGCGGCGGGGGAGGGGAGGAGGAGGGCGGCGGCGAGCGCCGCGGCGGCGACGAGGAGGCGGAGCGCGGGAGTCTGCATGGACGGAGGGGATACCCGACGGGGGGGCCGGGGGTCGAGGGTTATCCCCAACTCCTGCTGCTTTGTGCCGGGTTCCGTATGATCCCCGCCATGCTCGTCCTCGGGATCAACGCCTACGACCACGACGTGGCCGCCTGCCTCCTGCGGGACGGCGTCCCCGTGGCGGCCGTCGCCAAGGAGCGGATCACCCGGGTGAAGCACGACGCCGGGTTCTACGGCGAGGTCGTCGACTACTGCCTCGACGCCGCCGGCGTCCGGCTCGAGGACGTCGATCTCGTGGTCCGGAACTCCTACGTGCTCCCCGTGGCGGAACTCGAGCGCCGCCTCCTCCAGGAGGACCGCCCCTACAACCTCACCCCCTCGGAGCGCCTCGAGGCCCTGCGCCACCCCCTCTTCCTCGCCCCCGATTCCGCCCGGGTGGCCACGGTCTCCCACCACCTCGCCCACGCCTGGAGCGCCTTCGCCGCCTCCCCCTTCCGCGAGGGGGCGGTCATGGTCGTGGACGGGGTCGGCTCCTACCGCGCCGACGTGACGGAGGAGGTCCCCGCGGGGAGCGAGGCCCCGCCCCTCGCCCGGGAATCGGAGTCCTGGTACTCCTTCCGGGACGCGACCCTCACCCCCCTGTGGAAGGCCTGGCTCGAGCCGACGCGGGGGTTCATGAACGACGAGTTCATCCGCATGGCCGGACTCGGCGCCCTCTACAGCCGGGTCTCGACCTACGTCTTCGGCGACTGGAACAAGTGCGGCGAGGTCATGGGCCTCGCCCCCTACGGGCGCGCCGCGGGGGAGCCCCTCCTGCGCCTCGACGGGGACCGCCTCGTCGTCCCCGAGTGGACGGCGGAGCGCCGCCACCCCTTCCTCGGGCGCGGGGACGGGGAGTGGGAGGGGAGCCCCTTCCGCGGCGAGTGGGAGGACCTCGCGCGCCGGGCGCAGGAGGACGCGGAGGAGGTGCTCCTCGCGCGGGCGCGCCGCCTCCACGAGCTCACCGGGGCGGAGAACCTCTGCATCGCCGGCGGGGTGGGGCTCAACTGCGTCGCCAACGGACGCATCCTCGAGGAGTCCCCCTTCCGGCGGGTCTGGATCCAGCCCGCGGCGGGGGACGACGGCATCGCCCTCGGGGCGGCCCTCTACGGGCACTCGGCCCTGCGCGGCCGCCCGCGGGCCTTCGAGCAGAGGACCGCCTTCCTCGGGCGGACCTACGACGCCGCGGCGGCGGAGGAGGCGGCGCGGGGGGCGCTGGTCGCCCTCTCCGCCTCGAGGCGGCGGCGGGCCGACGCCCCGGACCGGGCGGCGGAGCTGCTCGCCGCGGGGAAGGTGGTGGGCTGGGTGCAGGGGGGATCGGAGTTCGGGCCGCGGGCCCTCGGCCACCGCTCCATCCTCGCCGACCCGCGGGACCCGGGCATGAAGGACCACGTGAACGCCCGCGTGAAGCACCGCCAGGCCTTCCGCCCCTTCGCCCCGGCGGTGCTCGCGGAGAGGGCGGGGGAGTGGTTCGTCGGGGAGGGGGAGTCCCCCTTCATGCTGCTGGCGCGGAGGGTGCGCCCGGAGGCGGCGGAGCGGATCCCGGCGGTGGTGCACGTGGACGGCACCGCGCGGGTGCAGACGGTGCGCAGGGAGGACGATCCCCTCTTCCACGCCCTCATCGAGGCCTTCGGGAGGCGGACCGGGGTCCCCGTGGTCCTCAACACCTCCTTCAACCTCCGCGGCGAGCCCATCGTGGAGACCCCGGCCGACGCCGTGGAGTGCTTCCTGCGGTCGCGGCTCGACGCGCTGGTGATCGGGGACCTCGTCCTGGAGAAGGGGCGGCTCCACCGACCGCTCCACCGCCTCGTGGCGGCGGCGGCGCGGGCCCGGGGGAGCCTGCGGTCGCGGGCCCTCCTCGAGAACGTGGCGCGGAACATCCTGGAGGAGTAGGGGGCCCCCCCCCGGGGTATACTCCCGCCGGCCGCGCGGGCGCCCTGCAGGAGGGCGGCGCCGGCCACCGGTCGGGGATACCCGGATTCCCATGGCCTCGCCCCTCCTTCTCCTCGTCGAGGACAACGCCGTGTTCCGGCGCGCGGTCCGCTCCGCGCTGGAGGCCGGGGGCTACGCCGTCGCGGAGGCCGCCGACGGGACCGAGGCCCTCGGCCTCGTCCGCGGCGAGGCGCCGGCGCTGGCGCTGCTGGACACCACCCTTCCCGACTTCACCGCCCGGGACCTCCTGAAGCGCCTCCGCGGCCTCCCCGGGTGCGCCGACCTCCCCGCGGTGGCCCTCGCGGGGCTCCTCGCCCGCCCCGAGGAGGAGGGGCTCGCCGGCGCCGGGTTCGACGACTTCCTCGTGAAGCCCGTGGAATCCGGCCCCCTCCTCGAGGCCGTGGCCGCCCACCTCTCCCGGGGGCCGGCCGGGCGGGGGAAGCCGGGGCGCGGGAAGCTCGTGCTCGTGGCCGACGACGACCCCGACCACAGGGCCCTGGCCCGCATCCGCTTCACCCTCGCCGGCTTCACCGTCGAGATCGCCGCCGACGGCCGCGAGGCGCTGGAGAAGGCCCGGGCCCGGACCCCCGACGTGATCGCCAGCGACATCCTCATGCCGCGCCTCGACGGCCTCGGCCTCTGCATGGCCGTCCGCGCCGACCCGATCCTCAAGGGGGTGCCCGTCCTCCTCTTCTCGGGCAACTACCTCGAGAAGGCCGACCAGCGGCTCGCCCGGGAGGCGGGGGCCACGGACTTCGTCCTCCGCACCGGGGACATGCGCGAGCTGGTGGAGAAGGTGATCGAGAGGGCCTGCGGCGACGCCGGGCCGCCCCCGCCGCCGCCGACCCCGGAATCCCTCGAGGCGGAGCGGCGGGCCCGCCTGGAGCGCCAGCTCGAGCGCCAGGCCGCGCTCGCCATCGCGCTCTCCCGGCGCACGCGCCTCCAGGAGGCCCAGCTCGCCATCATCGCCGCCGTCGCCGAGGGCCTCTCCGGGACGGGGGACCTCGACGAGGCCCTCCGGGAGGGCTTCACCGCGGGCTTCGACTCCTGGGCCCTCTGCCCCGCCGCCCTCTACACCCTCAACCGCGGCGGGAGCCCCGTCTTCCGGGCCCGCAGCGGGTGGGGGCCGGAGGCGGAGCCGGCGCTGGAGGGCTTCCTCGGCCACCGGGAGTTCGCCCTCCGCGCGCTCGAGCGGGAGGGGCCGCTGGCGATCCGCCCGACGGGGGACGCCCGCGCCCCGGAGGACCACTTCCTCGAGACCGCCGGCGCCCGCTCCGCCCTCCTGGTGCCGCTGCGCGCGGCGGGGGAGCCCGCGGGGGTCCTGCTGCTCGCCTCCCCGAGGGACGACCTCGACGACGCGGAGGTGAAGACCTTCGCCTCCACCGTGGCGGGCCAGCTCGCGCAGGCGGTCTCCCTCGCCGGCGCCGCGGGGAGGCTCCGCACCGGCGAGGAGCGCTACCGGGCCATCGTCGAGAACGCCAACGACGCGCTCTTCCTGCTCGATCCCTCCGGCGAGGTGCTCGAGGTGAACCGCAGCGGCGAGGAGATCCTCGGGCGCCCCGCCGCCTCCATCCTCCACCACCGCCTCCGCGACTTCGCCGCCCCGGACGCGCCCGACACCGGGTGGGAGGGGCTGGAGCGGGTCCCCGCGGGGGAGGCGGTGCGCCTGGAGCCGGTGCAGATCGCCCGGCCCGACGGGACGGCGGTGCCCGTGGAGCTTTCCGCCTCCCTCCTGCGCGCCGGGGGGCGGTCGATGGTGCTCGCCATCGCGCGGGACGTCTCCCGGCGGCGGGCCCTGGAGCGGCGGCTCTTCATGGCCCAGAAGATGGAGGCGGTGGGACAGCTCGCGGGCGGCATCGCCCACGACTTCAACAACCTGCTCATGGTGATCAACGGCTACGCCGAGATCCTCCTCGGCCGCACGGGGGAGGGGCGCCCGGGGGCCGCGGAGCTCGGGGAGATCCTCCGGGCCGGCCAGCGGGCGGCGGCCCTCACGAGCCAGCTCCTCGGCTTCAGCCGCCGGCAGGTGGTGCGGCCCCGGGTCCTCGACCTCCCCGCGGCCACGGCGGCCCTCGAGGAGGACCTGCGGCGCGTGGCGGGGCCCCGCGCCTCCCTCCGGTTCGTCCACGGCGAGGGGCAGAGGCCCGTGAAGATCGACCCCGTCCAGCTCGAGCAGGTCCTGGTCCAGCTCGTCCTCAACGCCTCCGAGGCCCTGCCGGACGGGGCCGGGGCGATCACCGTGGGGACCGGCGCGGCCGTCCTGGACGAGGCCTTCGTCCGCGCCAACGAGGGGGCGCGCGCGGGGCC
>JAKLKS010000157.1 GCA_023150535.1 Planctomycetota bacterium
GAAGCCGTCGCCGTTGATCAGCAGCTGCGAGCTCGGGACGAACCGTCCGGCGCTCCGCTGGGCATCCACGAACGCGGACACCGTCTCGACGGCGGCGGCGGCGCGATCGGCGGGGAGGGCGGCGGGGCCGAGGAGGTCCCGCTCCTCGCCGGGATCGGCGACGGGGTCGAAGAGCGATTCCCGCACGAGGATCGGCCGGCCCTCCCCGTCCCTTCCCTCGACCCTGACGTAGGTCCTCCCGCCGCCCTCCGCGCTCCACTCCCGCGCCGCGACGTACCTCCACCCGAAGCGGGCGAGGGCCTCCGGGGGGGCCCCGGCCATGGCGACGCGGGCCTCCGCGAAGGACCGGGGCATGGGCCCGTACTCGGAGACGATCACCCGCGGCGCAGGCGCCGTGGTGAGCGGCACCGCGTCGAGGCCGCAGCCGGGCTCCGGGGGCAGGCCGGCGGCGTCGAGGATCGTCGGGTAGAGGTCCTGGAGCGCCACCGGCGCCTCGACCACGATCCCCCCTTCGAAGGACCCCTTCCGCCGCACCACCAGGGGGACGCGGCAGACGGTCTCGTGGACCGAGAAGGCGTGGTTCATCTCCCCGTGCTCCCCGAGGTTCTCGCCGTGGTCCCCCGTGACGATCACGAGCGCGTCCCCGCCGATCCCCTCCGCGGCCAGGAGGTCGAGCATCGAGCCGGTGATCCGGTCCGTCCGCCGGACCGCGCCGTCGTAGGCGACCCCGAGGTCCCGGACGATCTCCTCGGGGAGGAGGCGCGCGCCCATGAGGTGCATCTTCGCCTCGAGGTCCCCCACCAGGGAGGCGGCCCGCCCCGCCCGCTCCCGCGCCGCCCCCCCGTGGGTCGCGGCCACCGCGGCGTCGTCGCGGACGTAGGGCAGGTGGGTGTCCATGAGGTTGACGAAGAGGAACAGCGGCCGCCGCGGCCCCCCCCTCGCCCGGCGCTCCTCGAGCCACTCCCGCGCCCTGAGGAGGGCGTCCTCCCCGGTGACGGTGTCGTCGTCGGTCCGGTAGCAGGGGTACTCCCGGGCGAACCCGGCGTCGAGCCCCGTCACCTCGGAGATGAGGGCGTTGGCCGCGATGCACACGGTCTCGTAGCCCGCCCGCTGGAGGGTCTCCGGGAGGGCCCGGAGGCCGGGCTTCATCCGGTCCCCCATCCCCTCGAGGAGGCCGTGGCGCCGGGGGAGGAGGCCGGTGAAGAGGGAGGCGTGGGCGGGGGGAGTCCAGGGGGCGGGCGTGAAGCAGCGGCGGTAGGAGACCCCCTCCGCGGCCAGGGCCGTGAGGAGGGGGGTCGTCTCCCGCTCGTAGCCGTGGGCGGAGACCCGGTCCCCGCGGCAGGTGTCCCAGACGAAGAGGAGGATGTCGGGGCGGGCGGGCGCCCCCGCGCCGCCGCCGGGACCGTCGGCCCGCAGCGCTCCCCAGACGGCGGCGGCCGCCATCGCCAGGGGGACGAGGGCGAGGGCCGCGACCGGGAGCCGGCGGCCCGGACCCGGGCTAGAGGTAGCCAAGGGCCCGGAGGGCCTTCAGCTCCGCCTCGCCCTCGGGGGGGATGGAGTCGAGGGAGGCGACGCCGAGCTCCCGCAGCAGGACCCGCCGGTACCTCTCCGCCTCCCGCCCCGCGAGCGGGCCCTCCGCCTCGTCGAGGGGGAGCCCCGTGGCGGGGTCGATGCGGTGGATCTCCTCGGTCCGCCAGACCGGGTCGAAGGTGTAGAGGTGGCGCCCCTCGACGACGCAGTGGAGGGGGCCCCGCCGCTCGTAGCGAGGGCCGCCGCAGGACGCGACCGCGAGTCCGACGCCGAACACCAGGAGGAGACCCGCCGTCCATCGCGCGGCGCGCCTGCCTCGGTGCCCACGAAGTGCTGAAGGGTGCATGGAAGTTCTCCTGCATCCTTCCCGTGAGTGCCGGGAGGAAGACTGCAGGGGAAGGCGCAAGCGGCGTGCCGCTCCTCCCCTTCCCCCGTCGAGGCGCGGGGTGTAAGGCCCCGTGGCGGCGCGTAAGGCGGGCCTTACCCCGCGGGGCGGGCCCCGCCCCCCCCGGAGAGGGTGCCGAGGAGGGCGTCCAGCAGCGAGGGCGGGAAGACCCCGCCGGACTCGAGGACGCCGCGGTGCCAGGAGAGCGCCTCCCCCACCTCGGCGAAGGAGCGCGGGATGGTGGTCCCGAGGGGGGAGTGCGCCCCCGCCCCCGCCCTGGTCGCGGAGAGGAGCTCCTCGAGGTCCTTCGCGCCGCGGGCCGCGGCCACGCACTGCGCCATGGCGGCCAGCAGCAGGTGCGGGTGGGCGGAGCCGTCGGGCAGGCGGAACTCCACGGTCGCCGCGGCCACGGGCCTCCCGTCCGCGCCGAGGGGCACCACCGGGATCCGCACCAGCGCGCTGCGGTCGAACTCCCCCCAGGCGATGCGGGAGGGGGCCTCCCGGGCCTGCCGGAGCCGGAGGAAGGAGGATTCCCGCCGGTTTCCGAAGGCCATGAGGGCGTCCCCGTGGCGCACGAAGCCGCCGACGAGCCAGCGGGCGGGATCCGTGAGGCCCCCCCCGGGGGCGCGGACCGGGTCGAAGGGCTCCTCCCCCTCCGCCGTCCGCGCCCCGCCGCGGAAGGCGCAGTGGAAGTGGAGCCCGTTGCCCGCGTGGCCCGCGCGGAGGACCGGCTCGAAGGAGACCCGCATCCCCTCCTCGCGGGCGAGGCGGCGCAGCACCCACTGGGCGAGGAGCACCGCGTCCGCCGCCTCCGGGAGGGGGGCCAGGCCGAGCTCGATCTCGTGCTGCTCCCAGCAGAGCGGGTCCCCCTCCTCGGGCGGGGCGAAGCCGACCTCGCCGTGGCCGTACTTGAGGGGCGCACCCATCCCCGCCAGCATCACCATGGCGCGGCGCCGGAGGGGTTCGCCGAAGACCGCCGGCGCCACCGCGTGGTAGCCCCGCTCGCTGGTGCCCTGGACCCCGTCCTCGCCCGGGAGGCGGCCGAGGAAGTACTCCACCTCCCCGTGGGCGTGGAGGTCGAGGCCGGTCTCCTCCCGGAGGCGGGCATGGGCCCTCCGCACCACGGTGTCGGGCGAGACCGCGAGGGGGGCGCCGTCCCGGTCCCGGTGGCCGCAGAGGACCGCCAGGGCCGGCTCCCCGGGGAAGGGATCGAGGAAGGCCCGGTCCGGCCGCGGGAGGAGGACGACGTCGGACTTCCCCGCCCGGATCCCCCCGTCGCGGAAGAGGCTGGATCCGTCGGCCCGCTCCCCCGAGGAGAGGACGGCGCGGAGGTGGCGCCCGTCCCGCGGGACGAAGTCCAGCCCCTTGAGGAGCCCGTCCCCGCCGACGTGGAGCAGGGTGACGAGCCGGATCCCCCGCTCCTCGCAGAGGCGCGCCAGCATCTCCGCCGTCCACTCGGCGGGCGGCGCGCCGAGGGCGGCCTCGACGAGGCCCGCCGGGCTGCGTCGGTCCCTCCCCCTGTCCGGCACGGTCCCCTCCGATGGAAGGGGGCGGCCCGAGCGGGCCGCCCCCGGATGCGCGTCGGCACCGGCCCCTAGCGGAGCAGGTGGATGTTGCGCTCCGCGCAGATCTTGTGGAGCTGCTCCGGCCACACGGTGACCGAGCACTCCCCCAGCGCGGCCTTGCGCAGGAGGTACTGGTAGGTGCGCGACTGCCCGATGCCGCCGCCGACGGAGAGCGGGACCTGGTCGGCGAGGATCGCCCTGTGGTAGGGCAGCTTCAGGAAGTGCTCCTGCCCCGTGATCTTCAGCTGCTGCTTCAGGGTCTCCTTCGTGACCCGGATCCCCATGGAGGAGAGCTCGTGGCGGCGGCGGGTGACGGGGTTCCAGACGAGGATGTCGCCGTTGAGCCCGTGGGCCGGCCTGCCGTCGGCGCGCACCGTCGGCGTCGCCCAGTCGTCGTAGTCGGCGGCCCGCATCTCGTGGGGGTAGCCGTCGTCGAGGACCCACCCGATCCCGATGATGAAGATGGCGGGGTGCTTCTGGAGGATCTCCGTCTCCCTCTGCTTGCGCGGGAGGGTCGGGAACATCTCGAGGATCTCCTCGGCGTGGAAGAACTCGAGCTCCTCCGGGAGCCGGGGGAGCTTCGGCGTCGCGAGCTGCGGGTACTTCCTCATCACCTCGTCCTCGGCGCCCTTGATGACCCTCCACAGGCGCCGCACGACGTCCTTGAGGAAGTCCAGCGTCCGGTCCTGCGCCGTGATGGCCCGCTCCCAGTCCCACTGGTCCACGTAGGAGGAGTGGTCATGGTCGAGGAAGTAGTCCTTCCGCACCGCCCGCATGTCGGTGTAGAGCCCCTCGCCCGGGGCCATGCCGAACTGGGCCAGCGCCATCCTCTTCCACTTGGTCGCCGCCTGGACGACCTGGGCCTCGATCCTCTTCTCCAGGCCGAGCCCGCAGGGGAAGTCGATGGGGGTGCGGGAGCCGTCGCGGTCGAGGTAGTCGTTGACCCCGCTGGCCGTCGTCACGATGAGGGGGCACTCGACGCGGATGAGGTTCAGCTCCCGGCAGAGGCCGTGCTCCATGGCCTCCTTCGCGATGGAGATGGCGATCTGGGTCTGCTTGCGATCCAGGATCGGGGAGTAGTCGGTGGGCAGGATCTTCGCCACCTCGCGGTAGGTGGAGACCCCGGGGCCGGCGAGGTCGGCCCGCTTGTCCCCCTTGGCGAACTTCGCGGGGGCGGCGGACTTCTTCGCGGGTGCCTTCGTCGCGCAGGGCTTGCACTTCCTCCTCGTCGTCGTGGCGGGCATGGACGCGGGCCTTTCTCTCACGGGGGCGGGGGCCCGCCGGGGCCCCGCGGGGCTGACGCCCCCCGGTTGCTCCGGGGGATCCTAGGGGCGCCCCGGGGGGAGGGGTTCCCGCCATCGGGCGGGGCTTCGTGACGACATCGCGTGACGATGGTCACGGGGAGGCGGCGTCCCCGGTAGGACCCGATCCCCGCCGTCGGCGGGGCCGGGGGGCTATCATCCCCCCGCCAGCAGGAGACGCCATGCCCGACAGGGGAACCCCCGCCCGCATCCTCGTGACGGCCTTCGAGCCCTTCGGCCCCCCCGGGGGGCCGGTGCGCCCGGAGAACGCGAGCGAGACCGTCCTCCGCGCCCTCCTCGCGCGGGACCCGGGTCGCTTCGACGCCCTCCTGCTCCCCGTGGATCCGCGCTGCGAGGTGGCCCTCGCCCGGGCCTTCGACGGCGACCCCCCGGGGGTCCTCGCGCTCGGCGAGGCGGGGGGCCCCGGGGAGTGGGACACCAACGTCGAGGAGGTGGCGAGGGACCTGCCGGTGTCGAGGACCGCCGCGGGCGCCGGGGACGCGGCGTCGGCGGTCTTCCGCTCCTCCCTCTTCGCCGCGGGGGTGCCGCTGCTGCCCGGGATGGAGCGCCGCGAGCGCATCGGCTCCTTCTGGTGCAACCGCGCCTACTGGCGGGTCCTCGAGTGGTGCCAGCTCTTCCACCGCCCCGCGGCCTTCCTCCACCTGCGCGTGGAGGGCGACCGCGGGCGGCAGGCCGACCACGCGGCCCACGTGCTGTCCGCCATGGAGCGCGCCACGGGGCTCCTCCCGCCCGCCCGCGAGCGCCGCTCCCGGCAGAAGGCCTGAGGGCGGCCTTCCCCGCGCCGCCGCCCCTCAGAACCCGACCTCGATCCGCAGGACGAAGGAGGAGTCCCTCCCGTCCGTCGAGGACCGGGCGGCGGTCCTCGGCCCCGGCCCCGACCCGAAGGCGGTGAGCGCCTCGTCCGCGATCGTGCGGACCCAGCCCAGGGCGATCCGCATCCCCTCCGCCGGCCGCCACCCGATCATGGCCGAGAAGGTCCGCGTCTCCTGGCTGGAGGGGTCGTAGGTCGTGAACCCGCGCCGGAAGAGGTCGCGGTCGAGGTCGGAGTTGGAGTAGCGCAGCGCCAGTTCCCAGGTCCCCCGGGCCCCCGGGCGGCCCGCCCCCCGCCAGGCCCCCCGCTCCCACTCCCAGGGCTCGCCGGTGATCCGCCACGCGGCGGAGGCCGACCAGGCGGTGAGCTCGTCGACGTCCGCCCGCGGGCCCCCGGGGCGGGCGGCGTCCGCCGCCGCCCCCCGGGCGGTCTCCAGTCCGAGGGCCACCGGCCCGAGGGCCGCCCCCGCCTCCAGGTGGAGCCGGGTGCCGGCCCTGCCGTCGAGGTCGGTCGTGCGGAACACCGTGGAGCCGAGGGGGGTCTGCGCGACCACCGGGTCGTCGAAGTCGAGGAGGCGCGCGAGCCCCGCCCCCGCGTGGAGCCCCCCGAGGAGGCCGGCCGCGGCGGCCGCCTCCTCCCCGCCGAGCCGGAAGGGGCGGAGCACCACGCGCGCCTGCGCCCCGGGGGAGCCGACCGGGGTCCCGTCCTCGAGGAAGCCGTGGCCGGCGAAGGCGGCGGCCCCGGCCCAGAGGAAGCCCCCCTCCGTCGCGGCGTCGAGGGACAGCGCGAGGTCGGTGCGGGCGTCGATGGCGGCGGCGAAGGAGCGGCCCGGGAGGGGGAGGACCTCGACGTCGGTGGCCCCCTCGGTGCCGAGGGCGAGGCGCTGGAGCCCGGCGCGCAGGTGGACCGGCCCCGCCTCCGGTTCGAGGGCGACCCAGGCCTCGGAGAGGCGATCCGCGGTGTCCTCGCCGAGGAGGTCGAGGGCGACGCGGGCGCGGAGGCCGGATCGCCACCACCCCTCGAGGCGGAACTCCGCCTCCCCGCCCTCGAGGCCGGAGTGCCGCGCGTTGCGCCGGTCCCAGAGGACGGCGTCGGCCCCCCAGAGGAAGCGGAAGGAGCCGGCGGCGTCCTTCGAGCCGGCGCCGAAGGCGGCGAACTGCCGGAGTGATTCCTCCAGGCCGGCCAGCGGGGGGGCTGGTGCGGGGGGAGGGGGCGGCTCCTCCGCCGCGGCGGCAAGTACGAGGAGAGCAAAGGGCGTGAGCATGGGGACGCTCCTCGGTTCCTCGGTTGTCTGTGGATAACTCCGACCGGGGGGCCCCCGTCAAGGGGAAACCACGGTGCAGGGAAGGCCCGTCGCCCGCCTGCACCATAATGGACGCATGAACCCCCCGGGGCGCCTCCCCGCCCTCCTCCTTCTCCTCGCCGCCGCGCCCGCGGCCTGCGGGTCCCCGCGGGTCCCGGCACCTCCCCCCGATCCCCTCCTCGAGGGGGCCGCCCACCCCTACCGGGCCGGCCACGCGGCGCTGCGGGACGCCTGGGAGGACCTCCCCCGGGAGGAGCGGATCGGGCGGCTCCTCGCCGGCCTCCGCTCCCCCGACCCCGCCGTCGCCCTCTTCGCGGCCCGCGCCCTCCCGCCGGAGTGCCTCTCCCTCGAGGAGTTGCGCCTCCAGTGCGACCTCCTCGCGGCCCGTCCCGGCGACGTCCTCCTCTGCGAGGGAGGCCGCTCCCTCGGCTCCCCCGACGCGCCGCGCCTGCTGGAGGCGGCGGTGAAGCAGGGCCTCGAGGCGGAGGAGGAGTCCCTGCGGGACCTCCACCGGGTGATGGGGCCGGACCACATCCCCGGGCTCGTCGCCCTCCTCGAAGCCGCGAAGAGGTCGACCTGCCGCGACCTCCTCTGGCTCCTGGCCCTCCTCGCCGACAACACCGACCTCCACCGGGACGAGGTCGCCCGCGGCCTGCTCTACGCGCGGGCCGCGGCCCTCGCGGAACTGGAGGGACGCGCGCCGCCCCGCCTCGCCGACTTCGCCGCCGCCCGCGCCGACGGTCCGACCCTCGACCTCCTGGAGGCCGCGGCGGCGCCGGGGGGACCGCTGGAGGCCCACGCCTTCCGCCTGCCCCGGGCCTGGATCGCCCGGTGCCGCGGCGAGACGGAGTCGCCGGAGCGCCGTGGGCCGGAGGCCTTCACCCCCGCCGCCGCCCGGGAGCGCATCGCCGCCCTCCGGGCCGCGGGGCCCCCCGCGGAGGAGGACGGCTCGCGGGAGCGGTTCGAAGAGGAGGCCCCGCTGCTCGAGGCCGCCGCGCCGGAGGAGACGGAGGCGCTCCTCGCGGCATGGGCGGCCGCCGGGGACGAGGGCGCGGTCGAACTCCTCCGGCGCCTCGGGGCGCCTCGGGGGTGGAGGCTCCGGGAGGAGGAGGGGCCGTCCCCACCCCCGGAGGAGCGGCTCCGCCGCGCCCTCGAGGAGGATCCCTCCCCCGGGGAGGTCGCCCGCCTCGGCCTCCTCGGCGGGCCTGCCCTCCCCGTCCTGCGCCGTCTCCGCGACGAGCGCCACCGCGGACTCCGCTGGGCCGCCACCGCCGGCCTCGCCATCGCGGGGGACGGCGCGGCGCGGGAGGAGTTCCTCGCCCTCCTCGCCGACGACCGGACCTTCCTCTACGACCCCTGGTGGGGCGATCCCGTCGGGCTCGCCCTCAACGGGGACCCCGCGGCGCTGGCCCACTGGCGCTCCCGCGTCGGATCGAACTGCTGCCTCTGGGGCTGCGCCGCCGCGGTGCTCCGTGCCTGGTACCCGACCCTCCCCTGCGAGGTGCGCGTGGGGGACTTCGACGGGACCGCCGCCCGGGCCGCCGCCTGGTGGGAGAGGTGGGGCCATCGCCTCCGCTGGAGCCGCCTCGCGGACGGGTGGGTGCCGGTGGAGGAGTAGGGCGGGGGCGCCCTCCCTCGAACAACCGAAGAACCGGGGCCCGCCCCCTACTTCAGCAGCGTGCGGACGACCTGCTTCGGGTGGCCGCCGAGGACGGCGTCGGCCAGGAGGTCGCGGACCCGGAGCTGCAGCTCCTTCTTCGTGAGCTTGCCGGCGGCCCGATCGGACTTCACCTCGGTGCCCCGGCCGCGCACGGTCTCGACGAGCCCCTCCTGCTCGAGCTCCCGGTAGGCCCGGGCCACGGTGTTGAGGTTGATGCGCGCCTCCGCCGCCACCTTCCGCACCGGGGGGAGGGCGTCGCCCTTCGCGAGCCGCCCCTCCGCGATGGCGCGCCGCACCGCCCGGCGCACCTGCTCGCCGAGGGGGACGGAGGAGTCGTGGTCGATGTCGAACATGGCCGGCCATTGTCGCCATGGGGGAGACACCGGGATAGCCAAATTTCCGGAGGCCGTCCCCGGCGCCTTCAGCGGGATCTTGACTTCCCCGCCCTCCGCCGCGCGAAGGCCGCCTCCTCCGCGAGCCCCGCCGCGTCGAGGGACGCGGCCAGCCCCTCCCACCGCGCCGCGGGGTCGAAGCCCAGGTTCCAGCGGAGCTTCTCCCCGCACTCGGGGCACTCGTGGAGCGGCGAGCGGTCGGTCTCGCCGAGGTGGTTCGCCCCGTTCATCACGCACTCGTAGCGCACGCAGTGCTCGAGGCCGAGGAGGTGGCCGGTCTCGTGGACCGCCACCTTGAGGGCGCGGCGGAGGAAGGCGTCCCCGCCGGCGCCTCCGTAGCGGCGGAGCGAGAAGACCCCGGTGCGCAGGCGCGGGGAGGCGAGGCCGAAGACGAAGTTCAGGTCCTCGGCGTAGAGGTCCTCGGCGCACAGCGCGAGGCAGGCGAGGGTCGTCCCCCGCAGGCGCCGCCCGAGGCCGGCCAGGAGCGCGGGCGCGAAGTACTGGCCGCGGGCCTCCCTCCAGGCGCCCGGGTCGAGGGGGAGGGGCTCCTCGAGGACGACGGTCGCGCCGGGGAAGAAGGCGGCGAGGTGATCGCGGAGGGTCCCGAGCAGGGGGCCGCGCTCCTTCGCGAGGTCGCCGAGGGGCTGCAGGAGGATGCGGCGGCGGACGCCGGCGAGGCGGTTGCGGCAAGAGGCGCGGTACTCCTCGACGGTCTCTCCCGGCTCGTCGAATCGGTCGAGCCAGTCGCCCGGCGCGGCGGGGATCTTCGCGGGGAAGTCGGGGTCCTCGCCGGGGGCGGGGAAGGGGAGGATCGGGGGG
>JAKLKS010000158.1:0-5277 GCA_023150535.1 Planctomycetota bacterium
CGGCGCGAGTCCGTGGAGCAGGGGCGGACCCGATGCCCGGAGGGAATGGGAGTACCCACACGAAACAGCGAGGAGCCCGTCGCCCCCTACCCGTCCAGCGCCTTCCTCACCCCGCGCGCGAGGTCCCGGACGGTGAACGGCTTCTGCAGGAAGTGGACCCCCGGCTCCAGCACCCCGTGGGGGGCGATGACGTCCGCCGTGTACCCGGACATGTAGAGCGTCCGCATCCCCGGGTGGCCGGGGGCGATCCGGTCCGCCAGCTCCCTCCCGCTCATCTCGGGCATGACGACGTCGGTGACGAGGAGGTGGATGGCGGGGCTCCCCGCGCGCGTCGTCTCCAGCGCCTCGGAGGCGGTCCTCGCGGCGTGCACGGTGTAGCCGAGCCCCTCGAGCATGGCCCGCCCGACCTCGAGGATGGGCGCCTCGTCCTCGACCAGGAGGAGGGTCTCACTCCCCCCCCGCGGCGCCTCCGGCTCGGCGGCGGCGGATCCGGGGGACTCCGCGGCGACGTGGCGGGGGAGGAGGATCCGGAAGGTCGTGCCGTCCCCGGGGGCGCTCCGCACGTCGATGAACCCGCCGTTCTGGCGGACGATCCCGTAGACGGTGGCGAGGCCGAGCCCCGTCCCCTTGCCCTCCTTCTTCGTCGTGAAGAAGGGCTCGAAGACGTGGGAGAGGGTCACGGGGTCCATCCCGCAGCCGTCGTCGGAGACCGTGAGCTCGACGTACTCGCCGGGCGGCGCCCCCGCCGGCCGGTCGGCGTCCCCCAGGGACCAGGAGCGGTTGGCCGTGGCGATGTCCACCCTCCCCCGGCCCCCGACCGCGTCCCGGGCGTTCACCGCGAGGTTGGCCAGGACCTGGTCCACCTGGGAGGGATCGAGGAAGACGGGCCACAGGCCCCCCGCGGGGAGGAACTCCACCTCGATCGCCTCGCCGAGGAGCTTGCGGAGCATGCGGAGCATCCCGGAGACGACGGCGTCGAGGTCGAGCACCCGGGGGGAGACCGGCTGGCGGCGGGCGAAGGCGAGGAGCTGCCGGGTGAGGTCGGAGGAGCGCTCGGCGGCCCGGATCACCTCGCGCAGGCTGCGGGCGGCGGGGGAGGAGGGGCCGACCTCGGCCAGCGCCATCTCCCCGAAGCCCAGGATCACGCTCAGCATGTTGTTGAAGTCGTGGGCGACGCCGCCGGCGAGCCGGGCCACGGACTCCATCTTCTGGGCCTGCTGGAGCTGGGCGCGGAGGCTCTCCCCCTCCTCCCGGAGGCGGACCTCCGTGGAGACGTCCCGCTTCACCGCCACGAAGTGGGTGACCTCCCCCCCCGCCGCGCGGACCGGGGTGACGGTCATCTCCTCGACGTAGGTGGAGCCGTCCTTCCGGCGGTTGGTCATCCGGCCCGACCAGGAGGAGCCGGAGGTCACGGTCCGCCAGAGGTCGGCGTAGAAGTCGGGCGTGTGGAGGCCGCTCTTGAGGAGGCGGGTGTGGGCCCCGACCGCCTCCTCCGCCGCGTACCCGGTGATGGCCGTGAAGGCGGGGTTGACCCAGAGGATGACCCCCGCGGGGTCGGTGATGACCACGGCCTCCGCGAGCTGGGAGACGGCGGACGCGATCACCTCCGGAGAGGTGGGGATCCCGCTTCCCGGCGCGGGGCCTGGGGGGGTCAAGGAAGCCGTCCCGTGGTCGGCAAGGTCACCTCCCCGCGCCCCATCCCTCCGCGGGTGCGGCGGCGCGGCTCCGGGGAGGAATGTAGGTGGGACGGAGTCTCAAGTCAAGCGCGGCGGCGCCTCGCCGCGGGCTTCGCCCGCCCCCCCTTCGCCTTCGCCGCCGGACGGCCCTTCGCCGGCTTCGCGGCCGCCGCGCGGGGGAAGTGCCCGAGGAGGTCGAGGGAGGTGATGATCCCGAGGATCCTCCCCTCCCGGACCACGAGGACGCGGTGGATCCTCTCCTTCGCCATCCGCCGGGCGACGGCGTCCACCGATTCCCCCGGATCGACGGTCACCACCTCCTCCTGCATGATCTCCTCCACCGACCCGAGGTCCTCCTCGCCCTCCTCGGCGGCGCCGGCCATGGCCCCGAACTCGTCGTCCTCGACGTTGAAGAGGGCGCGGAGGTCCCCCCGGCCGCCCGTCCGGAGGGTCCCCTCCAGGAGGCGGGGGATGAGGTCGGTCTTGCTCACCACGCCCACGAGGCGTCCCTCCACGGACACCACGGGGGCGCCGGAGATCCGGTCCTCGGCGCAGAGCCTCGCGAACTCGGCGATGGGGGTGGCGGGTGTCACGGTGATCACCTCGCGCGTCATCACGTCGGCGGCGGTCGCGTGCATGGTCCGTCCTCCGGTGGTCCCCCCTCTCTGTAACCGAAGTCCGCCGGAGCCCGCAGGATCCCGGGGGGGCGCCAGCGCTTACCATGGGCCGGATGTGGAACCTCCGCCGCCTCGCCCCGATCCTCCTCCTCTCCCTCGCCGCCGCCCCGGCCGGCGCCGGAGCCGAGGACCCGCCCCCGCAGCCTCCCCCTCCTCCCGCGGCCCCCCCGAGGATCGAGGAGGCCCTCCGCATGGCCGCGAGCGGCTCCTGGAAGGACCGCCTCCAGGGGATCGCCATGCTGGAGGCCTTCCCCGGGGACGGCCGGGCGGAGAAGGCGGCCCTCAAGCTCCTCGAGGACTACGACTGGGAGGTGGTCCTCCGGGCGGGGAGGGCGCTCCGGACGCTGGGGGGGCCCGACTCGAAGGACACCCTGGCCCGCCTCTGCGTGGAGGGGGAGATCCGCTGGATCCGGGACGCCGCCGCGGGGGCGCTGGCCGCCATCGACGGGCCCGGATCGGCGGCCCGCCTCCTCGCCCTCGCCCGCACGCTGCGGGAGGAGGAGCAGCAGGTGCGCGCCCTCCAGGCGGTGGAGGTGATGGCCTCCCCCGCCTCGGGGAAGGGGGCCGCCGGCTTCGCGACCCAGAAGGACCCGATGGTGGCCGCCGCCGCCGTGCGCGTCGTCGGGGCCGCCGCCGCGGCCGCCGCCCCGGGGGACGAGGCCCGGGAGGACGCGGTCTCCCTCCTCCGGCGCATCCTCCCCCTCCGGACCGAGAGGAAGCACTTCTTCGTCTACGCCGCCGCCCTGGAGGCCCTCGGGCGGATCCCCGACCCGGAGACGACCGCCCTCCTCGTGGAGGAGCTGTCGCGGCTCCCCGACGAGGACCCCTACGCGGTGGAGCGCATCGCCCGCGGGCTTGCCGTCCCCGGGAGGGCCGGGGTCGGCGCCGCCGTCGACGCGCGCCTCGCCGCCGAGAAGGACGGGCCCTCCCTCCGCCGCCTCGCGCGGGTCGTCTCCCGCCTCCGGCTCCCGGAGGCCCGCCCCGGCCTCGAGATCGCCCTCGGCCACAGGGACGACCGGGTGCGGTCGGAGGCCTGCCGGGCGCTGGGCGTCCTCGCCGCGGCGGAATCGGAGCCGGCCCTGCGCCGGGCCCTCGAGGACCGCAGCCCCTTCGTGCGCATCGAGGCGGTCACCGCCCTCTGCCGGGTGCTGCCCGCGGAGGGGATCCGGGATCTCGGCCGCTCCCTCGCCGCCGAGAAGGAGGAGGTGGTCCGCCTCCAGTGGGTCGTGGAGTGCGAGGACCGCCGCGACCCCGCGGACCTGCCGGTGCTCGCCGGCTTCTTCCCCGACCGCTCCTGGCGGGTCGCCTCCGCCGCGCTCGCCGCCGCCGGCACGCTGGGGGCGGCCGGGGACCTCCCCCTCGTGACGGAGTTCACCTCCCACAAGGACTGGCGCGTGCGGGGGGCGGCCTTCGAGGCCATGGGGCGGTTCCGGGCGAAGGAGGCGATCCCGCTGCTGGCCGCGGGCCTGAGGGACCGCGACCCCGTGGTGAAGGGGGTCTGCTTCGCGAACCTCCAGATCCTCACGAAGCAGGCCCTCCCCGCCGACGCCGCGGCCTGGACCGCCTGGTGGGAGAAGAACGGCGGGGCGCTCGACCTCGTGAAGAGGAGCCGGAAGGACGCGGCGAAGACGACCTCCGAGAGGAGGGATGAGGACCGCTACGGCTCCTCCCTCTACGGGAAGCGGGGAGTGGAGGTCCTCCAGAAGGCCCGGATCCTCGTCGTGACCGGGGCCTGGGACCACGCGGAGAAGGTGCTGGAGCACCTCTCCATCAAGCACACACGCCTCCGCGCGCAGGAGCTGAAGGACGCCGGGCTCAACCCCAACCAGGTGGTGCTCGTCAACTGCGAGGGGAACCTCGATTCCGGCTCCGCGGAGCGGATCCAGTGGTTCGTGAACGTGGGCGGCTACGCGATGACGACGGACTGGGCGCTGGCCAAGGCGGTGAAGCTCTGCTTCCCCGGCTACGCCGACCACTTCCCGGGCGCCAACACGGGGAACGACGTGGTCGTCGTCGAGGACGGCTTCCCCGGCCACCGGTACAACGCCGGGGTCTTCGAGGGGGTGCCGGCCATGAAGTGGTGGCTGGAGATCCAGGCCTTCCCCATCCAGGTCCTCTGGCCGGAGCGGTGCGAGGTGCTCGTGGACAGCGCCGAGATGCGCCGCAAGTACGGCTCCTCCCCCATGGCGCTCGCCTTCCGCTACGGGCTCGGGCGGGTCCAGCACTCCGTCAGCCACTTCGCCCTGCAGGAGGAGGGGATGACGCAGGCCCGCGGGGAGAAGCAACGCAAGGTCTTCGCCGCCGACAACCTCGGGCTCTCCATGGAGACCATCCGGACCATCGAGGCGAAGGGGGGGTTCTCCGGCTCCCTCAACGAGGAGACGATGAAGCTGCTCGCGCCGGACTACTCGATGTTCCGGCTCATCGTGAACTTCGTGGCCGAGAAGTCCGAGTGGGTGGAGGGGCTGTAGCCTCCCGGAGCGCGCGGACCTCCTCCTCCCCGAGGACGCGGAAGGCGCCCGGCGCGAGGCCGCCGAGGAGGACGGGGCCGTAGGCGAGGCGGACGAGGTGCTCGACCTCGAGGCCCGCCCCCGCGGCGAGGCGGCGGACCTCCCGGTTGCGGCCCTCGGCGAGGGCCAGGAGGAGCCAGGCGGACTTCGGGCCCTCGGACTCGACCTCGACGGAGAGGGGGCGGGCCGGCTTCCGGTCGACGACCGTCCCCCCGCGGAGGCGGCGGAGGGCGTCGGGGGAGGGGGGCGGGGGGAGGGGGGCGCCGTCCACCTCGATGCGGTCCTTCGAGGGGTCCACGCGGAGGGAGGGGGCGGCGGCGGGGCGGCCGTTGACGAGGACGCGGCCGGCGGCGACGAGGCGGGCGGCCTCCGTGCGGGTGGCGGCGCCGGCCCGGGAGAGGGCGCGGTCGAGGG
>JAKLKS010000158.1:5287-9700 GCA_023150535.1 Planctomycetota bacterium
ACGACGGCGGAGACGAAGATTGGAAGAAGGAATTTGTGCATAGGAACGAAAGTGTACCAGAGGAAGTGTGAGCATTTCAAGAGAAACAAAAACCACCGACATGCGTCGGTAGTTTTGGCTGCGGGACTAGGATTCGAACCTAGATAGCCAGATCCAGAGTCTGGTGTCCTGCCGTTGGACGATCCCGCAGCGGATCGGCACCGGAACGGGGCATTGTCGGGGAGGAGCGGACCGCGGTCAAGTTGTAGCGGTGCCGTTCCCCCGCTTCCGCTTCCTCGCCGTCCCGCGGCCCCCCCCGTGTAGGATCGGGATGCCCGCGCCCGAGGATCCCGCCCGCGTGAACTCCACCGCCGAGCCGACCTTCGCCGCCTACCTCGGGTCCGTCTCGGCCCGGGTGGACGGGACCCTCGCCCGCCTCCTCCCCCCCGAGGAGGAGGAGCCCCGCACCATCCACCGCGCCATGCGCTACTCCGTCATGGCCGGCGGCAAGCGCCTCCGCCCCGCCCTCTGCCTCCTCGGCGCCCGCGTCGCCGGGGGCGAGACCGCCGAGGAGGCCGCCCTCCCCGTGGCCGCCGCGCTGGAGATGGTCCACACCTACAGCCTCATCCACGACGACCTCCCCGCCATGGACGACGACGACCTCCGCCGCGGCCGCCCCTCCTGCCACCGGGTCTTCGGCGAGGCCGCCGCCATCCTCGCGGGCGACGCCCTCCACACGCTCGCCTTCGAGATCCTCGGCTCCTTCCCCGGCCCCGCCGCCGCCCCCCTCGTCCGGGAACTCGCCCGCGCCTGCGGCACCCGGGGCATGGTCGGCGGCCAGTGCGCCGACCTCGAGGCCGAAGGGCGCCCCCCGGAGGTCGCCCTGGTGGAGGGCATCCACCGCCGCAAGACCGGGGCCCTGCTGGCGGCCAGCCTCCGCATGGGGGCGATGGCGGCCGGAGGGGGGGCGGGACTCCTCTCCCGGCTCGACGCCTACGGTGCCGATGTGGGGATGGCCTTCCAGATTGTCGATGACGTACTGGACGAGGAGGGCCTCGGCCGCGACCTCGGCAAGACCCCCGGAAAGGACCGCCAGCGGGGGAAGATGACCTATCCTGCCGCCGTCGGCATCGAGGCCTCCCGCTCCCGCGCCCTGGCCCTGGCGGCCGGGGCGAAGGAGCGGGTCCGCGGGGTCCCCGGGGAGGCGTTGCTCCTCGGGCTCGCGGACCTCGTCGTGAACCGCCGTTCCTGAGACCCGTTGCCGCAATTGACGGAGGTGGGACGCATGGCCTCGCTGCTCGACCGCGTGGATTCGCCGCAGGACCTCAAGGGGATCCCCCCGGGGGACCTCCCCGCCCTCTGCGCGGAGATCCGCTCCCTCATCCTCGGGACCGTGCTCCAGACCGGCGGCCACCTCGCCACGAACCTCGGCTCCGTGGAGCTCATCACCGCGCTCCACTACGTCTACGACGCCCCCCGGGACCACCTCGTCTTCGACGTCGGCCACCAGGTCTACGCCCACAAGATCCTCACGGGGCGGAAGTCCCGCATCGCCACCCTCCGGCAGGAGGGGGGCCTCTCCGGGTTCTCGAACCGGGAGGAATCCCCCTACGACCTCTTCACCACGGGCCACGCCGGGACCGCCCTTTCCACGGCGCTCGGGCTCGCCTGCGGGGAGAAGGTCCGGGGCGGGACGGCGCGCACCGTGGCCGTCATCGGGGACGCCGGCATCGGCGCGGGGATGGCCTTCGAGGCCCTCAACATGGCCGGCGAGGTGAAGAGGGACCTCCTCGTCGTCCTCAACGACAACCGCATGTCCATCGCGCCGAGCAACGGCGCCATGGTCGGTTACTTCACCCGCCTGCGCACCAACCCCTCCTACCGCAAGGCCAAGCACGACGTGGCCGAGGCGGTGGAGCGGATCTTCGGAGGGAAGGCCCGCGAGGCCGCCGAGCACTGGTACCACACCCTCCGCTACGCCGTGGTCCCCGGCCACCTCTTCGAGGAGCTCGGCTTCCACTACTTCGGCCCCGTGGACGGCCACGACGTGCAGACCCTCGTGCGGGAGCTGCGGGACCTCCGCGACGTCGGCGGCCCCCGGCTCCTCCACGTGGTGACCGAGAAGGGCCACGGCTACGAGCCGGCCCGGCAGGACCCGGTGAAGTTCCACGGGGTGAAGCCCTCCCCGAAGAAGCCGGCCCCGGCCCCGGACGTGAAGGTCCCCCCGGCGGCCGCCCCCCAGGTCTCCTGGACCCGGGCCTTCTCCGACGCCCTCTGCGCGCTCGCCGAGGAGGACCCCCGCGTCGTCGCCATCACGGCGGCCATGCCCGACGGCACCGGCCTCGACCGCTTCGCCGCCCGCTTCCCCGCGCGGACCTTCGACGTCGGCATCTGCGAGCAGAACGCCGTCGGCCTCGCCGGCGGCCTCGCCGCGGCGGGGGTCCTCCCCGTGGCGGCCATCTACTCGACCTTCCTCCAGCGCGGCTACGACCAGGTCTTCCACGAGGTGGCGCTGCAGGGCCGCAAGGCGATCCTCGCGCTCGACCGCGCGGGCATCGTGGGGAGCGACGGGGTCTCCCACACCGGGGCCTTCGACATCGCCTTCCTGCGGACCCTCCCGAACATGATCCTCATGGCCCCCAAGGACGGCCCGGAACTGGAGGCCATGCTGCGGTTCGCCGCCCGGGAGCCGGGGATCTTCGCCCTCCGCTACCCCCGGGACGAGGTCCCTCCCGCCATCCGCGGGGGGAAGGCGCCGCCCGTCGTCCTCGGGAAGGCGGAGGTGCTCCGCCGCGGCCCCGACGCCGGGATCCTCGCCTACGGCGCCTCGGTCTACCCGGCCTGGTGCGCCGCCCGGGCGCTCCGCCACCGGGGGATCCGCGCGACGGTGGTGAACATGCGCTTCGCCAAGCCCCTGGACGCGGAACTCGTCCTCCGCCTCCACCGGGAGCTCCCCTTCCTCGTCACCGTGGAGGACCACGCGGTGCAGGGGGGCTTCGGCTCGGCGGTGCTCGAGTGCCTGGCGGGCGCGGGGGGGGCCGAGGGGACGGCCGCGCCGCGCGTCCGCATGCTCGGCATCCCCGACGCCTACCTCGACCACGCGGAGCGGGACCGCCTGCTCGCGCGCTTCGGCCTGGACGCCGCGGGCATCGCGGCGGCGGTCCTCGAAATGGCAGGGAGCCCCGACCGTGCTGCGCATCCTCGTCCTCGGTGACGGGCGCAAGGCCGGCGTCGCGGAGGCGGCGGACCGCATCCGCCGCTACGTCCGGCGCCGGGCCCGCATCGTGGCCGCCGACCTCGGGAGGAGGCGCGACCTCTCCCGGGCGAAGGCCGACCTCGCCCTCGTGCTGGGAGGGGACGGCGCCATCCTCTCCGCGGCCCGGCGCATGGGGGACAACCCGGTCCCCATCCTCGGGGTCCGGTTCGGGCGGCTCGGCTTCCTGACGGAGCTCCGCGAGGACGAGATCGAGGACGCGCTCGACCGCTTCCTCGAGGGCCGGCTCCCCCCGCCCCGCCCCCGCATGCGCATGGAGTGCGAGGTCCGCCGCGGGGGGAGGCCGGCCCGCCCCGCGGACCGCGCCGCGGCCCTCAACGACGTGGTCTTCGAGAGGTGGGGGCCCCGCATCGTGGTCATCCACCTCGAGGTGGACGGACGCTACGCCACGACCTACCGGGGGGACGGCCTCATCGTGTCGACCCCGGTGGGCTCCACGGCCCACTCGCTGGCGGCGGGGGGGCCGCTCGTGGACCCGGCGCTGGAGGCCTTCGTCCTCACGCCGATGTGCCCCCACTCGCTCGCCAACCGGCCGCTCGTGCTCCCGGCCTCGAGCCGCATCGCGCTCACCCTGGAATCGGACAACGAGCGGGCCATCTGCGTGGCCGACGGGCAGACGGTCATCGAGGCCCGCCGCGGCGACGTGGTGATGATCCGGAGGGCCCGCCGCCCCGCGCTGCTCCAGGGGACGGGGCGGCGGGGGTTCTTCCCCGTCCTCCGCGAGAGGCTCCACTGGGGCCTCCCCCCGGGGTTCCCGGAGCCGGGGTAGGGAGCGGTGCCCTCCCGCGAGGCCCTCTTCGACGCGGACTTCCTCTCCTCCCTGCGGGGCCTGCGCCTGCGGCGCCGCCGCTCCCGGGCGGCGGATCGGGCCGGGGAGCGCTCCGCCGGGGGCCGGGGGGGGCGGGTGGAGTTCGCGGGGCACCGGGCCTACGCCGCCGGGGACGACCTCCGGACCATCGACTGGAACGCCGCGGCCCGCACGGGGCGCCTGCACGTGAAGGAGTTCGAGCGGGAGGCAGCCGACCGCGTGGCGCTCGCGCTGGACGGCTCCGCCTCCATGGCCGCCTTCGGGAAGTGGGACGCGGCGCGGCGGCTGGCCGCGGCGGCGGGGGTGCTGGCGCTGCTCGGGGAGGCGCGGGTCGACCTCCACCTCCTCCGGG
>JAKLKS010000159.1:0-989 GCA_023150535.1 Planctomycetota bacterium
CCGGTCCTCGCCTCCCCCCGCGCGAGGGGGGGGACGTCCACCTCCGGCGCCATGGAGTCCTTCGCCGAGGCGGCGACGCGCAGGCCGCGCCCCGCGGGCGCCTCCTCGCACGTCCAGGCGCCGTCCTTCCCCGAGACGATGGGGTCGGTCTCCACGGGGGCGGGGATCCCGCCGGCGAAGGGGATCTCGAAGAGGAAGGAGACGGTGACCACCGCCCCCTCCGCGGGGCTCCCGTCGGGGGCGAACACGGTGCCGGAGACGATGGCGCCGGGGCGCAGGAGGATCTCGACGCCCGTGACCGGCGCCTCGCCGACGTCCACCGCGGCCCTCCCCCGGGCGAAGCCCCGGGCGCGCCCCTCGATGCGCCCCTTGCCGCGGGGCGCCCCCTCGAGGACGAAGGTCCCCTCGGCGGAGGCGAGGACGCCGGCCCCCTCGCCCATCTGGACGCGGGCGCCGGGGACGGGGGCCTTCGTCTCCTTCTCCAGGACCCGGCCCTCGACGCGGCCGCCGGGGAGGAGGCGGAGGGTCAGGTCCCCCGCCGCGGCGTCGGCCCCGGCGACGGCGGCGGCGCACCCGGGCGCGGAGGCGCGGATCCGGACGTTCGGGGCGAGGAGCCCCTCGAACCGGAACCCCCCCTCCGCGTCGGCGGCGGCGGCGGCGAGGACGGGCCCGAAGGGGGGCGGGGCGACGGCGTCGAAGACCTCGACGACGGCGCCGGCGAGGGGCTCCTCCCCCTTCGCCCCGCGCAGGACGCGGCCGGCCGCGGTCCAGGCGCCCTCGGGGAGGAGGGGGGCGCTCTCGACGGCGACGGGGGCGGCGGCGGCGGGGACGGGGCGTGGATGCGCTTTCGGAACGCGTTGTGCGAGAAGGGTTTCTCCTTCGAGTACTCGGCCACGTTCGGGCAGGCGGTGAAGGGCAACGCGGTACTGACGGACCTGTATGCGAAGAACACGCTGTTCGACTACTCGTACCGCTACTTCTACGGTGAT
>JAKLKS010000159.1:999-9697 GCA_023150535.1 Planctomycetota bacterium
GGAAGGCGGCGCCTCCGGCGACGGCGAGCGCGAGGACGGCGATGCCCGCGACGAGGCCGCGGGTGCCGCCGAGGGCGATGAGGAGTCCGGCGCCGAGGACGACGACGCCGGCGACGACGATCAGGGAAAGGCCCATGGCGCCTCCTCGGTGGGAGCGGAAACCTCCAGTCTACAACCGGGGGGCGGGGGGGCGGTTCGGGGCGGGGCGCCGCGTTTCTTGTTCGGGGGCGGGCGGGGGCCGATACTGTGGGCCGTCTCTCCTCGGCGACCGAGCGGGTGTAGCTCAGTGGTAGAGCGCCACCTTGCCAAGGTGGATGTCGACGGTTCGAATCCGTTCACCCGCTCCAACTCTTCCGGCCTCGAATCCGCCCGAGACCGCCCTCGTCGCGCCCTTGCGGTCGGTTCTCCAACCGGGCGCGGAAGGCCCGACGGCACCTCGCGGCACGCCCCCCCCCTTCGACGGCACGCGGCGGGGGCTACAAGCGCTGGATCCAGAGGCTGTCCGGGCACCGCGCGAGGTGGCGCTCCGGGCGGGGGGCAAGCCTGCACCTGCCGAAGGTGATGCCCAGCGCTCGCGCCGGGCCGTCGCGTCCAACACAGCCCCTCTACTCCGTGGCCAGCCTTGGATTGCGTCGGCGAATCTCATTCAGTTCCGCGGGGTCCCACCATTGCGCGGAGGCGAAGTACTCGAGTCTGCTCAGACTGAAGAGTGGCGAGAGCGTCCGATCGTCCGAGCGGAGGTTGATCAAGCTCAGTTTCCGGAGGTTCGTCAAGCCGCCGATTGGCCCCAGGGAGGAGACCCTCTGGGGCTGTCACATGCCTCCATCGACCCGGAGTTCCTCAAGTTGCTTCAACTCTCCCAGCGGGGTCAGGTCCCGTACCTTGCGGAGGTTCGAGATGCTGAAGGTGATGAGCATCTTCATGCGCTGAAGCGGCTCGATCGAGACGACCGCGCTCGAAATCCCCAGGTGGAGGTGGCGAAGGTGCTCCATCTGAACCAACCGCCTGAGATCCCTCGCCTGGTTCCAGTGAAGAGAGAGGCCCTCAAGCCCGCGCATCGAACAGACCGAGTCGAAGAACTCCTGGGTGACCTTCGATTCAACCCAGAGGTAGCGAACGCCACCCAGGCGAGGGAGAGTCCCCATCCACTCCTGCTTCTCCCGTCTCATGGCGCCCGGCTTGAGGCCTCGGCCCGCATGCCCCCAGCTGATGCAGAGACGGCCTGGACCGGGCGGCTGGATCTGACCGCAGGCCATCACGGGAGGCCACGGCGGCCACCCAGGCCGGACGTACCAGAATGGCCGGGCCAGACTGCTCACGAGGACCGGCTCCTGCGATTGTGGACTGGTCGGCATTGCATGTGGGTCCCCTTCCCGTTGGGATGAGGATACCTCCACCGTCGCCCCCTCCCCCCCGGGAGGCCCGGGGCGCGGGGAGGGAGGGGGGGGCCGCCGGGCGGCGCGCAAGGGGGCGGAGGAAGGAGCGGGAAGAACGCCCGACCAGGGAGTGCCCTACGCCGGGTCAAGGCCGGCGGCCAGTAGCCCGGCGACAAGTACGCTCCCCGGGAAGTCCTCCTGCTTCGGGTAGCGCCACCGGTGGTAGCAGTCCCAGTAGCTGGTCACCCTGCGGCTCGTGAGGTCGAGAAACGCCGGGTTCTCGCGAACGAAGTCCCCGTAGAGCCGTCTCTGCGGGGAACCGCCGCGAGGGAGATCGGCGAGGCCCTTCAGGATGGCGACCTGGATCTCGACCACGTAATCGCCGGCCAGCCCCACGACGAAAGGCACAACCCATGGGTGAGAGGAGCGAATCACTTGCTCGATGCGGCGCTGCCGGACGTGTCCGTCGTGGTGGCGCGAATACAGGCAGTGAAGGATGGTGCGCTGGTCCTCTGCAAGAGCGTTCTCGGCGGCTTCGTCCGGTTCCGGGGCGTAGATGCGGGCGGGGATCTCCAGCCGTTCCCCCTGCGACCAGAGGATGAACGACTCCGTCAGTCGCCACTCGCCGAATGGAACGACCTCAAGGGCAGCCAGGGCTTCGCTCCGCAGCGCGGACGGGAATGCCCGGGCGAGAGTGGACTGGCCGGCAGGCGAGTCCTTCTCCCACCGAGGGTCGGGCGAGGCATCGTCTGGGCTCGGTGACACGGCAGGCAGTCTCCTCAAGGCGTGCCTTCCTCGTGGCCGGGCGAGGTCCTGCACTCCCCGTGGACTACCCTCTCCCCCGCCAGAGGACGAAGAGCATCGCTCCCTTGAGGACGTACTCCGTCCCGAGGAGCGCGACACCCAGCCGGTAGAGGAACCGCTCCCGTGCGTAGGCCCCCAGCACATTCTGGTGGGGGATGTTCCTGACGTCGGCCACGCTCTTCAGGCGGGCGAGGATCGACGCCGGCACGTTGGTCGGACTCCGGGCCGTCACGCCAGGGACTCCAGGTAAGGGCGCATCACCCGGGACACCCGGCCGAGCGCGGCGTGGCGCTCCAGTTCCAGGATCCCGATCCGCCGCCGGGTCCATCCGTCCCTGAGGGCCTTCAGGGCGACGTCGAGTCCGATCTTGTTCCGGTAGCGGAAGGCGTCGACCACGGTGCGTGCCGGGCCCGTGATGCGCACCTCACTGCCGATCGCGCTCCTCCAGATCAGGGTCAATCCGGGATTCCGTGAAGTGCGGCGGCCTGCCCGAGTTCTGGGCCCGCATCCTGAAGTCGCAGGCCGAGCAGAGGAACCAGGTCCGGAACTCGTCGCCTGAAGGATTCGTGAACCGGACGCTGACGGAGTCCCTGCCACAATCGGGGCAGGGGAGGCCGTCGAGGATCCCGGCAGCGGCGGACCTGAGGATGGCCAGGCGCTTCTCGACGTCGATGGACCGGCTCATCGGGAACCTCGACAGGGCCTGGCCCCGACACCGGGTATCGCCGACCATCGAGGCGATGCCGGCAACCGCCCGCTCCTACGACCCCGGGGGAAGCTCCCGACGCCCCCCGACACCCGGACCGCACCCCGGGCGACCGGGGGTATCCCCACGGGGAGAAGGGACGGGAGGCTGCGATCACCCACCCGCCACCGTCACGACGACGTTCCGCTCCGCCTTCTCCGACTCCACCCGGAACCCGAACTCCCGCAGCGAGGCGATGTTCGTCGTCGAGTGGGAGGACAGCGGCAGCGTGCGGAACGACCCGCCGCGGGCGAGGGCCATCGGGAGAAGGAGCTGGTCCGCGAGGTGGCGGCCGACGGGAACCCCGCCGGCGAGCCAGTGGCGGTACTCCTTCATGACGTGGTCGGCGATCGCCTCGGCGCGGACGCCGAACTCCCCGAAGCGGGAGAAGACCTCGGTCAGGGCGTCGCACTCCGCCTCGATGAGGACGGCGTTCCCGGGGCCGGGGCTCTCGACTCCCTCGATGGAGACGGAACCGGCCGGCCAGCCGGTCCCCTTGAGGAGGAGGTCCCGCTCCCGTTCGGCGATGCGCTCCGGGAGCCCCGACTGGAGGATCCGGCCCCGGCGGGCGCGGACCTCCCCGCGCTCGAGGAGATCGAGCGGACGGAGGTCCCCCGCCGGCCGCGTCCGGACCGTGAACCTCCCGCCCCCCGCGGGGTAGAACCCGTGCCGCTCGATTCGCGCCTCCGCGGGGAAGCCGATCCTCCCGAGCAGCGGGAGCCAGGTGCGGGCGAGGAAGTCGAAGGGCGGCGCCGCCGGGTTGTGGGTCCCCCCCTCGAGGACGAGGGTGGACGGCTCCTTCGCGAGGCAGAGCGGGAGCAGGATCGTCTGGAGGACGAGCCCCGCGCTTCCGGCCGTGCCCACGGCGAAGCGGTACTCGCCGGGCCTGACCGCCTTCGGCTTGAAGGTGATCTCCATCGAGCCCATCGCCGCACCCTCGAGGTCGGCGCCCGAGACCTCCGCGGCCGCCCTGACCGCCGTGAGGTGCTGGCGGAGGAGCCCCGGCTTCTCCCGCCCCGCGCGGATGTTCCTCACGCGGACGGGCGTGCCGGTGGCGAGGGAGAGCGCGAGCGAGGTGCGGAGGATCTGCCCCCCGCCCTCGCCCCTCGACCCGTCGATCTCCTTCGGCGCCATCGTCACCCCTTCACGCAGACGACCTGGCGGAGCTCGTGGGCGATCTCGACGAGGTCCTTCTGCGCCTCCATCACCGCGTCGATGGGCTTGTAGGCGCCCGGCGTCTCGTCGATGACGTCGGCGTCCTTTCGGCACTCGACGGCCTTCGTCGCCTCCGCGTGGTCCGCCAGGGTGAAGCGGCGCTTCGCCTCGGCGCGGCTCATGGCGCGGCCCGCCCCGTGGCTGCAGGAGGAGAACGACTCGGGGTTCCCCCTGCCGCGCACGATGTAGGAGCGCGCCCCCATGCTGCCCGGGATGATGCCGAGGTCCCCGGCACCGGCGCGGACCGCCCCCTTGCGGGTGACGAGCACCGACTCGCCGTAGTGCGTCTCGCGGTTCACGTAGTTGTGGTGGCAGTTGACGGCCATCTCGTCCGCCGTGAAGGGCGGAACCCCGGGCGTCGAGGCCACCGCGCGGACCACCGCTCCCATCATGAGCTCGCGGTTGCGCATGGCGAAGCGCTGGGCCCACTCGACGGCCTCGCAGTACTCGTCGAAGTGCCGCGTGCCCTCCCTGAGGTACGCGAGGTCCTCGTCGGGGAGGTTCGCGAGGTGGACGCCCATGTCCTTCTTCGCGAGCTCGATGAAGTAGGTCCCGATGCGGTTCCCGATGCCGCGGGAACCGCTGTGGAGGAGGAACCAGACGCGGTCCTCCTCGTCGAGGCAGACCTCGATGAAGTGGTTCCCCGTCCCGAGGGTCCCGAGGTGGTGGACCGTGCGCGTCCCCGCGAGCTTGCGGTGGCGGTCGAGGATGCGCCGGAAGGCAGGCTCGAGCTCGGCCCAGGCGGCCGCGGTCGGGCCGGGGACGTCGTGCCAGGAGCCGCGATCCCCCCTTCCCCCGCGGTCGGTGCGTCCGTGCGGGACCGCCTTCTCGATGTTCGTGCGCATGGCGTGGAGGTCGTCGGGGAGGTCGCTCGCGCGGAGCGTGGTGCGGATCGCCATCATCCCGCAGCCGATGTCGACGCCGACGGCGGCCGGGATGACCGCGCCGCGCGTGGGGATGACGCTCCCGACGGTGGCGCCGATGCCCCAGTGCACGTCGGGCATGACCGCGACCCAGCGGAAGACGAAGGGCATCCGCGCGATGCGGGTGATCTGCTCGCGGGCCTGGTCCTCGAGCGAGACGCCGCGGATCCAGGCCTTGACGGGGGCCGCGCCCTCGCCCTCGATGAGCTCGTACTGCGGATTCACGACCATGACGACTTCCTCCCTGCGGCGACGTCCGACAAGGGTAGCCGGGACCTTGCTCTACCAGTTGAGCTACGCCCCCTCCGCGTGGAGGCGACGGGACTCGAACCCGCAACCGTGGAGCCTCGGCGGCATTCGGACTCGACGCGACAACGACGGTAGTTGATGGAGGCGGGACAACCGAGTGCGGGACGTGGGCCTGACCTCTCGATCGCCGGGAGTCGAACCCGGTTCCCGGTTGCCCGGGCGCCCTGACCATGGAGTCCCGCGAGCATTCCCGCCTCCGTGACTTCCTTGACCGCGACGGGGCGACAAGCGGCTGGAGGGACGGACAATTCACAGTTGTAGTCCCTCCGGCATTCGCCCCTTCCCGGGCGACTCGTTCCTTGAAGGGTCGCCATGGGGAGGCGGGACAACCAGTGGTGGGACCGGCCTGGTGCGCTCCGGAGGGCCGTTGACCCGCCGTCCGCTTCCGCAGGTCCGTGGAGTCCCGCCTGCATTCCCGCCTCCCCCGGCTTCCCCGTCAGATCTCCTCCTTCTCGATGACCTCGACCCAGTGGCCGGGCGCGAGCCTCCCGGCCGCGAACTCGGCGACGACCTCGAACACCGCGTCCGAGAAGCCGCCGACGTTGAGGATGTCCTCCCTCTCCGCCGCCTGCGTGGTGCCGTAGGGCTGGATGTCGATGCACACGAGCCGCGCCCGCGGGTTCCGGGCCTTGAGCTCGTTCCACTCCGCGAGCTGGGCCGTGCCCCGCCCCGCCCGGGCGTCCACCCAGGACTGGTTGTCGGAGACGAAGACCACCAGGTCCGGCGCCTCGCCGCCGTCGTTGAGGAGCCGGATCGGCGCGCTGCAGTTCGTCCCGCCGCCGCCCGCCTTCGCGAGCCGCTCGGCGTTCGTCAGCACCGTGTCCCTCCCCTCGAGCCGCACCTTGACGACGTCGTCGTTGAACGGCAGCACCTGCGCGCCCGGGTTCTTCCGGAGCACCGCGGCCGCGACGAGCGCCGCCACGTCGATGCACCGGACCTTCGTGGTCCCCGAGCCTCTGTTGCCCGTCACGGGCGACATCATCGAGCCCGAGAGGTCGGGGCAGACGACGACCCGACCCTCGACCGCCGGCACGCACTCGAGCGCGACCTCGACGGCGTCCTGGAGCGCGTCCCGGACCTCCGCCGGCACCGTCTCGTCCACCGACGCCCGGGCCGCGAGGAGCTGGTACGGGAGGACCCGGGCCTTCCGGATCGCGTCCCGGTCCCGGAGCCTCTCCGCCACGAGCCGGGCGACCGCCCGGCCCTCGTCCCCGTCCCGGAACATCCGGCCGAGGAGCGAGCCACCCGCGGGATCGCCGAACACCCCGTGCCGCGCGAACGTGTTGAGGTTCATCCGCGTCTGCTGGACGGTCGCCCTCCTGGCCACGGTCCTCCACCCGGCGACGTCGAGGTCGAGGCTCGTGAGCATGAGGAACGGCACGTCCGGCACCTCCTTCGTCTTCCCGGCCTTGAAGTCCTCGTAATCCCGGAGCGACTGCGGCAGCGCCGCGGCGTCGTGCGGCCGCCCGAGGAGCCAGCCGTAGAGCGCCTCCCGCGCCGGCGTCGCCGGCCTCGGGTGCACCATCCGCACGATGTCCGCGAGCGACGGCGAGTTCCCGACCGAGGCCCGGACGAGCTCCTGTTCCGACCGCGCATCGAGCCACGCGAGCACCTTCCGCTTCGGCAGCGTGCCGAGGGACTTCCGGCCCACGGCGCCCGACCGGAGGATCTGCACGAAGGTCCGGAGCATCCTCCCGTCGTCCACCACCCGGTCGAAGACCCGGGCGAAGAGCGCCTTGTCCTTCACCGAGAGCACCGCGAGGAGAAGGGCCGGCATGTCCTTCATGGCCCCCCGGGCCCGGCAGTGGACCGCGGTCTTCGCTACGAACTCCGCGTCCACCTCCTGGGCGAGGCCGAGGACCGTCCCGAGCTGGTCCTCGGCCCCCGCGTAGAACGTCCCGTTCAGGCATCCCGTGGCGGCGTACTGGGCAAGCGCGTGCTTCGGCGGGAACGCGTAGGCCGGGGAGCCCTCGTGATTCCGGCTGTCGGTCGTGGGAGTGAGGGCTCCCCTCCGCGAGGCGAACAGCGTCCTGTTGGCCATGTCCTCGTCCTCCGTGTCCCACGACGGAGGCCTCTATCGCAGGCGGTGTGCCGGACCTGGGCGTGAAGAAGCCGCGCGTTCCCAATCCATTGTCACCAAACGAGTTGGGACTGAAGACGCCGGACCGGAAGCCGCAGGGGATCCTCGCGGACGAAGGAATCCGTATCCTTTGCGATAGAATACTATCTCCATGGATAAGAGTGTGCCACGAAGGGTCGCGTTCGGGATCCTGGGGCTCCGCCTCGACAGCGCGCCCCCCACGGGGGACCGCTGGCTCCACTGGCGGCCCACGGTGGACCTCGTCCGCCACGAGGACCTCCTCCTCGACCGGTTCGAGATCCTCCACCACAGGGGCGAGGAGAGGCTCCTGGCCACGGTCTCGGAGGACCTGCGGTCCGTCTCCCCCGAGACGGAGGTCCGGGGGCATCTCCTCCCCTACCGCGACCCCTGGGACTTCGAGGCGGTGTACGGCGCCCTCCACGACTTCGCCGGCGCCTACGCCTTCGACCTCGAGGAGGAGGAATACCTCGTCCACATCACCACGGGGACCCACGTCGAGCAGATCTGCCTCTTCCTCCTGACCGAGTCCCGGCACCTGCCCGGGCGGCTCCTCCAGGCCTCACCGCCGCCCCGCGCACGGCCGAACCACCTCGGCCGCTTCAGCATCATCGACCTCGACCTCTCCCGCTACGACCGCCTCGCGTCGCGCTTCCGCGAGGAGCGGCAGGACGCGGTCTCCTTCCTCAAGTCGGGCATCGAGACGCGCAACCCGGCCTTCAACGCGCTCATCGACGAGATCGAGCGCGTGGCCATAGCGTCGCGGGCCCCGCTGCTCCTCACCGGGCCGACGGGCGCGGGGAAGTCCCGGCTCGCGCGGCGCCTCTTCGACCTCAAGAGGTCCCGGAAGCAGACGTCGGGGGCGTTCGTGGAGCTCAACTGCGCGACGCTGCGCGGGGACGCGGCCATGTCCGCGCTGTTCGGCCACGTGAAGGGGGCATTCACGGGCGCGCTCTCGGACCGGGCCGGCCTCCTCCGCGCGGCCGACGGGGGCATCCTCTTCCTCGACGAGATCGGCGAACTCGGCCTCGACGAGCAGGCGATGCTGCTCCGCGCGCTCGAGGACAGGGTGTTCCTGCCCGTGGGGTCCGACCGGGAGGTCCGCAGCGACTTCCAGCTCCTCGCCGGCACGAACCGCGACCTCGCCCGGGCGGTGCGGGAGGGGCGGTTCCGGGAGGACCTCCTCTCCCGCATCAACCTCTGGGCCTTCCGGCTCCCCTCGCTCCGC